>CAMAXT010000004.1 GCA_945862295.1 Pseudobacteriovorax antillogorgiicola
GAGGTTTTTTTGGCCTGCGATCTGAATTGCGTACAAAACCACGAATACGGCAAAGAGGAGCGTCACCATGTCGGCGTAACTCACAAGCCATCGTTCGTGGTTTTCAAATGCAGGACACTTTGCTTTGATACCCATTAAGGTCTGTTACCTTATTCTTCGGATTTTTTGCCGTGACAGAATACCGCTAGTTTCTCTTCAATAACTTTTGGGTTCATACCGGAGAGAATTCCTTCAACCCCAATCGTAACCATCGCTCGTGCGTGACCTTCGATAACGGCTTTGCGTTTGATCTTCTTTCCGATCGGCAGGAAGAAAATGTTAGCCGATCCTACTCCGTATAGCGTCGCAACGAACGCAATCGCAATACCAGGACCGATCGCGTCAGGATTGTTTAAGTTCTCCATAACGTGAATCAGACCAAGTACCGCACCGAGAATTCCGATCGTTGGTGCAATCGCACCCAAGTCTTCCCAGAAGTGAACGGCTACTTCTTGTTCTTCAAAAACGATATGCGCCTCAGTCTCAAGTGTATCGCGAATAACATTAGGATCCGTTCCATCGACTGCGAGTTTGATCGCCTTCGCCAGTGGTTCAAATTTAATGCCTTCACGCTTTTTCTCTAATGCAAGGATCGATTCTTTACGAGCAGTTTGCGCAAGATCTAAAATGTCTTTTAAAATTTCGTCCGGATCAGCTGTTGGATTTTTTAGAAATGTTCCTAGTGCTTTGACCGAAGCGATCAGATCACTAAGTGGGTAAGCCACCATAATTGAGCCTAACGTACCACCACCCACGATAATTGCTGCCGTAAACTGAATAACTGAGCCAATGTGCCCACCTTCCATGATCATTCCGCCGATGATCGCCACAAGCGCAATCACTGGGCCAAGTAAACTCGTTATATCCATCCTGGATAACTCCGCTAAAAGTGAAATGTTTACGGCATCAAAAAGGCAAAAAAAAATGGCCTTTAAGTTGAATCGGAACCTAAACAACGGATGTTGTCAGTTAGATGTTTTTAGAGATGTAAGGACTTTACGTTTATATTCTATCACGCGGGCTTCGACTTCTTCTAGAGACTCGGTCACAATCATGCTGTCGCCGTTTAAGAAGATCACCACAGTATCAGGTGTGCATTCGAAGAGTTTCACCGTCTCAATATTCACAAGAACTCTAGATTTATCCAGTCTTGTTAGTAGTATCACGGCATATACCTCGGGTTTCAACCCGCCGAAGCCTCGGCGTAGGCGGGTGCTTGTCTAGTAACCATCCTTTGAAAGGGTACGTTCTTAGATTCTACAGTGTCAAATTATAAGGTTTTAAAATTATAAGATTGATTTAGTTTTTTCTAGGAAATGGAAATTGAACTTCCATTCAATCTAAAATGAGGCCATTGGGGCCGAGGAATACGTGATCATTTTCCAGACATATTTCATACTGATTTACTTCACCTGCTTCGTGACTGCAATTGTCTCGGCTACCTTCGGCTTTCTTGGGGGAACGATCCTCCTCGCGGTGCTTGCGCAGTTCATGCGCATGGACGCGGTCATTCCCATTCATGGTTTCATTCAACTGATTTCCAACAGCTCTCGTGCGTGGATGTTACGACCACACATCTCATGGCTGATTTGCCGGGAGTCGATCATCGGCACCATCATAGGCGGCATTGTAGGATATTTTTATCTGATCCAGATTCCCGAAAATGTTTTCAATGTCTGCCTTGGATTTTTTATTCTATTTGTGACTTTTGTTCCAAAGTTTAAAGCTAACATCAAATTCAAGTATAAATGGCTGGCAATCGGTTTTCTTGTCAGTTCGGTCGGATTATTCATGGGAGCGGTTGGCACTCTAGTGGGTTCTTTGCTATTCGCAGAAAACTTAGAAAGAAAACCGATGGTCGCGACCCAAGCGATGCTGCAAAGCGTGGTTCACGTCGCCAAGATCATTGTTTTTACTATGCTTGGATTCTCATTGGCTCCTTGGATTTATTTGATAGCGGGTTGTGTTGTTGCAACCTATGCTGGAACGTATGTCGGCACAAAAGTCTTAGACAAAATTCCGCAAAAATTATTTCGCACGTTGATCACGATCATTCTTGTCGGACTCTCAATCCGGTTGATTTGGAGCGGCTTCGTTACGTCCACTGTTTGATCTGTTCCCATGGGGTTCAATAAAACTGGAAACTTTTCAGGGTAGATTTCGGGAGCCTGGATGAGACATCAAACCACGCTTTACGACTCTCGCGTGCTCCCGCGCTGCGAGTAATGAGATGTATTTACAATGGATTTTTAAAATCCACCGAAGTTTAGTCATATATCCTTAGGGCAGCTTTTGCTTGTCTAATAACCATCATATGATTATGGTACGGACTCTGTTTTTACAGAGTCAAATTCTAAAGCTATAAGATTACACAATAGATTCGGTTTTTCGGGGGATGGAAATGGATTATCAATCAATCTCAAATGAGACGAAGAGAGCTAAAGAAAAATACACCCGCGTATGGGGGTTTCTTTGACATCCCTGGCAAAGAGCAACAGCTCGCCAGACTAGCGGACCAAATCGAATCCGATCCAAATTTTTGGAGCAATCCAGAAAAGTCTGCGCCGATCCTCAAAGAAAAGAAAGTTCTTGAAGTCGCGATCAGCCGAGCAAAAAAACTCACATCTGTTACCGAAGACCTAGACGCAGCGCTAGAATTAGCTGCTGAAGGTGAAGATGCTTATATTGCAGAAGCAGAAGCACTGCTCATCGGCCTCCAAAATGAGCTGAAGGCTCTTGAAGTGCAAAGTCTCTTAGGCGGCGAGACCGATCTTAACGACGCCATTCTCACAATCAACGCCGGCGCGGGTGGTACAGAATCTTGCGATTGGTCCTCTATGCTCATGCGTCAATACTTACGCTACTGTGAGCGCAAAGGTTGGGAATCTGAAATCATCGACATCCTCGACGGCGAAGGTGCGGGTATCAAGAGTGTAACCATCGGTGTAAAGGGTGCCTACGCTTACGGCTTGCTTAAAGCAGAGTCAGGGGTGCATCGCCTTGTACGGATCAGTCCATTCGACTCAAACGCAAGGCGCCATACGTCGTTCTCATCTGTTTTCGTCACACCCGTTGTCGATGACAGCATTGTTATCGAGATCAATCCAGCTGATTTAAAAATAGACACCTTCCGCGCGTCTGGATCCGGTGGTCAGCACGTTAACAAAACCGACTCCGCTGTCCGTATTACACATGCACCCAGCGGTATTATTGTGCAGAGTCAGAACCAAAGATCTCAGCATCAAAACAAAGAAACATCGATGAAACTCTTGCGCAGTGCACTTTATGAGAGAGAACTCGAAGAACGCCGCAAGACTGCATCTGCTCTTGAAGCAACCAAGTCTGACAACAGTTGGGGCAGTCAGATTAGAAGCTACGTCCTTCATCCATACCAGCTTGTTAAGGATCACCGCACCGAAATTGAGACTTCCGACTCCGCCGGTTTTCTAGACGGCAACATCGAACCCTTCATCAACGAATTCCTTGTTAAAACTAGGTTACCTTCCTGAATTGTTAAATGTACCAAATGAGACCCCCGCGCTACGAAGAATAAATCGCAGCGCGGGGATTCGATTTTTGGCCGTTAAATTGGCTGAATCCTGTATAATTAAAGCAGTATTTGGTTCAATCAAAACGGCGTTTGGTGTGATCGGACTGATCACTACAAAGATACATCTTTGTAACTACCAATTCGTTTCAAGGTAACTATGGGTCTACATAAGGCTCGTATATACTGAGTGTTCACAAATCGTAGTGCACTTTCGCATCTGAAATTCGCGCAGAACATATTTTTGGAAAAGGAGTTCCCAATGGATGCACAGCGGCTGTTTGATCTGATAAACAGCAAAGAGTTCGGCAAAGAGTTTGCTGATTTGAACTGGCAAGGTTCTTTCCGCGACTATCTAAATGTCGTTCTGGAAAGACCAGAAGTTGCTCGAACCGCATTTCAGCGTGTTTATGACATGATCATGACCTACGGCAGCAAAAACTATATTGAATATAAAAAAGAAATCACACACTACAACTTCTTCGACGACCCTCATGATAACGGCAAAGACGCGATCTTCGGTCTCGACGTCCACTTGCAGAAGCTTGTAAACGTGTTCAAAGCTGCTGCCCAACGCTACGGCCCTGAAAAAAGAGTTATTCTTCTACACGGACCAGTAGGATCTTCTAAATCAACGATTGCTCGCCTTCTCAAAAAAGGTCTAGAGCGCTACTCGAAAACTCCAGATGGCGCGCTCTACACCTACACATGGAATAATCTAGCTGACATCCTTGAGATGGAAGACGTCATGCCGTGCCCTGTGCACGAAGAACCGCTCCACCTTATTCCATTTGAGCAGCGCGAAACCGTTCTTACTCAGCTCAATCAAAACCGTGACCGCGGTAAAAGCGTTCACATCGAAGGTGATACCTGTCCGGCCTGCCGCTTCGTGTACCGGGCACTGATGGAGCATTACAAAGGCAGCTGGGATAAAGTTATCTCAAATCACATCCAAGTACGCCGTTTGGTTCTATCTGAACGTGACCGCGTGGGAATTGGCACATACCAACCGAAAGACGAAAAAAACCAGGACTCAACAGAACTCACTGGTGACATTAATTACCGGAAAATTGCCATCTACGGTTCAGACTCTGACCCGAGAGCGTTCAACTTTGACGGTGAATTCAACGTCGCAAACCGAGGTATCATCGAATTCATCGAGGTACTTAAACTCGACGTTGCGTTCCTTTACGACCTTTTGACTGCCAGTCAGGAACACAAGATCAAACCTAAGAAATTTGCTCAGTGTGACATCGACGAGGTCATTATCGGCCACACGAACGAACCAGAATTTAGAAAACTTCTTGGCAACGAGTTCATGGAAGCACTTCGAGATAGAACGATCAAAATCGACGTGCCATACATCACTAAGCTCAAAGAAGAGATCAAGATCTACGAGAAAGATTTTAACTCGGTATCAGTACCACACATTCATATCGCACCGCATACCCTAGAGATGGCAGCGATGTGGTCGATCCTGACGCGCCTTGAAGAGCCTAAAAAAGCAAATCTAACACTTTTGCAAAAACTAAAACTCTACAACGGCAAGACTTCTCAGCAGTTCACAGAAGACAACATCAAGGAACTCCGCAAAGAAGCTAAGCGTGAAGGAATGGACGGGGTCAGCCCTCGTTACATCCAAGATAAAATCTCAAACGCACTCGTTCTTGATAAAGGTGCGGGTTGTATCAACCCGTTCATCGTTCTTAACGAGCTTGAGTCTGGCCTAAAGGGTCACTCACTGATCAATAACGACGAAGTCCGCAAGCACTACAAAGAGCTGCTCTCTGATGTTAAGCGCGAATACGAAGATATGGTTAAGCACGAAGTTCAGCGTGCGATCTCTGCAGATGAGTCGGCGATCGACAAACTCTGCGGTAACTACATCGACAACGTTAAAGCTTATGTTCAGAGAGAAAAAGTTCGCAATCCGTTCACTGGCGCTGACGAAGAACCAGATGAAAGACTGATGCGTTCAATCGAAGAGAAGATCGACATTCCTGAAAGCAGAAAAGACGACTTCCGGCGTGAGATCATGAACTACATCGGAGCTCTTGCGCTCGACGGTAAATCTTTCGACTTCAGAACTAACGAGAGACTCCACCGCGCTCTTGAGCTCAAGATGTTCGAAGACCAAAAAGATACGATCAAACTCACAACGCTTGTTTCAAACGTTGTTGACCGTGAAACGCAAGCTAAGATCGACGTTGTTAAGAACAGACTGATCAAGAACTACGGTTACTGTGAAATCTGCGCAAGTGACGTCCTTGCATTCGTAGCTAGTATCTTTGCTCGAGGCGATGTGTCTAAGTCTGACAAAGATAAATAAGCGGGACTTAGCTCAGGTGGTAAGGTTTTAGGGAGTTTCTAATGGCTATGCATATGGAATCGGACTTAAACCGGTTCCGGAAAATTGTTCGCGGCAAAGTTAAAAAAGAGTTACGCCGTTTTATTTCCAGTGGTGACCTTATTGGTCGCCAGGGAAAGAAAACCGTCACGATCCCTTTGCCACGAATTGATATTCCTCACTTCCAATTTGGTAGTGGTGAGCAAGGTGGCGTCGGCCAGGGTGAAGGTGAAGTCGGTGACTCTGTCGGTCAAGGCGATCCACAGCCAGGTCAAGGCGAAGCCGGTGAAGGCGAAGGCAAGCATTCTCTTGAAGTCGATGTCACTCTTGAAGAGTTAGCTCAGATTTTAGGCGAGGAACTCCAACTCCCGAATATCGAGAACAAGGGCAAGAAGAACATCGAAGACAAGCAGTACAAATATACTGGTGTCCTTCGTCAAGGGCCGGAATCACTTAAGCACTTTAAGCGCACGTACAAAGAAGCTCTCAAGCGCGCTATCTCAACTGGAAGCTATGATCTAGACAATCCGATCATTATTCCAATCAAAGAAGATAAACGCTTTCGTAGCTACAAAGTCACCAATCTACCCGTAGCCAACGCCGTTATTGTTTACATGATGGACGTTTCGGGTTCGATGGGTGATGAGCAGAAAGAAATCGTAAGGCTTACGAGCTTCTGGCTCGATACCTGGCTAAGCACGCAATATGAAGGTCTAGAGCGCCGTTACATCATTCACGATGCGACAGCCCGCGAAGTGGACCAGAACACGTTCTACCGGACAAAAGAATCGGGCGGGACACTTATTAGTTCTGCTTACCGCTTGGCTCTTAAACTGATCGAAGATCATTATCCAGCATCTGAATGGAACATCTATTTATTTCACTTCTCAGACGGTGACAATTGGTCAGGAAACGACACTGCTGAATGTATGAAACTTCTCGAGACAACCCTACTTCCGGCTTCAAACCTGTTTTGCTACGGCCAGGTAGAGTCTCGTTACGGATCAGGTCAGTTTCTTAGAGATCTGCAGAAGCATTTCGGAGAGAATTCGAACAAGATCACGTTAGCGCAGATCAAAGACCGCGAAGCTATCGTTGACGCGATAAAAGTCTTCCTGGGTAAAGGAAAATAGAGAGATGATGAAGGGCTACAACACCCAACTGACCCCAGAACTGCAGGAGATTGCGGATCGGCTTGGCGCGGTCGCAAAAGATGCTGGTCTTGACATATTCGACACGGTTTTTGAGTTGGTTGACTATAAGCAGCTAAATGAAATCGCAGCCTACGGCGGATTTCCAACACGCTACCCGCACTGGCGCTGGGGTATGGAGTACGAGCGTCTATCAAAGAGCTACACCTACGGCCTCTCGATTATTTACGAGATGGTCATCAACAATGACCCTTGCTACGCCTATCTTTTAAGAGCAAACGATCTCGTTTATCAAAAGACAGTGATCGCCCATGTGTACGGCCACTGCGACTTTTTCAAAAACAATTACTGGTTCTCAAAAACCAACCGAAAAATGCTCAATCAGATGGCCAACCATGCAACCGTGGTACGCAAGTTAGTCAACGAAGTTGGACAAGACGAGATCGAGACTTTCATCGACACCTGTCTCTCTCTTGAAAACTTAATCGACATCCATTCGCCGTTTAAAACAGCACCGAAAGCTCGTAGCACCGAAGATGCGATGCGGCCGAATGATCCGCCGAAGCTTCGCTCTAAAAACTACATGGATAAATACGTCAATCCAGCAGAATTCATGGCGCAACAGCAACAGAAACAAGTTGAGAACGCTCAGAAAACTCAAACGTTCCCCTCCAGTCCCGAGCGCGACATTCTCAAGTTTCTTCTTGATCACGCGCCTATGGCTAACTGGGAAAAACGCATCTTGAATATGATTCGAGATGAGTCCTATTATTTCGCTCCGCAGGCCCAAACCAAGATCATGAATGAAGGCTGGGCAACCTACTGGCACAGTAAGATGATGACTCAACTCGCTCCTCTCAGTGGAAGTGAAATCGTCGACTACTGCGACCACTACGCCGGCGTCGTTGCATCTCAGCCAGGTGGACTCAATCCGTATAAATTAGGGGTAGAACTCCTTAGGCACGTAGAACGCCGCTGGGACAGAGGCCAATTTGGTCTTGAGTACCTGCACTGCGACGATCCAAAAGTCCGCGCTGCCTGGGACACTAAAGCAGGTCTTGGAAAACAAAAGCTTTTTGAAATCAGAAAATTCCACAACGACATTACCTTTCTCGATGAATTCCTTGACGAAGACTTCTGTCACCAGACCAAGATGTTTATTTACGACTTTGATCGTCGTAACAACGAATATGTCATCTCGAGCAGAGACTTCAAAGCGATCAAGAAGTCGCTGCTGTCGCAGTTGACGAACTTCGGTCAACCGATCATGAAAGTTATCGATGGTAACTTTAAAAATAGAGGCGAATTGCTGATTTCCCATCTGCACGAAGGCACCGATCTGAAGCACAACACGGCCTTAGAGACTTTGAAAAATCTATATCGTGTCTGGAAACGTCCAGTGCATGTAGAAACTATTATCGAAGACGTGAAGAGAAGAATTTCTTATGATGGGACAAATCATCAAATTGAAAAAATCTGATCTTTTAAAAAATCAGCTGAGGCTCTGCGCTATGGCCGTTCTTTTGACTTGGTCAGGGACGGCGACTGCACAGTTAAATAAACTCCCCGTGCTTCAGCAAGTGGGAGTGATCCCTGTTCAGTGGGATAAACAAACCGAAGTTAACTTCTCTCTTGAGCAGAGCCGGCGCGCCTTCGAGGAAGCTGTCTATGACTCCGCGCGCAATGCCCGCCGGTTTCGCATCCTAAACAACGACCTTGTCGCTGGTATGTGGAGCGATACGAAAGGCCGCCAAGAGCTCGCTACTCAATTCGAATTACATGCTTATCTTTCTGTTGTCTCTGCAAACCGCGATGAAACCTTAGACATCACCGCTCGCTTGCTTGACCCAAACTTAAAAACTCTTTTGATGGAAACAGAATCGTTATCTGCAGTGTGGTTTCTCCAAGCCAGCAAGAAAGACCTCACGGAAAAAGTCGAAGCCTTAGTGTTTAGAGTGTTTAACCGTATTCCGGTCGATGTCTCGGTGACGTCCATCCAAGGCCAGTACGTGACGCTTTCTGGCGGCAGCGAGCAGGGTATCGCAACAGGTGACTCCGTCGATCTGATCCGTTCACAAATAAATGGCCTGCATCCAGCGAATGGGACCTGGCTTACGTTCACCCAGACCCCAGTCGGCAAAGCAAAAATTTTAGATGTTAAAAAGTTCTCTTCAGTCGCTCGCCTAACCGAACAGATTAAAGAACAATCTGTTGAAGTTGGTGACGGCGCCAAGATTCCAGCCATCGCTACTCGGGTTAAATTTGCCCGTATGGACCGCAAAAACGAAGTCGTCGATGCCGGACCAAGCAGTGGTCCAATCGTTGTACCACCGCTGTATTCCAGCCAGCCAGCAACTGAGCCTGCTGCTAAACCAGATACTAACGTCACCCCAGGTTTCCCTGAAGAAAAAAAGACTGCACCAAAGCCTGAATCCTCAAAGAAGTCAAAAAAGAAGTCGGAACCTGATTCCGAAACTGAAGAAGAGCAAGTCGAAGAAGCAGAGGAACAGGCACCACAAGAAGCAGCACCTGCAGAGAAAGACGAAGGTCCTTCACTCTGGAAAAACGTCGCCACTGGTGTCACCAGCCAAAAACCAATCGATCATATCACTATCTACTCAGGTCCTCAGTGGTGGAGCATCAAGACGAAACAAGCGAGTTCGTCTGGTAAGTTTCCAACGTGGATCTTAAATAGTTTGGGTGCACAGGTTTCACGAACGCTCTTGTTCAAAATCAAAACTGACTTTGGCGGTGGCCTTATCTTCGGTGATGCACCGCACGGTAGTTATGTCGGATACACCAGTTTTGGAAGCATGTATTGGGAAGATGATCTGATTGCCGGTAACGGCTTTATTAAAAAATGGCGCGGCGGTGGATACGCAACATTCTCAGGCGTGAGTGTTTCTAAAGGCCCTTACGGTGGAGGCGACTGGGTTAGAGGCGGTGGATTCATCGGCTTTAACGGTTCGATCGCAGCGATGGCCGGAGAAACTTATGATTGGTTTGCTGACTATACCATCATGCCACTTAACATCGGACGCCTAGGCTTTAGCGGCAAACGTCAGAGCGTTGAGTCGTCGTTTGGCATGAAGCTATCGTTCGGTGCATTTCAAGGCCAACAAAGCGGGGTTCTTCTTTACGGTGCCAGTATTGAGCTAGGTAATGAAACCATGACACTTAGTAGCGGCAGCCGACCTCAATACAGCGATTGGGCAATCAAGCTCATGGCGCGCTATGCATTATGAAGGTGATTATGAAGGTGTCAGTCTTATGAAGGTGTCAGTCACCGTCCGTAACCCTTCGATCACTGGTTGAGAATGAAGGTGTCGAATGAAGGTGTCAGTCACCGTCCGTAACCCTTCGATCACTGGTTGATGGTGCCATTTTTTCATCAAAAAGACCTTATGACTCCTGATGCCAGTCGCTAGCTAGATCTTCTTAGGTCAAAGTTAACGACCTATGGGGCGACATTCACGCGAAATTCTTCCTGGTGGCTATTTCCACTGCATCAATCGCGGTGTGGGCCGCCGTGAAATTTTTCACGAACAACGGGACTATGAAACTTTTGTTCATTTAATGCGAAGAAGTCAAAAGAAGTACCCGGTCAATATATCTGCATACAGCATCATGCCCAATCATTGGCATATTGTTTTATCCGCCGAATCTGGAAAACATCTGGCTCGTTTTTTTTCGTCGCTGCTCAACTCACACACCAGATGGTATCACGCAAAATATAAATCAATAGGTCACGGCCCGATCTATCAAGGTAGATACAAGTCAATCCCTTTACCAGAAGAGGCTGTGCACTCTGTTTGTCGTTATGTCGAACGCAATCCGATCGCTGCCCATCTAGTAGCCGACGCAGGTGACTGGCCTTGGAGTAGCCATGGTTTTTGGACTGGAAAACTGAATACCTACGGCCCCGTCTTAAGTCGCCCCTTTGTCGAGGATGCTACGCAGTGGGCAAAAGTAGTTGGATCTGATCCAATCAACATTTATAACAATTAGTTACGGATGGTGACTGACACCTACACCACACCTACACCCATAGTTTTTGGACTGGAAAACTGAATACCTACGGCCCCGTCTTGAGTCGCCCCTTCATCGAGGATGCGATGCAGTGGGCAAAAGTAGCTGTAGCTGATCCACTTAACGCATAGTTACGGACGGTGACTGACACCTATACCGCCTATACCGGAAAATGATGTAAACCGGATTCTCGCGGCTTCGTCGCTTCCGTCAGCCACTTCTTGAGCAAAACAGTAAAGCCGCTGGGTCCGTGCGATTCAAGAATTTGCTCCAACTCGCCCTTATCAAGAAAAAGTCCTGAGCATGATCCGCAAACATCGGCTTTCACACCGTAGTGATCACTTTCTTTTAGTTGAGCTCCACACTTCGGGCACATCATCCAATGACTTTTTACCCGCTCCAGGGATTCCATTTGTCGGCGCTGCTCGTCCAACCGACGACGGTTGCACTCGATGAGTTCGCTATTTAAATGGAAGAAGTACTCCTCTTCAACATCGTAGCCCGCTTTCTTAAGGGACTCGTTGACGGGTTTAGTGACGTTTTTATCTGAATGCATATTTGTTCCTCCTCCTAAACCTAATGCAACCGACATGCCACGATAAAGATTAGAAAAAAAGGGATCTGGGCGTGATTTCCCACCTACTTAACACGAGCACTAGCTGGGGCTACCACAGTGGGTGATGATTTGACCCATTTAAAAAACCAGGTGATTCTAATGAATTTTTCATAGTTTCACGATTTTCTTGCCGTTTTTATTAAAATTTGTTATCAGGATGCCCTGACTTTGAACAATCCGAGACCGTATGCAAGAGCCATTCGACTCAATCTCTAGCAATCCTGTTCCAGCGTTAGATCCCCACGCTGTCGTACCGGAAATCCTTGCGCCTGCAGGCGGACGACAACAGTTTTTCGCGGCACTGAACTCAGGTGCAGACGCTGTCTTTTTAGGACTAGAAAGTTTCAACGCTCGAGCTCGCGCAACCAATTTCACAGCTGGAGACCTTAAAGAACTCGTACCAGTCGCCCATGCATTCGGCATGAAGGTTCTGGTCACAGTTAACATTCTAATTAAACAGTTAGAACTGCCGGAACTCTTTCGCACACTTGATGCAATCGAAGCTTCCGGCGCTGACGCTATCATTGTGCAAGACCTCGCCGTAGCTCGTATCGCCAAGAGATATTTCCCAGCTATCAGACTGCATGCCTCGACACAGATGGCCGTGCATAACGTCACAGGTGTTTTAGAAGCTGCAAAATACGGCTTTAAGCGCGTAGTTTTAGCTCGCGAATTAACACATCAAGAAGTACGAAGGATCCGCGCTGCTGTCTCAAGGGATGTAATAGAGCTTGAAGCATTCTGTCATGGCAGTCTTTGTTACAGTTACAGCGGCCTTTGCTTTTTCAGCGGTGCAGAAGATGCACGCAGCGGTAACCGCGGCGAATGCGCCTACACCTGCCGCCAGCCTTACAAAATCCTCAATGAGCCAGGCCACGGCTTTCTCTTCAGCATGAAAGATCTAGATACCTCAAAGAGTTTAGATCTTTTAATCAAAGCCGGGATTGATACCTTAAAGATCGAAGGGCGGAAAAAAGATGCCCAATACGTTGCGACGTCTGTAAAGCTTTACCGTCAGAATCTAAACCGCCTATTCGGCAGAGACACTCTAAGACCATCAGCACCGGCTTCAGCCTTCGAATTTATCCACGACAATAAGCCTGTGGAAACTGACCTTGAGTTCGCGTTTAAGCGCCAACCTACTTCGTTTTTTCTCAAAAGTAGGTACCAGGAAAACGTTATCGACCTTGATAACCCGACCCATAAAGGCTTGGAAGTCGGGACTATTCTTTCTGTAAACAATAACCAAATTACTTTCCGCACCCAGCACGCGATTGAGTTATATGACGGCCTTCGGATTGTTGACACCGGCAAGGTCTTTCATTCGAAACCACAGGACGGCATCAACGTCCGTACCGAACTGACGCAATCAATCGATCGCTACGAAAATAAGCACAGCGAATTTTCAGTTCGCAGTATCTATGTTGGCAGCCGTTCAAAGGTGAATGCAAAAAACGGCGACGTGGTCACCGTTGGATTGCCAGATAACATCAAAGCACCGAGTCCCGGCTCACAGATATTTAAAGTCCGCTCAGCCGAGCTAAAAGCCCGTGTAGAAAAAATCTCCCAGTTGCCAGCTGACATGCGCTTAACCACCCACGACCGCATTCATCTTAAGCTCAATCTCAGATCAAAAGACGATTCGGCTATTGAAATCACGGCTGTTTGCTCAAGTGGTTCATTCGATTTTGAGTTAGGTCCTTTCGCGATCAGCGCCGAAAGACCTAGAAATCAGTCCAAGTTTGGCCCAGAGCTAAATGCAATTCTTTCTGTTTTTGGCGAAGCTGAACTTACCTGTGAAAGCATAAATGTCAGCGGCGACACCAATTGGTTCGTACCTAAATCTCTACTTAAAAAATTCAAGGCGACTCTAGGCAAAGAAATAAAAGGCACTATAAATCAGCTTCGTTCAGAACGGATCGAACTCGGCGATCAGGCATTTCTAGGTCAACTTGGCGAAGACGACGAGATCTATCCGGATGCAGGCGTCGTCGAATCCTTTACTGTTAAAACCGATCGGGCTGAAACTGCGGTCGCGGCTCTAGAAGAAAACTACCAAGCAGCATGCCTTAAAGAACTGGTGTTTGAGCCCAAAAGAGCATTCATGGGTGATACCAGTGCCGACTCAATCATCGATGATCTCTTTAGCCGCTGCCAAAAGGCTGGCGTCATTCTTCGTATTGCGATCCCAACAGTCGTGCGCGCTTGGGACGAACCTCTCTTAAGTAAATGGGTGCGCTACGCGTTTGAAAAAGGCGTAAAACACTTCGAAGTTGGTAACATCGGCGGACCAGAGCTCGTTTATAAATGGACTGGTAGCCAAGACGTCGATCTGTCGGGCGACTTTACACTTTACGCTCTAAATTCCGAAGCACACGCTGCCATTAGTGAACTCGGGGTAAAATCAGCAACGCTTTCCGTAGAAGATGATTTAGAAAATATCGCCGCCCAGGTTGAAACCCTCTCGCCTGCAGCAGTCGCTGAGACTGCAGTGATCCTCTATAAAGATACGCCGCTATTTATTGCGGAAGCCTGCTCACTTACAGCCCTACATAACGGCTGCCCAAGTGCCGCCGTTTGTGGATACCGGACACTCGAAATCGAAAACAAAGAGGGTGAGCGGTTCTATGTTGCTCATGAATCTTGTAAGTCGGTGGTTTACGGCAAACGAGCGTTCGGCGTTACCCACCTGAAAGAGCATTTAAAAAATCTGGGTTTTAGAAACTTCCGTTTGGATTTTTTAACCCGTCCTTACACCAAAACCGAACTCTCTGCCGTCATTAATGCTGCCCTTTGCGGTAAGACGATAGAGCAAACCCACAGCGCAAACTTTACCCGCACCTTGTTATAGACTTGTTGTAACCATGAACATTCAACAGTTTGCAGAACAAATCCTCAAGTCCGCGACCCTTGCTGACAAACTCTACTTTCCGGAAGCAGGGCTCAGCTCATTTACTGATATCAAAACCCTGACAGCAAGTATCCCCGACCTGCCTGGACGCCCTCATGCTCTAGCGATGCGTAGCAATGACGACAAAAAAACAGCCTTCCCTACCGCTGCCGAGCTAAAATCGCAGACCGCCCGTGGGATTGTTCTACACTTTTTTGCGAATCATGAATTACTTGCCATGGAACTAATGGCACTCGCACTTCTAAAATTTCCGGATGCTGACAGCAAGTTTCGAATGGGAATTGTTCATACAATTCAAGAAGAGCAAAATCACATGCGTCTTTATCAAAAAAGAATGCATGACTACGGTGTCGAGTTTGGCGCCGTCCCCGTAAGCGGCTACTTCTGGGATTCTATCAGCAATATGCAAAGCCCCATGGACTATGTCACCCGCATGAGCATGACGTTCGAGCAGGCTAACTTGGATTTTTCACTGTTCTACAAAAGTCTGTTCGCTGAAATTGGCGATAACGAGACGGCGCAGATTCTTGATCAAGTCTATCGGGAAGAAATCGGTCATCTTAAATACGGTGTGACCTGGTTCAATCGATGGAAAGATCCTAGCCTCGATGATTGGCAAGCATTCAATAAAAATCTTCCGTTTCCCATGACACCTAGCCGAGCGAAGGGCATTGGCTTTGACCGACAAGGACGAAAGACCGCGGGATTAAGTGATAAGTTTATCGACGAGCTCTACATCTATCAGTGCTCCAAGGGTAGGCCACCAGTTGTTTACTTCTTCAATCCCGCATCGGAGATGGAGGCTCTATTTCCAGAACATAACTTTACCGTGCCCTCTGCCGTGCAAGATGTGGCGCATGATCTAGCAAGTCTTATGATGTTTTTGACGCAAGGCGACGATGTTGTCGTTACCAAAGAAAGACCTAGCACTGAATTTTTAACGCTCTACCGTGATGCCGGCTTTCTATTGCCTCAGTTTGCTGACTGGCCTGAGCTTACGAAGAGAACGATCACCCGCTTTGAACCCTGGGGTCAAACAAAATACAGTCAAAAATTGATCGAGTCTTTCAAGGGTCGCATTATCGAAAACCAACTCACCGTAGCACCAGAACAAATCTATTCCAAACGGTGGGCTGTGGAGACCTTTGGAAGCAGCGGGGAATTTCCATCAAAGATTGTCACTGAAACAAAAGCAGCTGTAGACGAAACTGCTGCATTCCTAGCTGAAAACGACAGCCCTCTTGTTATCAAAGCTCCCTACGGGTCATCAGGTCGTAATATGATCAGAGCTATGCGTCCAGGACTCGAACCAAGACAAATCACTTGGATTGAATCCACTTTAAAGTCGCAAAAGGCATTGATCTGCGAACCATGGGTTGAAAAGGTCACCGACTTGTCGGTTCAGCTGCAGGTCTCTGCTAATGGACCAAGGATTCTTGGCATCACCAACTTTCTCACAGATAAACGTGGTCAATACATCGGTCATTTCTTAGGAAAGAAATTTCATCATCTTTCGCAAGATTTCCACCGGGAGTTCCATCGGCAGGAATTTCAAAAACAGTTGGAACTCAAAGCTGAAGAGATCGGTCTGCGGCTCTTCACTGAGGGATACCGCGGTGCTGCGGGCGTCGATGCATTTGTCTACAAAAACGGTGAAGCTATGCGTCTACGCAGCTTTGTTGAAGTGAACCCGAGATTCACTATGGGCAGGATCGCATTAGAGCTAGAGAAGATGATTCCTTACAAGACCAAGGCCATTTGGTTGCATTTAAGTAAGAACACGATCAAGCATTTTGATTGGCAAAATTTTTCGGAGTGCGCTAACGACCTAAATCACCGTTTCCCTTATAAATTTGGAAAAGCTACGCCAAAGGATCACAGGCCACAGATGAGTGACGGGGTTCTCTTTACCAACGACCCATCCCAGGCAAAATCCTTGGTTTCAGTATTATTTGTCGGTGAAGCTTGCGACTTCGCACAAAAAGAACTGACGCCTAATTTAATTTAAGCGCCAGGTCCTGTTTTTAAATTATCTGTGACCTTAGTGGATCAACCGCCACTTCTAATGATCGCTGACATCTCACCAGCCGCACCGTCAGAAGACGTAATGAAGTTTAGACCAAGGGCATCCGGACAGAATGCAAACTCAGCACGGTGTTTGATCTGCTGGTTTTGTAACTTTGCTGTGATACATCCCGGAGAATTGATCGACCCACGTGCCGATGAACCGCTGACCGATCCACCTTGTGAGACTTCAACAGTCGGGTAAGCGCAGCCACCCCCGCCTTTCAGGCTATTCATAACAACCGCGCAGTACCCTGCGACCAGTTCTGACACGCTACCATTAGTAGGCAAGTCCATCGCGCGACTTTCTGGCATGAACATTTCACCGTTACCGATATAGAAGCCTTCTTTACCGTCGGGACCGATCTTTTTTACGATTTCGGCATCGTAGCCAGAGTTCGGATGATTCGCATATCCGGCATTGAAGCTAAGCTTTCTAGCAATGCGTTCAACATAGGTAGCAACAGTCTGTGGCGCACACATCTTGCCAAGTTCCAGCAAGGCTGCGTCGTTAGTCATTGTTGTCCCTGAGGTTACACCAAGGGAATACAAACCAGAAAAGTCATTTGATTCTTCAAAGCCAGTATTTGCTTTACAAGCAAAAAACATCGAAGCCGCAGCTAGAACCGTGAAAATGTTTTTCATATTATTTAACTCCTGCAGGCGACTGCGCTGCTGCTGTTTCATCTGCTTTTGATGCGAACCAGATATCCGCCATGCGACCAACCGAGCCGTCAGTAAATTCAAACGAACTCACTAGGCGCACTTCATTCATCTCAACCATAAAGAATTTGTCTTGGTTTCCCGACTTAGTGTAAGCCAAACTTAACGATTTGAGACCGGCCGTGCTTAGGTCTTTAAGTTCATTCTTCTCAGACACACCGTTGCGATTAATGTCAACCCAAAGGCGCAGCTTGCCAAAAATCTCGTCTTTGCTATCGATGCGACCGTCTTGATTTTGATCGTATTGAGCAAGCGCTTGGTAGCCGTTTTGGAAGTTAGTAAAGTGATTATTCTTGGCGTCCGTTAATGCGTGAGAGTTCTCACCAAAAAGTTCGCTACCAGAATCAATCGCGCCGTTCTGATTCACATCAAGAACTAAAAGTGCGTCGCTTGTGGTCCAGCCAGTTCTGACTTTCTTGCCATCAGCATTGATGTCAAAGCGAACCGGGGTTTTTTCCTGCCATACGTTGCTTAGATCGAATTTTTCGTTTTTATTGATATCAAGGACAAGAGGTGAGTTGTAGTCGGCATAGCCACGAGCATTACTTCCGCAAACTGAAGCTTGCAGTGGGTGAGCGAAACTCAAACCGCCAGCAACGTTTTCACCTTGAAGACCCATGCCGTTCATGTAGCCCGCTTGGTTATCGATTTCGATTTGCGCATTTGCACTAACACTGAAATTAACAGTACGATCATACCAGAATGCTGGGCGCGCCTGATCGCCACCACGATTTACTTTTTGACAAGTTAGGGAGTCACCTGCACCGCCAGCTCCAACGAGACAGATCGAGAGCGTGCCCTGTTGCTGTCCGCTTAACTGACCGGACTCAACTTGCGGTGAGACATAGGTCAAACTAACGTTCATTTTCACAACCGGGTAAGCCATGCTCGCAAGGCTTTCGCCTTTGCATGCAGCATAGACAGTCATCGGTCCAGCAGCGACTACGGCACCAGCAGATGATTTTAGAATCGCCCAGCTACCTGGCTCAGTTGCATGCGCGCGGTGTTCCATATTAACGAATGGAACTGCTTTGAATCTTAGATTGCCAAGATCCTTGCCAATTGTTGGCGGTACAACCGCTGGTGGTGTCTGCGGAACGATCGGTGGTTGCGGCTGAACAACAACTGGGTCTGGTGTCGGTGTTACAACCGGATCGGGCTTAGCCGGAGGCGGTGTCGTTGTAATAACAACATCATTGTTAGTTTCTGGTTTAACTTCAGGTTTTTCTTCAGGCTTCTGAGTTGGTTTTTCAGCTTCTTCGCCTTCTTTTTCCTCACAGAGAGATTCACCCTCTTTGGCTGGTTTCTTACCTGGTTTCTTTTCCTCGGTTTGAGTTTTCTTTTCTACTCTCTGACTTCCACCGGAGAAACCCCCAGAGTTACAGGAAGCGGTCAAAAGTAGAGAACTCGCGGCGCCAGATATCAGCAATAAGCGGACAAGCGTTACCATGTGTCATCCTTAGAAAAGAAAGTCGGACCTGATATGTGTTTTGATCAAGGTCCTTATCGGCTAGATGATGCGTTTAATTGAACTATTTTTCTAATTTACTGTTTTCTATGATGTAAATCCCTGATTTTAAAGGGCTAGGTCGGAAAGAGTGCTGCCGATTTTTACCCGGCTTTCGCCAGCTTGGGTGTCTTTGGAAAGTAAGCAAATAGGACGGCCTTTTCTGATTCCATGGTGTAGCTTTTGACAAGGACACGAAGGAAATCAGTCGCTAACGACTCAAACTTTTCTTCGGCGCCTTCTTCCGCGAGAAGCCCCGCAAGTAATGCAGATATTTTAGATAAGTTTTCGAACGAGTGAACAATATGTTCAATACGTTGAGCGATAACGTCTTCAATTGAAAGCTCGCCCATCATATCCATGATGGATTGGCCGATGGTGTTGCAGATATCGGAGAGATTGTCTGCATTGGACTTGAAAGCAGCAGATTCAACGACTTTTACTTTATCTAGTTCCTGCATCGAGGTAGCAACGAAACTATCGCCACTCTTTCCCTTTACAAGAGCGGAATTTGCCCTGCTTTTGTTGTAATCCAAAAGCATATTCATTGCCATAACACTATCGGTCGCCGTTGCTACGCTGTCCGAAACTTGACGTCGAACCTCGTTTAGCTGCATTGCCAGCATTGAAAGGTACCGTGTAATGAAGACTGAAAAACCGCCATTGCCTTGGTCGGTAAGCTTGATGTCTTTATAGAACTGATTGAACACTTCGACTTCACCCGTCGACGTGAGTCGAGCGTGCGTCCAGGTTTTAAGTTCATGTTCAAGGTCGTGAACATGCTCAGGCGTCAGGCCTTCTACTTTCATGTTTATGAGCTTACTCAAGCAAACGGTAAATTCACGCAAACCTTCGCCGACGTTGGTCAGTCTTTGTCCGACAACATCTTCAATAGAAAGCGATCCCATCAGAGCTACCAAAGGATCTATAGTCTGCTTTGCTAAGAAGTAGATCGATTCTTTCTCTTTGGCAAACTTTCCCCCGAGCCGATTTTTCATGTCATCTTCCGCATCGGTTTCAATTACCATTTTGGCTTGTGCCGCAGCAAAAATATCGTCAATAGACGACTGAATGTCATTCATTGCTTTGCTTCGGTCTTTGTCGGGATTTAGATGGGTTGAAAGAAGCTCGGCTTCAGACTCGGCGCTGGCTTTGTCAAGGAGTTGATTGACAACAGTTACGGTATCCATAACTGAAATAACTGCCTTCTCCATGTTAACTTTGACGGAGTCCAGTTGCTTGCCCGTCATGCGCGCAAACTTTATGTAGAATTCCATAACATCGAGTAAGGACGATGATCCTCTTTTATTCTGCATGCTCTTCTTTGCTCCAAAAGGGCCTACGGCGACAGTAAAAGAAACTCAAGTTGTCAATTTTTGCACTACCGCTATCAGTTGCTCTGGCTTGAAAGGCTTGACCAACCAACCTTTTGCGCCAGCGCTTTTTGCACGGGCTAAAAGCTCCGCTGCACCTTCTGTGGTAAGCATGACGACTGGGACATGGTTGATGGTGCCATCTTTTTGTATCGCTTCTAGCATCTCGAGACCGTTCATATTGGGCATGTTGACGTCGCTAACGACCATTGAAATATCTGGATGGGATTTTAAAGCTTCGATTCCTTTTAGTCCGCCTTCGGCTTCAACGACAGTGTGTCCGCCTTTGGTGAGGGTAAAGGACACCTGCTGGCGAATAGTGCGGCTATCATCAACAATTAATATCTTGGCCATGGAAAGAACCCCTTTTAAAATTCTCCCCGACAATCGGTAGGCCTAGCTAAATCTTTAATAAATCTGGTCACCCGAGGCGTAACTAACCGATTGATATAGGAAAGAATTTTTCGTCCCCAGGATAGATCCTCAATGTGGGCTTCTTAGGGTTAGAGAACGGCACAAAAAAGGCAAAAGGTGCAGTAATGATTGACACCCGCTGCCCCCTGTTCCAATCTAGCGTTGCAGCTGAATATAGCCAAAAGACGATCCCTATAGCTGGAGAGCATAATGAACGAAGTCGCAAATCCTGTCGGTTTAAGAGGCATCGAATTCCTAGAATTTTCCTCGCCTCAAGGAAAAGCACTCGACAACCTTTTTACTGAGTTTGGCTTCAGCCGTACCATGAAGCACAAGTCGCGCTCTGTAGATTTGTTTCAACAAAACCAAATCAACTTTCTCGTCAATGTTGAGAAAGGTTCGTTCTCCGAAGCGTTTCACAAATCACATGGTCCATGCGTATCGGCCATGGGTTGGAAAGTCGCAAACTCGGAAGCTGCATTTAAAGAAGCTGTTAAACGCGGGGCGAAACCTGCAACGAAAAAAGACTACTCGCTGGAAAGTGGCAAAGAGATTCCAGCTATTTTCGGTATCGGCGATAGTTTGATCTATTTCATCGACGAGTCGAACAGCAAGTCCCTGTATGAAAAAATGGGGTTTCAAAAACACCCTCAACAAAATACGGTCCAGAACAAAGGCTTTCAGTTTGTTGATCACCTGACAAATAATGTCGAAAAAGGCACAATGGCCCGGTGGGCGGATTTCTATAAAAATGTTTTTGGATTTTATGAGATCAAGTACTTTGATATTCGTGGTGCAAAGACCGGTTTGACATCTTACGCTCTGCGCTCACCTTGCAGCACCTTCTGTATCCCAATCAACGAAGGTACTGAAGACAAGTCGCAGATCAACGAGTATCTACGTGAGTACAAAGGACCCGGTGTTCAACACATCGCGTTCTCAACAGAAGATATCATCAAGTCAGTTGCGTCACTGCAAGCTGGTCCGATCGAAACTCTCGATATCGACAATGAGTATTATCAAGAAGTATTCAACCGTGTGCCGAACGTTTTAGAAGATCACAAGAAGTTGAAAGATTTAAATATCTTGATTGATGGCGATGACGAAGGTTACCTGCTGCAGATTTTTACAAAGAATATTATCGGTCCGATTTTTATTGAGATCATTCAGCGGAAGAACCACCACGCGTTTGGTGAAGGGAACTTTGGGGCGTTGTTTAGATCGATTGAGAGGGATCAGGAAAGGCGAGGGGTTTTGTAGTTTGTGAGTGGTGAATGGAATATTATTTTTTAGGTAAAAAAAACCCAGCTTTTGTCTGGGTTTTTTGTTTGTCGAAATAGGTTTGTCGTTTTTGAGTTAGGAAGCTTGTTTGTGGCGGACGGTGAATTTGGGGAGGAGTTTTATTGGGCGGTAACTCATTTTGGTGAAGCTTAGGTTTGGGATGCCCCAGTCGTCGCCGGCGTTGCATTCGTGGAAACCTTGCCAGGCGCTGCGGCAGAATTCTGAGAAGAGGAATTGCGGGCAGCCGGGATAATCGGGATCGGTTTTTTCGATAAGGATTGAGGCTTGGGTTGGGGTTAGTGCTTCGCCGAAGGTGAAACCGATTAGTTTTTGATCGACGTAAACTACCATGCCGGAGAGGCCGAGTTCTTTCCAATGATCGAGAGCTAATTTGACGGCGTGGAAGTCACGACCGACGAGTTCTGATAAGGCGACGTTGCTTTTGTTACAGGCGTCTTGATCCTGGGTACGGCGGTGGTCGGCCCAGTCTTGCAGTAATTTTAAACAATCGTCTTTGAAACGGTCTTCGTAGATGTGAGAGGTATGCTGAGGAAAGTCTCGCATGAATTTGGTCTTGGCGTGTCTTTTCGATTTCAAACTACTACCAGTTAGCTCAATCATGGCTTTGGTATCATACACATAGTCTGTGCCTGACGGCACTAACTCGAGAGAATCCTGCAGCTGGTCAAACAACTCTTTAAACGCATCCGGAACATAATCGATTATTGACATTGTTTTACCGCGACGCGAGTGATTCCAGCTGTCCATGACTTCAAACACAAAGCGAACGACATTGGCAAAATCATTTCCATTCGCGTCTGGAGATTTCAGTGGCGGAATCAAAAGTGTCATCTCGTCGTTATCGCCGAGAAAAATGCAAAGATACTCTTTAAAAACAGTCCAGTGCACGTTCGAGGGTTTACCCCACATGAACCAAGATGCGAATGAGTGCTCTGCCAAAGGTTGGCTTATTTGATCTGAGAATTTTTTAAGAAGAAAACGGTCGCTAAGTTCTAATGGCTTTAAGTTGAAACGGGCGACAAATTCGCGGTCCATACGCTGAGACACTCCAAATATGTGGATAGAAAAATCATAGAAGTGGAAGTAGAGGTCGTGCTTCTATTTTACCTTAGGCTATGAAGGATGCATATAGCGTGCCATTAAGGGGTCGACAATCCTACACAAGTAGCTCCCTTTAGATCTTTGTGATAAACCTATTGGCGTAGGTAGGCAAAAAAAGCCGTGAAGGAGCTAAAAATGAAACTACTCGGGATAGTCGGTAGCTTGCGCAAAGATTCTGTTAATAAAAAAGCAATGAAGGCCTTTCAGGAAGAATTACCGGCCGGTTCCGAAGTGGAATATGCAGATATTAGTCTGTCTTACTTGTAAAGAAAATGTAAAGGAAGCGCGCGACGCCTTTGAAGCGCAATGCACCAACTAAGGCCAATAGTCAAATCAACTTAGACTCACGAAAAATAGACTGAGCAAGTTCGATACGAGGGTTTTTTACCGAATCGCTAAAGAAAAGTCGGTAAAAATTCCCGCTCTCAAACGTCAATGCATTCGGCAAATCCCAGCTATCAACACTCAACATCATACCGTCTGCGATTGTTCTTTTTTCTGCATAGGGAACATGGTAATGCCCGATGATACCGTGATCGTAACTACCAGCGTTTAAAAAACGCTCGAACCCAGATAAAATCCGCTGATGATCGAGCTTTCTGTATTTGTCCTGAGAGCGCGAAACAGACGCGTGCTTCAAAGCATATCCATCCAACCAACTACCTGGCAGACACTTAGCGATTGCCCGCGCAAATCCTGATTTAACAAGCCCGCGAAATGCTCGATATGCCTTGTCATCCGTTATGAGATCGCCATGCCCAATCTGAATTTTAATCCCTGACTTTAATAAAATTGGTCGGCTGTGAGTATTGATAATCTCAATATGATCCCACCCAAGCTCTTCCATATGGAACTCGTGGTTACCCTCGATAAAGATTACTTTTACTCCGCGGTTTACCGCGTCTGCCAAAGCTATTCCTAGCGCTTGAAACTTCTTGCGAAAATAAGCGCTATCGCCAAAACAGAAATCAAAAATATCCCCATTCAAGACAAAATATTCGGTAGGTTTACGGAGTTGGGAAATCAAACCTAACAAGATCTTGCTGCGCTGGTCGTCTGGTTGACGCAGGTGGACGTCAGAGACCACCACAAGCTCAGCTGAGCCTAAACTTCCTGATTGTACTAATGATTGAGCCATAAGCTGCCGATCCCAAGTTGTCTGAGAGCTTAGTTTTACTAAAACTACGTTCAAATGAATACCGATGAAATAAGGCAGGTGGCATCCATGAGTCAGACCCAAGATAAAGTCAGCGCCCTCCAGCAGGATGCGTCGCGAGTGCTCAAAGAAATCAGCGAGCTATCTGTCCGGCTTAGAGAAGTCGGCAAAGAAAAAATCAGCGAGGTCAGTGACGATACTGTCACCATGCTAAAAAAACAGCTATCAGCATTGCAAGCTCAAGCGTCTAACCTCAGTGAAGACAGCAAAGAGCTTCTCGCTGGAATCGATAAAAACGTCCGCGCGAATCCTTATTCCTACATTATCGGCGCGCTCGGAATCGGACTGCTCCTGGGAAAGTTGTTCCGGTCTCGGCGCTAAAAACGAATTGGATGGGAGCATTAGCCTTGATTCCAGAAATCAAGGAACGCTTCGACGCCGCGACCGTCAATGTAAAGGGAAAAGTAATCAAGGGGCTATTTGCTAAAGACGTTGCGTCGGCATTGGTCACGGGTTCTATTTTTCTTATTCTGGCAGGAACAGCTTACGGACTAGCGCAACATGTTGACCCAGCTCTCGCAGCAGTTGCTGTTGGTGGACTCACACTTCTGGTGGTTGCCGTTCTAACTTTTTTAGCTGCAAATTCCGTTGGTAAGCGCTGAGCTAACGACACAACCACTTGACAATATTAAATATTTTACTCCAAACCTAACGTCTGCCCATCGTTTCCCGATATACAGTTATGGGAAATCCTCGTAAAAACTTGAAGAAATTACCAGCAGTCGCTGTGATCTGTATTGCTTTCATGCAAGCAAATGCATCGTATGCTGACGCGTTGCAGTCTATGGCCAACCAGCGCAGTAGCCTACCAGGAAGTCGAGCTGCGTTGATGGGTGGCGCGTTTACAGCTGTCGCTGACGACTCATCCGCAAGCTTTTACAATCCAGCAGGTCTATCCCACATAAAAGAAAATCGTTTAGAACTTTCTGCAACATCATATCGCGCTTCAGAACTCGTCTATCACGAAACCGTAAACGAAGATCCTTTTCAAGAACGAAGCGAAATGATTTATCCAAGCTTCGTTGGTGGTACAAGCAAGTTTGGTTGGCTGACACTTGGCTACTCATTCATGTCGCTCGACGCACGCAATATCTATCAGCAGGATAATTTTCAGAACATCTCGACAGTCGCCGGCGTAACCAATAGCTACAGCCGCACCTACCAAGAGTCTTCGACATATATCTGGGCGGGTGGCAGCGCGTCTATCCGACTAAACGATAGCCTGTCGTTTGGCTCATCATTTTTCTACTACCAGCGAAATATAAAATTTACAGCGAACGAAATCATCAGCTTAAACGGCGGCGGCATCGTCAACATCAACGATACACTAAACACCGTCAATACGGGTGCTAGCAATGTTTCGGGTGTGCTTTGGAAAAAGCCTTTATTCGCTCTTGGTTTGTCCGTTAAAACGGCAAGGGCCACGAGTGACAAGTCGACTCTACACATCGACCGTATTGAATTTTCTGAGGGCGACACCACGCCCAATCACACGTCCACGACCATTTCACATAAGGCTCTCAACGAACTCAATCCTACGACCTACAACGCCGGCATTGCTTTTAAACCAACGTCTTGGTTTCTTCTGTCGGCAGATGCGCACTTGCACGAAGGCGTCAAAAGTACTTACAAACTAGACGGCGGCCAGGACCTGCATACAACTCTTGACTACAGCATAGGGACTGCGATCGGTGGAGAAACACTCACAGTTATGGCGGGCTATTTTACAAACAATTCGATGTTCAAAAGTCCCGATCCAAGTTTTTCTGGCCAGCCACTTTGGGTCAACTACATTGGCAAATCTTTTGGACTCAGTTGGAACTTCAGTGGCCTTCGTGGCCAGGTCGGCTATGTCTTGCAAACAGGATCTGGCAAAGCTCAGATTCGGTCAGGTGATCCTGATATTCAGAACGTCGATGGCACAGTCGAAACAGTCGTTGTCGGCGGCACCGTTCCACTCTGATTTTAGAATCCATTGTAAGTAAGCATATTCTAAAGGTAACAAAGGATAGATCCCATATATCATCCGTATGCTTTAGCGCCATCTTTCCACGAGTTAAACAGGAAAATTAAGCCTACGAATTTCTCCAACTAAGTAGGGGGGCATTCAATGAGATTGTATTTTACCTCGATTTCCAGGCTTTCAATGGTAACTTTGTGGCTATGGCTGACATATGCGGGTAGCGCTGACGAGACCCGAATCGCGGCAGATAACTTTCTCAAACCGAGCATATAGAGCAGTGATTTTATTTTGCCGATTTTTCCGGACTTGACCTCAATCGGAATGATTTGCGTTGATTTCTGGATGACGAAATCGACTTCGGCATTGCCTTTTTTTCCTTCGCGCAGCCAGTAGTGGCGTTGAGGTCTCAAGGGGGATTCATCTGGGTTCAGCAGCTATAATTACATGCAAGTGATAGTGACATTCGAAATATTTGCGCTGCCGACATTGCCACTGACAACGTCAGATTCGGTCAGGTGATCCGGATAACCAGAACGTCGATGGCACAGTCGAAACCGTCGTTGTTGGCGGCACCGTTCCACTCTGATTTTAGAATCCAATAAAAACAGTGGGTTGCCAATAAAATTCTGTTAATTTTTGACAAAGCTGCTCGCATTTTGAATCATGTTGCAAATTAGCGATGTTTCTGGTCTTTTATGGTCGCCGCAAAAAAGGCAGAATTCATAAAAATGAACCGACTTGGAGGTCATTCATGTCAGTTTCCGTTGAGGAAAAAGTCAAACAAATCGTTGTCAATCAACTTGGCGTTGAAGAGAGCGCTGTTGTTGGCAAAGCTAAATTCATCGAAGATCTCGGTGCGGATTCGCTTGATATCGTAGAGCTCGTGATGGCGATGGAAGAAGCATTTAATGTTGATATCCCAGACGAAGAAGCTGAAAACATCAGGACTGTGGATGATGCAATCTCCTTCATCAAAAGAACTGAAGACGCCTGAGGTTTACAATCCTTAGATGTTCCAAACCGGAAGCTGTTACTTTAGCCGAAAAATGGTAGCGTTGACCCCAACGCGACTGCGGTCGAAGAAACAGCTTCTGTTCATTCATAAGGAAAGAAAAAATGGCCGCTAAAATTGGTATCGCTTCTGACCACGCAGGAAAGGAGCTTAAACAACTCGTCGCCGATTTCGTTCGCCTTAAAAACTTCGAAGTGATTGACTACGGTGTATCTATGGAAAGCGACAAATCAGTCGACTATCCAGACTACGCAGCTATTCTCGCTACTGATATTTCGACGGGAAAAATCGAACAAGGAATTCTTATCTGCGGTACAGGTATTGGCATGTCCATCACTGCTAATAAATTTCCAGGTGTAAGAGCAGCTATCGTTACTGACGAATTCACTGCCCGCATGTGCCGCGCTCACAATGACGCTAACGTTATCTGTCTCGGATCAAGGGTCTTAAACCCACACCGCGCAACAGAATTTGTAAATATCTGGTTAGACACAAAGTTCGAAGGCAACCGACACAAAACTCGCCTCGACAAAATTCGCGATATTGAAAGAAAGCTCTGCAATAAATAACAAGGAGCAGCCTGTGCAAAAACCGTGGGACACCCTTTCAAGCTACGACCCAGAAGTTTACCGCCTCATCGAAAATGAACTCCACCGGCAGCAAGAAGGCCTGGAACTCATCGCCTCCGAAAATTTCGCCTCAAGCCAAGTGATTGCTGCCATGGGCAACATCATGACCAACAAGTACGCAGAGGGCCTTCCCGGTAAGCGCTATTACGGTGGTTGTGAGGTCGTTGATGTTCTGGAATTACTGGCCATTGAGCGCGTTAAAAAAGTTTTCGGTGCGAAGTTTGCCAACGTTCAGCCGCATTCCGGTGCTCAGGCGAATGCCGCTGTGTTTCTCGCGCTCGTTAAACCAGGCGACAAAATCTTGGGACTCGATCTTTCGCACGGTGGTCACTTAACACACGGCTCAAAAGTCAATTTTTCGGGATTGATCTACGAATCTCATTTTTACAGATTAAATCCAGAAAACGATCTCATCGATATGGACGCGGTTCGTAAGGCTGCGCTTGAAGTGAAGCCAAAACTTATCATTGCTGGCGCTAGTGCGTACCCACGCGCAATCGACTTTGAAGGGTTCAGAAAGATTGCCGACGAAGTCGGCGCCTACTTGATGGTCGACATGGCGCATATCGCTGGCCTCGTAGCGGCGAATCTTCATCAGAATCCAGTTCCTCATGCGCACGTTGTGACTTCAACCACCCATAAAACTCTTCGGGGCCCAAGAGGCGGTATCATTCTTTGGAATGACGAAACCCTCGGCAAAGAGATCAATAAAGCTGTTTTCCCGGGCACCCAAGGTGGACCGCTGGAACATATCATTGCAGCTAAAGCTGTCTGCTTTAAAGAAGCTCTTGATCCAAGTTTCAAAAACTATCAGCTCGAAGTCGTTCGCAATGCGGAACACCTTGCTGCAAAACTCGTTGCAAGTGGCTTTCGTCTTGTTTCAGGTGGAACAGATAATCACCTCATGCTGCTAAATTTCTCTGATACAGAAGTCAGCGGTAAAGAGATGGAAGAAGCATTAGGTAAAGTCGCGATCACCGTGAACAAGAACACCGTACCAAACGAAAAACGCAGTCCATTTGTAACAAGCGGTGTCCGCATCGGCACTCCTGCAATCACTAGTCGCGGCCTAAGACGCCCGGAGATGGATGAACTTGCTGGTTTGATCAAGGCGACATTCGACAATATCAAAGACGACAAGAAGCTCAGTTCCATCAAAGACAAAGTCGTTGGACTTGCAAATAAATTTCCTCTCTACCCAGAGTGGAAAAGAACGTAAGCGGAGCCCAAATTGAAGTGTCCGAAGTGTGGATATGAAGATACTAAAGTGCTGGAAAGCCGTTTAAGCAATGAAGGGCGTGCAGTCCGTCGTCGGCGAAACTGCATCCAGTGTAACCACCGCTTCACTACCTATGAAAAAGAAGAACTCTTCGCATTCTCTGTCGTTAAAAAAGACGGCCGGATCGAACCCTTCATCAAAGAAAAATCATTCCGCGCCATCCAGACTGCTTGTCAAAAGCGTCCGATCAACTACGACCAAATGGACGCCATCATCCACAGAGTCGAGAGAACAATCCAAGAAGAAAGCGAACGAAACGTCCCGAGCACCAGAATCGGCGACCTTATTATGCAAGAGCTTTATAACATTGATAAAGTCGCCTATGTGCGTTTCGCATCCGTATACAAAGACTTTAAAGACCCAAGCGAGTTCACAAAAGAAATCAGTAGCCTGGAAAAAAAGTAATGTTCACTGGCATCATCGAACGAACCGGCAAAGTTGTTTCTGTTTCCACCCACCGCGCAGGCGGTGCAAGTGGCATGAATGCAATCACCCAAGTCATTATTGATCCGGAAAAAGGCTTTGAAACAAAGCTCGGCGACAGCGTCTCCGTTAACGGCTGCTGCCTCACTGTTACTTCTAATAAGATGAATCTTCTGAGTTTTGATGTCAGCCGTGAAACCCTTGAGAAAACCAATCTCGCAGACCTTAAGGAAGGCCAAGACATCAATCTTGAGCGCGCCATGGCTTTAGGCGCACGCCTTGGTGGTCATATGGCTTCCGGTCACATCGATTGCTGCGGCACAATCGAACGCATGGAAAAAAATCCGGACGGCTGGATTGTCGAAGTATCGATTCCACGAACATTCGGTCGCTACTTAATTAGTAAAGGTTCGATCTGTATCGACGGCGTCAGTCTCACTATCAATACGTTAAAAGACATCGCCGATCGCAGCGTTGTTGGATTGACATTGATTCCGACGACGATCAGTCTTACTTGCTTCCGTCATGCTATCAAGGGCGCTGAGGTAAATATCGAGGTGGATTTGATTGGGAAGTACATTGAGAGGCTCACTGCTCCCAGATCGGTGTAGTTCCAAGTACCACTACTGTCAGGTATTGAAATTGAATATTTTTGTCACCGGAGGAAGCGGTTTCTAAGTCCCGCGGACTAAGTCCTTTTTCTTTAGCGACATTTTGTCGCAAACTAGAAAGTGTGGTTGGATCAGCATCGACTTCATAGTGGGTAAGAATGCGGCAAATATTTGCCAGGGAAACTTCGTTCAACGTTAAGACGCCGCCGCGCAGTCGCCACCAAGCACGGCGTATATTTCCACGCACGGTCCGGGTCGACAGGACTGCATTTTTCGATGCTTGTTTTCGATGGCTGTGAATACCTGCAAGGTAATTCTCCAGTCTATTTTCTTCGAGGCGAGTCAGTAGTCCGCTTAAATAATCAAGACCTTTGCGTAACGCTGACAATGCCTCCCGTTGTTCTGGTGACGCACGTTCGGTATGGTACACATTCCCGAGACCAAATACCCCAGGAATGAAAATTAGATTCCAACCTGGATGTCCTTTATGCGCATCATCCACAGCCGTTAGTACTCCGTTCCTCGGACCTCCTTCAATCGTTGCAACGGCTGCATCGCTAACACGAAATCCCCAGTCGCATATATCTTTTCGTCCTGGAACGACGCCACCGGAATATGTATGGGAGTGAACCGCATGCAATGGGATCACCGAAGGATTGTAATAAAAGTCCCGACGAGCACATGGCCATCCTAGGTCATGCAGAAAAATAAGTGGTGTTGTATCATCACAGCGTTTGAAAATGAGATTCAATTCGTTGAATACGGTTTCATAGTTGTGGTCACCGTCGATGAAATAGGCGTCAGCAGCTGGTGCTGTTGTCAATGCTTTACAAGAGGTTTTTTCGATCAGTCGATGGAAGCTTGCACCATCTTATCAACCGCCATGACAGAGACACCTTTCATATCGTTTTTATGGGCTTTGTCTAAAAGCCTAAGCCGAACGAAAGAAGAATGTCGACACCGACAGCAGATTTCTTGTGGCCAAGCGCGTCAGCGAGTTCCGCTTTCTGCTTGCTGGAATCACCACTTGGCGCAGTCCCTGCGAACTCAGTTGATTGCACGGCACCAAATTTCGAAACCGGAACTATTAGTCCCAATGTCGTATTGATGCGGCTGAATTGACCAACTTTAAATGAAGCACCGACCTCCGCCTTCAGCGATATGGTATTGAGCAGCGAAAAATGCTTTACAACGAGCGCTTCGTCTTCCGTGCCGTTTTTTGTATAGAAGCGGTAACGCAGGTAGGACATGTCCCACTGCAAACCTTCAGAAAGAATCAGCTGGGTATTTCCAGATCCGTATACCCAGCGAACTAGAAGTGGGGCACCGAATCCAACGACACTGTATTTATGTATTGCGACTAAATCAGGAGAGCTTGCACTAATCTCAGCATCGACAGAAATCGGCGTAAAACTGCGGGCGATAAAACCTGTCGCGTAACCAAATGATGCCGAAAACTGCACCTGTGTCCCAAGATAAGCCTGTGTGAAATTTGTTTTCACTGGTTCACCTTTGACCCACTGCGGACTCTCTAGCGATCCGTCTTCATCTGTGTAAAGCACTTGATTAAATGTATGCGGAAGTAACGGACTTAACACCAATCCCATTTCGATAAAGGACGTCTTATTGTCTTCGAAGTCCTCATCGAGCTGCTCCTCGTCTTCGGCAAAACGGGCGACCATGCCGGAATTGATCTTAGGCATTCTTTTTTTCGATGGTTTGAAAGCTGCACTAGTCTTATTAACGATGCGTATGCGAAAGCAGCCGATCTTGACGCGCGTCTGATCTAAAATACAAACGCGGTCGCCTTTATTAATGCCGTGTGCTTCTCCAGCATTGATGAACACGAGGCGCTTAGCTTTATCGATGAAAGCGACAGAGAAATAGCGCGAGTTCGGCACTTCAACTTGGGGTTCTGAGTCGTAGACGACGTTAGGCGGCGCTTCTTGCGCAGAAGCTCTTCCCAGTGAGATCACCAGAATTAGCAGCAAAATTTTTACCAGTACAATTGGCATCTAGCTCATTTGGGCTTAGGTTTGGATCTTACCTCAGATTTATCGGCCTTTGCTGCCAAACGTTAACCGGGAAAAAGTTACCTATTACCGGCCATTACCGGCCCCTCTGACCACCTTTGGCTGACCTGAGTCCCCAGGCCTATTAACCCGCTGTTTTCATTTGATTTGATCTTAAAATCCTGTTATCAGTGCGCTGGCTGAAGACATCACCAGCGCCGAAGACCGCGGAGAAGCTCTATGACAACTCAGGAAGTGACAATCAACCGTGTGGTTAAAGCTATTGAAGCCATTAAAAATGGCGGCATGGTTATCATGGTCGACGACGAGGACCGAGAAAACGAAGGCGACTTAGTCTTCGCAGCAAATCATGTTTGTCCTGAGAAAATCAATTTCATGACCAAGGAAGCCAGAGGGCTTATCTGCCTTAGTCTTGATCATACAATCATCGACCGTCTTAAACTTCCGATGATGGAAGATTCAACAAAACTCACAAGCGCAAAAACGACAGCTTTCACTGTCAGTATCGAAGCACGCGAAGGTGTCACAACTGGCATCTCGGCAGCTGACCGTGCGCATACCATTCGCGTCGCAGTCGATCCAAAAACGACTCCAGACGATATCGTGGTTCCTGGGCATATATTCCCACTAAAAGCACGAAGCGGCGGCGTCTTGCAGCGTGCTGGTCATACCGAAGGATCGATTGATCTAGTCAGCATGGCTGGATTTTCTCCATCTGCTGTCATTTGCGAAATCATGAATGACGACGGAACAATGGCACGCATGCCAGACCTCGAAGCATTTTCAAAAAAGCACAGCATCCCGATCGTAACAATCGCGGACCTGGTAAACTTCCGCTTATTCCGCGAATCCCATATCGATGTATTGGGCAGCCACATGGTCGAAACCGGGCACGGAACGTTCAAAGGACTTTTATTCAAAAGTAAGATCGATGATCTTATTCACTTTGCTTTGATCAACGAAGGTGATTTCGAAAACGAAGTTGTCGACGTCCGCGTGCATCGGCAGCGAACTCTCGTTGACGTTTTCAGCCATCCAGAAACTGGTGGCCGTTTCCGTGTTGAGCATGGTCTAAAAATGTTGAAAGAAAGCAAAGCTGGCGTTTTTCTATATTTGATGGTCCCAGGCGGCCAGCAAGATCATATGGACGAATTCGATAGCCTAGTGAGTCTTTCTTCAGAACAAAAGAAAAAGAGCGCTTCGGCGAACTGGGCGGAAAAAGACCAACGCATGCTAGGCGTAGGAGCACAGATCCTCCGTCATCTAGGTGTCCGCAAAATGCGCGTTCACATGTCAAATCCTTCCCCTCTCAAAGGACTACACGGGTTTGAGTTGGAAGTGGTTGACACCATCGAAATGAAACCAGTTTGATTTCTACTTTTTAGAACGAGGGTAACGTGAAAAAGATTCTGATCGTCGCTAGCAAATTCAACGACTACATCACAAAGTCGATGCACTCAGGTGCCATTGAAACACTAAAAGAAGACGGCATTGCTGATGCGAGCATCGAAACCATCTGGGTTCCTGGTTGCTTTGAATTGCCAACTGTCGCGACAAAAGCCGCTAAGTCTGGCGCATGGTCAGCGATCATATGCCTCGGCGTCGTCATTCGCGGCGAAACGCCACACTTTGATTATGTCGCAGGCCAAGCAGCCGCGGGCATCATGAAAGCAGGCACAGACACCGGTGTTCCGGTGATTTTTGGTGTTCTTACGACTGATACAGTCGATCAAGCCCTCAACAGAGCGGGTATCAAGTACGGTAATAAGGGTGTTGATGCTGCGAAGACAGCGACTGCCATGATCAAGTGCATGTCTCGCCTAGAGGAGCTTTCCCGTAAGTGAGTCAAAAAAACCAAAAAACGCTCGCTCGTGAGTTCGCTATCCAGTTTCTCTACCAAAGTGAAAGCGACAAGATCTTTCACTTTTCAGACAGTCACTTTGGAGACTTTGCGAAGCACTTTCAGATTTCTTCAGACATTCAATCAACGGTTCGTGATATGTGCCGCTCTACACTCGACCGCATCTCAGAGATTGATACTTTGATTGTATCGTTCTCGGCGAATTGGAAAATTGACCGTATGGCAAGCATAGACCGCAATGTCCTCCGACTTGCTATCAGTGAATTGATGGATAAGTCTGCGCCGCCGAAAGTCGTGTTGAACGAAGCCATTGAATTGGCAAAAAAGTATGGCACCAATGATTCTGGAAAATTCGTAAACGGTATATTGGACCGCATTGTAAAATCGTTTAAATAGTCGGTTTTTAAAATTAGGTCATTCTTCTAAAAAGCGTCCAAAACGGACGCTTTTTTTTATTTTAAACATCACGCCAGGTTGGAGGTTTTAAAATCAAAGAAAGGTCTGGTATGATATTATGTATTACCAATAAATACTTACATACGGAACCACCATGTCTGACATGAATGACCATATTGACGAGCCAGGAATCGATCCAAATCCAGTCTCAACCGTCGTGGCGGGGCAGAAGGTTCTTCCTGATTTTCACGAATCGCAGCTTTCTCGTTTCAACCTTTACCTCACTGAGTACCCGGGGACTGGCTGTAATTTTTGGTTGGGTCTCGCAAGTAAGGGTGAGCGCACACCACAGAATGTTTTAGGCGCAGCGACAGTCGTTAAAATGCTTGATGACGCGGCTGTCGACGGCGTGATTGATGAAGCACCCATCATGCTCAGCGATACGACACAAACTCCAGCTCAGTACCTGTATCTGATGCCCGTACCAGAGACTGAGTTTCGCGACCGCTCGCTATGGATTCACACCATTCTTGAAACCATTAAGAATTGGAATCCTGAAACAATCGGTATCTACCTGCACCCTGCGGTCATCAATTCTGATGCAGCTAAAGATTTGCTCGGAGCGACTTTGACAGCGCTTATTGAATCGACACGCATCAAAAACTATTACCTCCTTGTCGGATCTCACGGCGTGAATAGCCTGATTAACACCGCTCTCAAAGTTAAAAGCGAACTCGAAACTGCAGACCGTGAAGTTGTAGTTTTTCACTGATTTGGATTTTCTATGAGTGCATCGATCTTCAACAAAGAGTTTTTAAAGTCTAAAACAGCCCTTATTACTGGCGGTGGAAGCGGCATCTGTAAAGGCATCGCTGAATCTTTCGCGACGCACGGTTGCCAGGTTGTAATAATGGGTAGGCGCGCAGACGTCCTTGCCGAAACCTGCAAAGGTATTATCGCCGCAGGTGGGAAAGCCATCTCGGTCGCCGGTGACGTCAGACTTATTGAAGACTGCGAACGCGCCGTCGCTACAGCTACCAGAGAATTCGGCGGCGTCGATATTCTTCTAAACGGTGCTGCTGGCAATTTTCTTTGTCCAACCGAACACCTAAGTAGCAATGGGTTCAAAACCGTTATCGATATAGATCTACTCGGAACTTTCAACATGTCGAAGGCCAGTTTTGAAGCGCTGAAGAAAAGCTCCGACGCCGTCATCCTTAACATCTCAGCGACGCTCCATTACCAGGGAACAATTATGCAGTCGCACGTTATGGCTGCAAAAGCCGGTGTTGATGCATTAGCAAGAAACCTCGCCTGTGAATGGGGCGAATACGGCATTCGAGTGGTAACAATTGCTCCCGGTCCCATAGGTGATACCGAAGGCATGCGCCGCCTTGCACCTTTAGGAGCCGACAAAAAAATGGCGTCTGAGATTCCTCTCAAACGCCTCGGTAGCATTGCAGATATCAGCAATGCAGCACTTTTTTTGGTCTCGCCTGCCGCATCCTACATTACCGGCGAAATTCTGGTAGTAGACGGTGGACAGTGGCTATCAAAGCCTGCATTTGTTCCGAGAGAGACCTGGGAAAAGCTCAACACTAAACGCTGAAACTCACCGCACTTTATTGCAAAGCTCAGCAACTGCTGTGACAGCTTCTTCAATTTCTACTTCATTGTTTAACAGTCCAGGCGTTAAGCGAGCGTATGTGACGTCATACGGTGTTGTACTGCCAATGATTCTCTTGGCACGCAGCCCTGCAATTACATCTTTAGGTGCCATCCCAGGAATTTCAAAACATGTGATGCCTGAGGATAATTCTGCACTAAGCGGTGTTAGAAGTTTCACGCCGCTCAAAGATGATAGACCGGTTTTGAGCTGGGTATTCAATGAATGAATGCGGTTTTGAATTCTTTCTTTACCGATCGCCAGGTGAAATTTAAACGCTTCCGGTAGAGCCCAACGCAGTTCGAAACTTTGAAAGCCGCCTGGTGTCATCAAGCTGCCTTGCGTCGGATAAAACTGCATATTAAAAGACGGTATCAGTGGAGTGACCCACTTCCAGCTCTCTTTTCTGCCCCAAATGAAACCCGTGCCGCGAGGTCCAAAAAGCCACTTATGGCAACCGGCGACGAAAAAATCACACCCTAATTGCTCTATTGAAAGAGCTTCGATGCCGAATCCATGAACGCCGTCGACACAAAAAAGTATGCGGGTTTCTTCCGTTCGGGCGCTGTTGATTTTCGCAACGGCTTCGCCAATATCTTTAACAGGAATTTTGACTCCGGTACCCGAATGCACCCAAGTTAAAGCTAGAACGCGCGTCTTTTCAGTAACTGCTGACATGATGTTTCGCACTATATCGGACGAGCTAACGGCAGAACTATCGCTGTATAGTTCAATTTGCCGGATCACCGCACCAGAGGTGTCGGCTTTTGTTTTAAGGGATGTCTTACTCGAGTAGTGCTCATGTGTAGATGTTAGTATCTCTTGTCCTGGCAACAACTTCAGGCCGTTGTAAAGTAGGCCAAGACCCATAGTCGTGCTATCGGTCAAAGAGATTTGCTCAGGCAATGTTTCTAAGTATTGGCCCGCGGATTCGTAGCATGCGCGTTCTTTTGCTGCAAACTGCGACGCGAAGAATTCGACCGGGTTTCGGTCTAAACCGTTACGAAAAGCCTCTATCGCATTTCGAACGGGGGTCGGGTTGCTTGCTAAAAGTAAGCCAGTCATATGGACCACGCTTGGATCGAGAAGAAATTCATTCCGCACAGACTGCCAATCAGAAAGATCCAGCTGTGCTGCCACAGATTTTTTGCTGAGACCAAAAGACTGACCGCTAAAACCAATAGAGCCGGCGGCGAGACTGGAGTTTCTGATAAAGTTACGTCGATCGATTTGCATAGGTGACCCAAAATAGTTTTGTTAGCAAAAGGACTATTTACCCAGCGGTTTAACAAAAACCGCCAAAGATAACAAAGTCTATCTCGCGTAGTAAAAGCACTAACCTTAAGCAATCATTCTCATTACGTCCCATCGGGTTCTTGCTTGCAAACAATACCATCTGCGCTATGATACGACGGTTATGTGTCGGTATTTCCAAAGAAAACTACGCTCGATCAACATATTGTCCACAACCGGTATATTGCCAATTAAAAATATCCAAATGCTCTTTCGCCGTCTGCGTTGGGTCACACATCCTATTACAATTTTTGTATCGCTCCAGATCGTCTGGTTAGCCATTACCCTTATCTGGGTTATCTGGTTTGTTGGTGCGCGCCAAGAATTAACAGACTTAGCAATCCGAATCGGCAAGGACTTCATCGACAGTTCAACGCTCCTAGCAACCCTCATCGTCGGTTGCATCCTTCTAGGAGTGCTGCTGGTCGGAACCATTCTGCTCTTTATCTTTGGTCAAAGGCAGAGTTCTCAGGCACGCCAACAAAGGACCTTTGTTTCTAGCGTTACCCATGAACTAAAGTCACCACTGGCAAGTCTGCAACTTGCATTTGAAACTATGTCAGCCCGTACTCTTGACCCGAGCATCCAAGCTCGCCTTCATGACATGATTCTTTCTGATATCGAGCGCCTAAAGAGGCTGGTAGATAAAATTCTCCTCACCGGTCGGTTAGACCAAGGTATTCAAATTTATGATGAAGATCAGCAGTCTGTACCTTTGAAAGAATTTTTAAGGTCAACGCTTTCGACACTAACCTACTTAGATTTGAACTTACCCAATCGCGTCTCGGTCATCTGCAGGGACAACCTTTCTGTCCAACTGTCGCGCTCCGCCCTGGTCTTAATTTGTACAAATCTCCTTGAAAACGCCGTGAAGTATTCTCCGAAAGATACTGAAATTACTTGTGAAGCTGACTACATCAACGGCAATTTCACGTTGTCAGTAAAAGACCGCGGCATGGGACTAAGCGGTGTCGACCGCCGGCGCATCTTTAAAATGTTCCAAAGAGGTGAACGTGCTGTTCAAAAAGCTATTCCCGGCACCGGCCTCGGGCTCTATATTGTAAGAACAGCAGTGCGCGTTTTAGGTGGAAAAATCTGGGCTGAAAGCCCCGGACCGGGGCTTGGTACGACGTTTTTTATAACCGTACCTTTAGATGAAAACAAAATTAAGCGCTGAATGGAGCTGTGGTGTCTGACGCAAAGAAGAAAATTCTACTGGTCGAAGATGAACCTCATCTTGCCTTTAATTTGCAACTCAATCTGCAATCAGAAAATTACGATGTCTTCTTAGCAATTGACGGTAAAATCGCGCTTGAACAATTCAAATCAGAAAGTCCGTTCGACTTAATTATTCTCGATGCTATGCTTCCAGAAGTCGACGGATTTAATGTTGCAAAAGCTATCAGACAAAGCGACGACCAAACGCACATTCTAATGTTGACCGCTCTTGGACGTGAAGAAGACCGCGTCAAAGGTTTTGAAGCCGGCATCGACGACTACATCACCAAACCATTTCACCTACAAGAACTCCTGCTGCGCGTCAAAAGAATGATTCGCCGGTCGACGTACTTTAGCGTACCGGCCGAACCTACCTTGGACAAAGAAACGAAAAAAGTTCCCTTCATTGAACATGGTCCGTTCAAATTAAATATCGAAGCATTGCACTTCACCTCACCGACTGGCTCTCACTCGTTAACGGCAATGGAAGCTGATATTTTGCGAGAATTTCTCTCAAATCCTGACCGCGTGCTCTCCAGGGAGCATCTTTTAGACACCGTTTGGGGTATGAAGGGTGACATTGAAACGCGCACGGTCGATAACTTTATAGTCCGATTGCGTCGCTACATCGAACCGAATCCATCGAAACCCCAATACCTGATCAGCGTGCGTGGCCGCGGATATCGATTAATCGTTGAATAAGTATGTAGACAGAAAATGTAGAGGGTCTGATGTTCATCGATTTCGAAAAATGGCATGGCACGAAAAACGATTTTGTAATCGTCCGTCTCTCATCTGCCGATAGCGAGACAGTGCTAAGTAGCATCAAGCGCCTCGCCAAAGGAATCTGCGACCGGCACACTGGTATTGGTGCAGACGGCATTCTCGTTCTTCATTCAGAACAACGCGGCGAACTCACACCGCACGGCTTGACGATCATCAACAGCGATGGATCCCTGGCGAAGAACTGCGGCAACGGGCTTAGGTGCGCTGCCTTGAGCATTCTGCGAGCGCACCTTGAAAAAGGCGATCCGAACGACATTCCTGAGGCTGTAGAACTCACGGTCGAAGGTGTCGCACTTACCTGCCGCTATCTCAACAATGAAACTTTAAATTCGCTTGTCGCTGTCGAAATGCCCGATGCTAAGGTTGGAAAACACGTCCCTTGGGGCGCGAGTGTCATTCTTGCTACGAAAAAACATCTAAAGTCCATTGGACTCAAACCCACACAGTACGAAATAGAAGTCAGCGATCTTGGCAATCCGCACGTAGTCATCACAACCGATGATGCCAGTCGCGACCTCATGCTTAAGATCGGTCCGCCACTGCAAAAGCTCTCAGGTTTAGACGGTATCAATGTCCATGTGATCAAAGCAGCGACTCTCAGCGACAAAGACCGTTCACTCGCAAAGAGCCAACTCGGTCACGCGGTATCAGAACTCTTCACTATGTATGTTTGGGAACGCGGTGCTGGAGAAACAATGGCTTGCGGAACAGGTGCTTGTGCCGTCGGGCTGACTGCGCTCGCTTCAGGTCTTGTGGACCGCAGCGACTGGATTGCAGTCGATATGCCCGGGGGAAGAGTTTACGTGAACCAAAAGTCGGAAGCTGATGCTGTGACTTTGGCAGGACCGGCCAAGTTTGTTTTTTCTGGCAAACTTGAAATCTAAATTAGTTTGAGCAACGTTTTGCCGTAACAACAGTCTTTCGCTCTTCGGTATGAAGGGCAATGAGTTGCTCGTGGATTTAGATTACAAAGAAGATAGCTCAGCAGATCTTGATATGAATGTGGTTATGACTCAGAGTGGGAAGATCTTGGAAACCCAGGGTACGGCTGAGAAAGCTGCGTTTTCAAAAAGTGACGTTATGCGCATTATGGACGCTGCGGAAGAAGATTTGATGCCTGTGTTTGATCTTCAGCATTCAGCGGCAGATGGTCATATTGTTGAGTCGTGAGATTTGGTAGATGGCTATAGTTTGGAGAATATGGGGATAGACCCATATGCTCGACGGCAACTCATTATTGATTGGTCGACCAAGAATTCGTTTCGGGGTCGAAAACACCTACATCAATTGGGTATTCCTCCTCGAACTGCTTACCTGTTGACCCCCCAAAAACAAGCATTTTAGTTCCAGTCCAGACCGTGCGCTAATCACTTCGCATTTCCGGAGCATTTTCCAAAGACATATCGCTCCACAAACGAAGAGCTATATCATATATATTTCCATTCCCTGGTAGAGAGTTCCCAGTATCATCATTCGCTTGCTCCCGCCAATATATGAGTTTTCCTCCAGCCAAAACCGCGGGACTGTAACGAATATTTGGCGCGGCAAGATCTTGCCAGATATTAGTTAGTGGATCGTAGGCATATCCAAGTCTAAACCCGGATGTTGATAAGACCCGAATTAAATAAACCACGTCCTGATTAATCCTTTAAAGTATTTCCCGCAGCTACCGAATATGCTTTTGGTACTTCTTAAATATTTTAACTAACCGTCCTTATTAAGAGGAAGTCATGCTGGTACGAGTAATCCGCAGGACGAGCCAACTTAGTCAGTGTATTCAGGGCTTATCGCGGGCTTCATGGCGTTCGCGCACTGAAAATGTTCCAGGCAGTTATACCTATTTTCGGAGGTTTTCTTTGCGTCTTGGCAAACAAATATTGCCCCTGGCCCTTTACTCCGTCCTGACGATCTCGTGCTCCAGCGGATTTCTGCCGGTCGGAGTTGGCGGTGCCACCGAAACCAAGACCGTTGAACCAGACGAAAGTGGAAGCGACAAGGAAGGGGGCGGGGAGACGGTCGAGACAGTCGAGACAGTCGAGCCGGTCTCCATGCCTACAGCCGATATCGTCGCTGGAAGCTACAGCTTAGCGCAGACAGTCACACTGAGTTCGGCGACAGAAGGAGCCGTCGTATACTACACGACCGGCAACGGCTCGCAGGCCGCCCCCACATGCGCCAGCACTACCGGCACGATTTCAATCATGGCGACCACCACCGTCAAAGCCATCGCGTGCAAAACGGGCTACACCGATTCCGCGGTCGCGACATTTGCCTACATCATCAACGGCGCGGCAGCGACCCCCACAGCTGATATCGCGGCCGGAGGCTACGGCCCAGCGCAAACAGTCACACTGAATTCGGCGACAAGCGGCGCCGTCGTCCATTACAACACTGGGGACGGCTCTCAGGCGGACCCTACCTGCGCCAGCTCTACCGGCTCGGTGTCGGTCACGGCGACCACCACCGTCAAAGCTATTGCGTGCGAAAAGAGCCACCTCAATTCGGCGGTCGCGACAATTGCCTACATCATCAACGGTCCCACCGCGGCTCCGACAGATGTTGTCGCGGCATCAACCTGCGGCGCAGTGGACACAGTGACATTGAGTTCGGCCACCGACGGCGCGGTCGTGCATTACACCTCGGGTGACGGTACTCAGGCCGCCCCCACCTGCGCCAGTTCCACTGGCACTCTTTCACTCACCGCTACCACAACCGTCAAAGCCATCTCCTGCAAAACAGACTACTCCGATTCCGCAGTCGCGACATTCTCCTACACCGTCGATGTGCAGGACGGCTTATTCTGCGGCGGCGCAGGATCGACCGAAGTCCCCTACAAAATCTGTAGTCTTGCTACCTTGGCGAATGTGGCCAACCACCTTGATGCTTCATTCATCGTGACCAGGGACATTGACGCCTCGACGATGGCGAGTGGCCTCGGATGGGCACCCATCGGCTCAAACGCAACGCCTTTCACGGGCGCGCTCGACGGCCAGGATCACAGGATCTGCGGCCTGACGATCAATCGGCCGACAACGGACTATATCGGGCTTTTTGGGGCCGCGTCCGCGACGTCCGTGCTGCAGGACCTCAGCCTTCAGGATGTGGCCATCGTGGGCCAGAATTACACGGGGGGCCTTGTGGGAAAAGACCTCGGGGAGATTCATAATGTTTCCGTTAAAGGCAGTGTGCAGGGAACGTCCAACGTCGGCGGCATGGTCGGCTATCTCACGGGCGCCGTGGCGTCCATTGTCGACAGCAACGCCAATACCATCGCAGTATCGGGCACCGCGTATCTGGGAGGCCTGGCTGGCCAGTCCGATGGCAGCGCGAGCATTACCAGGTCATGGAGTTCGGGAACGGTCACGGGCGACCCCGTCGTGGGCTGGAAAGTTGGGGGGCTTGTCGGGCGGCTCAGCAAAGGCACGATCTCACATTCCTACTCCTCCGCGAACGTCAGCGCGAATAATCAGGTCGGGGGGCTCGTTGGCATGTTTTACCAATGGGGCGCCGGCCTCTGCACGATCGAGTATTCTCATGCGTCCGGAAGCGTCACGGCTGTTAGTGCAGCGATCGGGGCGACCGATGGTTTTGGAGTGGGTGCGGGCGGACTTGCGGGCGTTGGGGGCGATTGCCTCCTGATTCAGAAAAGCTACGCGACGGGCAATGTGACCAGCGAGCACACAGGAACCGAAGACAAGGTCGGCGGATTAGTCGGGGCGGCTTATTGGAAGACACAAACCATCGATGACAGTTACGCCACCGGCAACGTCAGTAGCGCCGGGGGGCAAGCTGGCGGAATTCTGGGGTACTCCAACGGATTCAATATCAACCGTTCCTACGCAACTGGAGGCGTCACCGCCCCCATGGCCGCCAATGCGGGCGGACTGGTCGCCAGCGGCTCTGCCGCTCTGTACAACAGCTTTGCCACGGGAGTGGTCTCCGGCACGGCCACAACCATTCATGGAGGGCTCGTCGGCGTAAAATCGTCCACGCTCACCAACTCATACTGGCTCAAGCCCGACGGCAGTCCGTTTACGTGCGTCGGGAATAGTGTGGGCGACACCGGATGCACCGAGGAATCCGTCATAAGCTTCTTCTCCACGCACGACGGAGCTTTGTTCTCGACGTGGAATTTTACCGCCGGTACCGGCGTCTGGGAATGGCCTGCTGAGTCCGGGGCGCTGCCGCGGCTGCGGGAGTGACCGAGCGAAGATCAAAATGAGAAAATCGGAGTGACTTTCAGCGATGGAAGTCCTGTGCTGGCGCAAAATGCCAACCACCATCACTAGGACTGAATTTGTTAACGAATCTGTACGTTCCGCCGATTGGCTGGGGAGGATGTCCCAGCCGGCTTCCGGTCTGGCAGATTAATTCATAAATGCCCCAATATTCCAGCGCGCTGTCCGTCTTTGAACGTAAGCGCACCATTTAGACCGTTCTTGACGCTGCAATAGTTGCCTGATCCTGTGTTCAGTAATCTCCAATGGAATTTTTCAAATTAATATGCAGTTCACCGCAGAAATCTGCGGTGCAGATTTCTGCAGCTTTAGTGTTTTTTAAACAGAGGTTGAATACTGCTGCATTAAGGAAAACACTATAAAATCAGTATAAAACACGTCCGTCCTTAGTAGGGATTTTTGATTTTTCTCGTTCAATTCCTTCCGTCATTGCAGTCGAAAACTCTATATCTTCAAGCAATGAGATAAGCTGTAGTGCCTTCCAACGGTTCCTCGTCATACATAGAGTTGGAAAGACTGACTGAGCGGCATTGGTTTTTTTAGCTCTCGGCTCGAATCTGTGTGGCTGCTTTTTTAACCTAAAAGCGCTTAACAGCGCGATAAAAGGTTTTGTTATTCCGTTGCCTGCAACATTCGCATTTCTTCCGTTATTTTTTATATAGAATTGCAGAATGCCTTTAAAACTCAGGTTCCTTGGTGAGACGCCTGAATTTTGCGCCACCTTACCCATCAATCTTCGCGTCAGATTGAAAGCTAGTAAATTTATCCATGCCTCTTTCTCGATCATTTCCGGACTTTTGCATGCCAGGAAATTGAGATTAAGTTCCAGCTGAGGTTCGCAGATATTTGAAACACTGTAACATTGAATATGATCCACCACCCCGAGGTCCGCCCAAGCAGGTTCAGGACTCATTTGAGTTCGACCAAGCCCCATTGCTGGATGATTATGAAGCTGTGATTTATAACGACTGATCTTTCGGTTCGGGAAACTGCGCGCAAAATCAACTCAATCAACTGAAATCGCATAATCTAAAAAGATCCCCAGCAGAAATATGGCCCGCTTCATCCAAAGATGATCGACAACTGATTGTAAAATGGGCACAGAGGGGGTGTTGATAGTTGGGGAAAAGGCTTTGATTCACCTACTATTCGATCTGCTCAGACGGCGAGAGCATCATCTTTCCATTGAAAGAAAATTCACTCATTGAGGAAACCAGACAAGCGGAACGCTTTTCTTTCTCAGCCGACGAACGCGTTATCACAGAAATTTTAAATCCGTTTGATAACGAAACTCACCTACTATTCAGCATGTTCGGAGCACCATGTCCTTTTGTGCCAACTTCGAAGCTGCTATAAATCAATAATTTCTCTGATCCCCTTCCTCCAATGTTGACTTTTGATACCGTCAAAATTTTTTTCTGTTTCATCATTAGAGATAATGATTCGCAAAGGATCTTTGAAATCAGTTTCAAAATGTTTTAAGTGACGCCCATCATGACTATCGATCTGATTTTTTGATTTAATCTCCACCAGCACAGTCGGCCTACCGGGACGATCGACAATCAAATCAATTTCTACGCCGTCCTTGGTTAATAAGTAGCTATATCTAAAATCCTTGCGAGCGTAAGATGCCTGCCGCATGATTTCAACAATGACAAAATGCTCAAACGCTTCTCCGTAAGCTGCGGTTTGCGGTTTAAGCGGAACATCGAGAGTTCGATCTAGAGCGCGCTTAACTCCCAAATCAAAAAGAAAAAACTTAGGAGCCTGCCTCTGTTGTTTGCGTAGTGACCGACTAAATCCCGGTAATCTAATGCCAATCAATGTGTCTTCCAAAATCTCAAAGTAGGATTGCACCGTATTGGGATCGACGCCGATATCTTTTGCGATACTCGTATAATTGAGAATCTTTCCGTTCATTTGCCCTGCAACTTCCAAAAATCTTCTGAACGGCGGCAAATTTTTTACCCATTGTTCTGCCTGAATTTCGGTAGTGATATAGTTAAGTGCATATGCGCGTAGGAACGCGTGTTGGACCTCCACAGACTCAGAAGTGCGGACCTCCGGTAGGGACCCCGTCTCTAGTACGGCTTGTAGATCAAACGCAGATGCAAGTTCAATATGAGTTAGCGGAAACATATACTCGTTCAACGCTCGACCCGCTAAGAGATTAACTCCCTTTTGTTTAAGTCGGCGAGCACTTGATCCACTCAAAATAAATTTGAGCTGGTGTTCCACAATTAGCATCTGTACGACGTCCAATAACTTTGGGCATTTTTGCACTTCGTCGATCACTATCCACTCAAGGGACGCATGGTGAGGAATAATTTCCCTTGCGAGTAAATCCGGGTTTTTCGCATATTTGTCTTCAGCCGCAGGGCTAAGTAGGTCGACAAAAAGGGAGGCTTTACCCCGCAAAAAATTACGAATGAAGGTGCTCTTCCCGACTCCACGAGCCCCGAACAAGAAAAAACTCTTAGATTCTAATGGCTTAATTGTCCTGATGAACTCGGTCATGATTTACCCGATAAATAATGAGCCATGTCATAGTTTACATCAAAGCTCACAATCCTCCAATAGTTCGAAAATTTTAGACGCAAGGTGGCCCTCTTGCTCGTCCGACATCGCAAAAAAAAGCGCAAAGGACGAAACGAAAGTCCTCCGAAATTAAATGACGGAGATGACTCTAGAAAGCAGCGACCCTCAGCGACAAAGACCGTTCACTCGCAAAGAGCCAACTCGGTCATGCTGTATCAGAACTCTTCACGATGTTTGTTTGGGAACGCGGCGCTGGAGTAACCATGGCTTGGGAACCGGTGCTTGTGCCGTCGGGTTGACTGCGCTCGCTTCAGGTCTTGTGGACCGCAGCGACTAGATCGCAGTCGCTATGCCCGGGGGAAGAGTTTACGTGAACCAAAAGTCAGAAGCAGATGCTGTAACTTTGGCAGGACCGGCCAAGTTTGTTTTTTCTGGCAAACTTGAAATCTAAATTAGTTCAGACTTAGGTCAAAAGAACAACGTTTTGCTGTAACAACTGTCTTCCGCTCTAGCGTCAGCAGGTTGCGGTTCTGAACTTCCTCGTCCTTAGTGACGTGAACTTACCGTTCTCAAGTCTGAAAGTGTTGTGTTCAACGCCGTAGTAGACTTCTTTTTTATCTGCACCAATCTTACGACCAGCCAGAAGTTCTGTTTCGAGGATGACCGTTTGATCATCATTCCAATCAAGCTGCTTGGTATAACTGTGCGTGAAGTTTTCATCGCGATCAGTCGACGTATGGTCGCCGCCGATGGTGTAGAAATAAATGCCGCCGTTGATGGATATCTTCTTGCAGCTTGTTTGAACGATATGCAGATCGCGCGCTACAGAAAAGGTAGTTGGCTTACCATTGCCAACAGTGACCGTAACGTCACAGCTTCCAAGCCAGCGGCCTGTGAAATCGGCGCAGTCAGTAAACTTCGCTTGTGCTTGTCCTGCGAACAAAGAAATAAAAGCAGCAATGATGAAATGGTTCATGAATTACCCTTGTACTAATTTTGAAATTATAAAATCATTGCTTCAGAGCTAACTCTCAAAAGTTTGATTGTCAATTAGCGAGATGTTAAGGTTTGACGAAGCCTAACCACTCATAAATACTGGATTTTATTCTAACAAACATACAAGAAATCAAGCGCTTAGAAGGACGACCGATAAACGGTTCATGGATAAAAACGAAGTCTTACAAAAAATAATTCCTATCCTGCAAACAATGCGGGCTTATCACCGGCATTCAGTTGTTGGGATGGACAATGTCCCTACTGATGGTCGCACGCTTGTCGTTGTAAACCACAGCCTTGCGACCTACGACATCCTACTTCTAATGACAGCAATTTATGCAGAGACCGGACGTTTGCCGCGGCCGCTGATTGACCGTCTATTTTTCAAAGTCCCGTATGCTGGAGAATTCGCACAGTTTCTTGGCTCAAAACAAGGAAGCCAAGAAAATGCAGAAGAACTTTTAAATCAAGATGAGATTATTACGGTGGCGCCTGGCGGGATGCGTGAAGCTCTTAGACCATCCACTGAACGCTATCAGCTTAGGTGGGATCGACGCATAGGTTTTTGTAAATTAGCGATGCGGACACAGGCACCGATCGTGCTCGCCGCCTGCCCTAAGGCCGATGATCTCTACGATGTTTATCCAAATCCGGTCACTAAGTGGTTTTACGACAATCACAAAGTCCCAGTTTTTTTAGCTCGGGGTCTTGGCCTTTCGCCAATTCCGCGTCCGATCAAACTCACGCACTTCGTCAGCGAACCTATGATTCCTCCTCCGTTGCCAAGCGATCCGGAGGAGGTGACCAAGGTGGCAGTCGACTTTCACAAGAAGGTCGTTGCCCGAATGGAAGCTCTCATTGCCGATGGTGTTAGGTACCGCAAGTAGCATTTCTTGGTTAAAGCGGCACTTCCAAAATCAAAACCTTCGCTTTGCTCTCAGCTTTAATTTCAATGTCTTTAACACTAGGGGCAAATCCCACCGCATCTCTCCTGTCAACTTCGGTTTCACCAAAGGTTCCTTTGCCGTCGATCAAGAACATATAGGTGATGTTGTTACCGATATTCTTCTTGTAAGAGACGCTGCCACCAGCATCGAGATTGAGAAGATTGATATAAGCATCTTGGTTGATAACAATCCCTTTCCCTTCTTCCGGCGACACCAAGGTCGTAAACATTGGCTTCTCCCAATCAAACTGACTTTGCGCATAACGCGGCTTCGTGTTGTCAGATTTAGGAATGACCCAGATCTGCAGCAGATTTAGCGCATCTGCTGTCGACGAGTTATATTCTGAGTGCTGGATTCCAGACCCAGCTGACATCACTTGGATCTCACCAGCCGAAATGGTTCCGGTGTTTCCTTCGCTGTCTCTGTGCGTTAGTGACCCAGAAATCGGCACAGTGATAATTTCCATGTTACGGTGCGGGTGAGTCGGAAACCCTTTGCCCGCAGCGATCGAGTCATCGTTTATAACTCGTAGTGCGCCAAATCCCATTTTCTCTGGGTTGTAGTAGCTGCCAAAACTGAAGCTATGACATGCTTTCAACCAACCATGATCGGCGATACCACGCTCAGAAGCCCGATGAACAACTGCTGCTTTTGCCAATGAACTCATAAAACCTCCTCGGTTTCAAAATGCTACCCAATCAGTTATTTGACGAGTAGCTGTGAAAATCCTTTCCATTCAACAGCAACCAGATAGACAGCAAGTGCTGTGATTAAAATTCCAATTGGTAGACCTGAAGGATCAAGAGCAATGTGTACACCAACGATGTTTACAATAATTGGAATTAGGAGCACCAAAGCTAAGCGCTTATAGACGCCAATCAATAGGAGCACGCCACCAACCACTTCCAGCACCTTCACAAGTGGCATCAGGTATCCAAGCTTAAAGAGGCCACCCATTGCTTCGCCAAACTCGGGAGCCGGAGGCGGCATGGGAATAAACCCACTACCAGTTAAAATCATCATCAAGCCGTTAAGGCCGAATATAGTGAAGATTAGTCCAAGTAAAAGTCTGGCGATCAGAGGAAGCTTAGCTTTCATAATTTAGTCCTCGTTTGTTGGTCTTGGTTGTTGGTCTTTTTTGTGCAGCTGCACCGCAACCGCTTCTAGTATCTATTTACGGTCAAATAATGATAAATATACAATATTGTTTTATCATCATCTTGATAAATAAATATTATGATTACTGGGGTTCCATGACGCTCGATCAGCTGAAAGTCTTCGTAACTATAGCCGAATTTGGTGGATTCCAGGCAGCCGCAAAGCAGCTCAAAGTCAGCCAACCGGCGTTAAGCGTCGCCATCAAAAAACTCGAAGCCGAGTACGGATTCGACCTATTCGACCGCGAATCCTACCGCGCGAAATTAACACCAATCGGAGCGGCGCTTTTGCAGCGGGCGAAATATTTATTAGATCAAATCGACGAGTTTTCCGACTACGCGAAGATTCTCGCACAAGGAGAAGAGAGTGAACTGTCTGTTGCGATCGTTGAGTCCGCACCATTCGGCATCATCATCGAAGTACTCAGCCACTTTTTTTCCGAATACAGCAACACCAAGCTGAAGATCAATTGCGAGGGTGTTCGCGGTGCGCAGGAGCGTCTCTATCAAGATCAGGCGGATATAGCGTTAACCGCTGGTGGCGATCTGGATCCAAATGAAATTGAAACAATCGAGGTAGGACAGGTCATCTTGGTTCCCGTCGTTGCGAAGAAGCATCCGGCAGCAAAGTTTGAACGGCAGGCAACAGAGCGGCAAATGCAGGAGTTCGTGCAAGTCATCATTCGCGACACCTCGACATCTTTTAAGGCCAAAGATTTTGGCGTCGTAAAAGGTGCCACTTCCAGTTGTACCGTCAATGATCAAGATAAGAAAAAAGCTATCATCATTGCCGGCCTCGGATGGGGACGTCTGCCGCACTTTATGATCCAAAACGAGCTAAATGACGGGCTGTTGGTTAGTCTAGAAAGTACAGAGATCAGATCGGTGAACCTACCACTAGTTGCAGCACGCAAGTGCAAAAAACATGGACCAGTTGCGGAAAAGCTTTGGACTTTTCTCAGTAAGCTCGTCGAGGGCAATAAACTCATCAACCCATAAATTTACCTGAGAGCGGCGAGGAGTTTGGACCAATCGTGCGATGGTTGTCCAACGGCGATGAAAGGTGGATTCTCGAGTTTTGTCGGATCGTAGATAAGAATCTTGCCATTAGGACCAAACATGTCCCCGCCAGAGGCGCGAAGAATTGCGTGTGCTGCCGCAGTGTCCCAGATACTAGTAGGAGTTTTTCTGAAACTAAAGTCGCTAAGGCCAGACGCTATCTCGGTGTACTTGAGAGAGCTGCCGACATTTTTGATGTCTAAGTTCTCGAAGAGCTGCCGGCATACTTTTTCCTCATCAGATTTATGACTAGAGCTGATTAAGCAGACCGGATTTTTTTTCTGAAACGCTCTGGTTTTAAGCGCTTGAGTTTTCCCACCGCCATCAGCACAAAACGCAGCGATAGTAAGACCTCCAGCAAAAACTCGTCCTGTTTCCGGCACTACAATGACACCAAAAACGGGTATCATATTTTCTATCAAAGCAATATTGACTGTGTATTCAGAAGAACCCTTGATGAACTCACGCGTTCCGTCTAACGGATCGATTAACCAGTAGAGGCTATTCTTTCCAGCGACCTCGATCACCCGCTCTTCCGACATGGCTGGAATATCTGGCGTTAGTTTATGCAAACCAGCGATTATCGAGTCGCTAGCTGCAAGATCGGCCGCCGTTACCGGCGACTGGTCGCTCTTCTTTTCGATCTGAATATTTGCGCTCTTTTTGACCGCAATAATACGACGCCCCGCATCTTTGGCTATCTCAACCACCTCAGCGGATCTCGTCGAAAGAAAATCTAGTTGGGTCATTTTACTTGCTTGAGTTTCAAGGACAGGACCGCTTTGGTTACCTGTTCATTCACCAATGAGGATAGATAGGCCGTCAGCCGTAGTAGCTGCTTTTCAGACACGTGCTCAAAGCTAATGCCGGCCATGTTGCCACCAATATGAACGCGACGCACCCTTGCCGAAAGTTTCAAATAGTCCCCTTCAGCAGCGTTGAGAAAACTGCCTGCCGGGATTGAAATCTTAATCTGCTCTTCGTTGGCGAATAATCGGGTTTCGATGGTTTCGAGCATTGCACCGTGAATACTTAGATCGGTTAGCCGGCCTTTATAGAATTTATCATCATTCAAGGCAAAATAGCTCACCGGCAAATCGACCCGGTAGCGGCGGCTGCGCCTTCGACTCTGCTGAGCTAGACCGGCTTTGATTTTACTGAAAAGCACCGGTGTTTCATTGCGTTCAAGAACTAAATAATCGTCCGACTCATGAAAGGGCAAAAGAATCTTATTGTACTCTGCAATCAAAGCGGATGGCTGACGTGTTAAAAACAAGATCGACGAGGGGACGGCAGATTTTTTTCGTTTCAAGCCGCTGATCATTTCCAAACCGGTTTCAAGATCGGTGAACTGATCATCAAAGATCACCATAACAACCTGGCGGCCGAAGGCTTTTTTAAGCTCTTCAACATTGCGGGCATGAGAAAGTGCTACATTTTTAAAATTGACCCGCACAAAGTGCTCGATGCTATTCCGGTAATCCGAGGCCGTATTTTGCGTCAGCGCCGTAACGATATAACTACGACGCTTCTTGCGCGGAGCGGCAAGAAAATCGGCAACCCGCTTCTGTTCGCGTAATCGCTCGTCGGTTAAGGTTGGATCATGTCCGTCATTTGATGACATTCTTATTCTCCAGCTGCCAAGAGACTATGTGTTTGAAAAACGAGAACGGCTCAACCCTTACACCTGAAACTCTGGTGTTGTGGGCAGCGTGATGCATTAACGTCCAAAGATAGGTGTAAGGCGCATCATCTGCCAAGATCGCGTGAAGTTTATGATAGATTGCGCGGCGTTTATCCGGATCATTCGTTGCATCAGCTTCAGTCAAGAGGCTGTCTACTTCACTATTCTTATACATAACAAAGTTGTTACCCCAAGGACGGGCACTAGAGCTGTGGAAAAGACTAGTGATGTTGCTAGCGTCATCAAAGCTCCACGAAGCGATTGTGATATCGTAGTCATGCTCTTCGAGTACCTTCTTCTTCCAAACTAGCCAGTCCATAAATTGTAGATCAAGCTTAACGCCAACAGCTTCAAGGTACCCCTGGTAAGCCAGTACGATACGCTTGATCATTTCACTTTCACCAGAAAGTGGAACCGCAAAGGAAAGAACAATCTCTTTACCAGCCGGCGTTTCCAAGATGCCATCGCCGTTTTTATCGACTAGACCAGTCTCTTTCAGCATTTTCTTCGCGCGCTCAACGTCAAAAGTTAGAGTCTTAACGTCTAAGTTATAGGCCCATGACGTTGGCGGGAACGGACCTGAGATCAAACGCCCTTTGCTTTGGAAGAATGCTTCCATCATCTCTTGACGATTGATAGCGTGACTTAAGGCTACACGCACTCTCTTATCTTTCAAAATACCGCGATCGGTATTTAGGCCGAAGAAGGAGAACGACAGTGCATCATAAGGTATGACGCTCAGTTTCGCGTCACCTAGGACCTCTCCGAGATCTCTTGGACTGACATAGGTGATCATATCGAGGGAGTTATACATCAAAGACTGGGCCATGATTGATTGGTCAGCAAAAGATTTCATAACGATACGTTCGATCGCAGGCGCGCCTTTGAAGTATTTTTTGTTCGCGCTCAGCAGTACCTCTCCCTGATTGTTCGCTTTAACGAAGGTATAGGGGCCAGTGCCGATTGGCGCTTTAGCAAAATCACTGTCTCTCTTCAAGCTGGGTGCTGCACCAAGTAAGTGATGGGGAATAATCTTGAAAAGTGTCGCCTTGAGTGGATCAACCATTGCTCTGGTGAAGAAGATCCGAACGGAAGTGTCAGAGACCTTCTCGGCATTTTTGATAGCTGAAAAGCGCTCTCTATTTGGAATGTCGCTCTGGTTCGACAACAGCAAGCGAATGGTGGTGACAACGTCTTCCGGTTTAACCGGCTCAGATTTTCCTGTTGCGTCTGGATGCCAAGCCGCTGAAGTCTGTAGTTCAAAGAGCACGGCAGTGCCGCCGTCTTCAACCTTCCAAGATTTCGCAAGCGAAGGCTTATACTCGCCGCCAGCTCCAACTTCAACCAACGAGTCAAACAATAAGTCGCCTAGGCGTTGACCAGGCGCTTCATGCACAGTGTAAGCGTCATAAGAATCCAACCTGGTTGTTTCCCCGTAGACGATCTGACTATTGTCGACTGCGAAAACCGCTGGTGTGAAAAGACCGACAGCGATAGCAACCGATAGTTTGAGTGAATTAGAAAACATGGTCATCCCCATAATCTATAGCTTTTGATAGTGAATTTTTGTTCGTAATCGATTTGGTTCCTGAAGTTGCGTGCCCTGATTCGTTAGCGCAACAAATACGCGGTCCCAAACACCAACCTGAGCCCGAAAGCTCAGAATTCCTAATTTAGAAAGAAGAATATCCCTATTCATGCGCGTATTCGTTTTGAAAAAGTAGTCACGACCGGAAAAAAGATCATAAGCATAAATTGGATTTTCTACCGACGGATCTCTTTTTACGTAGAAAATTTTGCGGCTATCTGGCGACCATGCAGGTCCAGTATTGAGATCGATCACGACATCTTTAGCTACGACCATATTTTGCAGTTCGGAGTCATTATAGGTCTTACCCTTCACATAAGGAACGACCATGATGTTCCATTTTTTAACTCCACCGATCTCCTCGCCAGCGTCCGAATAGAATGCAACATAGCGACCATCAGGAGAGACCGTGGGACGAAGATCATCCCTAGTCCAAGAAGTCAGCTGCTGGGGTGTTTCCCAGGCCCCATTACGTTTTTCGCGGTTAACAAGAAAAAGATCGTGATTAAGAGCATCACCACTGGAATAGACCAGGCGGTTTCCGTTTGGAAACCATTCAGGAAAGATATCGACACCGTTTGAGCTTGAGAGACGGTCTACCTTCTTCGTTTTTAAATCAACAAGGTAAATATCTCCGTTTCCAGAGCGAGCACTCACGAAGGAGATTTCATTAGAAACAGGACTCCAAACCGCGTAGCCGTCTTTTGTTGGCGAACTAGCAACTGACTTTTCCTGCGCCCCCACTGCGCCGACGTAAATATTGTATTCACCAATACCACCATTTGACATGAATGCGTAGCGAGTGCTGTCTCTTGACCATCTTAGACCCGCGTTGTAGCTTTGCGCGCTCTTTACGACCATGCCGTCAAGGAAGTTATTAGGACCCTTCGGGATAACTTTTAGTTCGCGAGCAAAGTTGCCAGCCAAGTCCTTCAGCATAATTTTACGGAAACCGTCTTCTAGTAGCTCAAACCCGAGATAAACACCGTCCGCAGACCAACTAAGATTTGCTTCGTTCGTTTTGACTTGCCCGTCATTAAGCGGCCGTACTTCAATCATCACGACATCCGATCGCGCCTGACTAAGAGACGGGTTGTCGGTTTCAAACCGACTTACGCCCGGAAAGAACTTACGAATAAAATCTGGAAAGTAACTTTGATCTTTCGCATAGAATTCTGTAAGCGGCACACCGTAATCTTTATCATCAGGTGTTTTGCTTAAAATATTTAAATGGCAGCCGGCTGTTGAAACCAACAAGCTAGCTGCAATCAAAGGTTTTATGAAAGATAAACTCATTACGACGACCTACTGTTTAACCGCGTTTTTCCCACTATTGTAAGAAGCAAGCGCTTGTCGGTAGTAAACTTGAGCGTTGTCAACAAAAGCCTTGTCGGCATTTTGGACCGGTACCGAACGCGCGCTGCCATCGATGTAACTCTTCCAAGTCTTTAAAGCGTCAGAGAGCAGTGTTGGATCTTTGGTTTCACTCCAAAGTTTGTGCTTAGCAAGTGCTTTATAGTAGTCAACATTATGGACGGCTTTGTTGTATTGAGCCGAAGGTACGTGCCGCAGATGTGGGGCAATGTTATCAAAGATGACGATTGCTTTCCTATAATGTGCCTGAGCAGCCGCCGGATCTTCATTGACCAATCGTTCTGCCGTTTGAAAGACCGCTATCCCCTCATTGATATGAGAGCCGATAAAGCGCTTGTCTGAAAAATTCTTCACATTCTCAGAAGCTGTGATTTTTCCGAATGCTTCTGCAGCGCGAGCCGGCATGTTCAAATTAGTTAGAAAGATCTGGCCAAGTTCGTGCTGCGCAGAAAGATAATCGCTATGCTCAGAAGGAACAGCCGCAAAAGCAGTCGCTGCTTCTTGCAGTTTGCCAGATTCTTTTAGCGCCATAGCATTGCTAAGGACATTTCGTTCGAGGGTGATCACCCTTGCGCCTGTAAGATCCAGGGTTCCTTCGTCTAGTTCAAGAACCTGCGAGTAAATTTTATATCCGGCTGGACCCTCAACTTGAAGTTTCACAAAGCCGACACTTGCAGCAACTGGCGTACTGATCGGTGTTGTTCCTACCACCGCGCCGTCCAGTAACACCTTTGCCCCTTGCGGCGTGGAATCAACACGCAGATAAGCCGACTGTGATTTCAAAGCGACGTCGTGCCTTACACCTGCGCGCATACCGACATGATTAGTAAAAGGCGCGAAACCTTGCTTAATAACCTTGAGAGTACCGGTACCCGTGACTTCAGCGTATAGGCGTCCGTCAGCACCAGTTGCCCCGATCCAAGTATCATTAAAGTAAACGTTGGCTCCGGAAATCTCAGTTTCCTTACCAGACTTGGTGGAAGACACGCGCAGCTGAGCTGCGTTTACCGTCGTTGGTCTGCGAACACGCATTGAGACGATATCACCGCGCTCGATCACTGCCCGCGGTTCGAGTTGCTGCACTGTTGCGCGCGCTTCAGCGTCGACAACTTCTTTAACAACAAGAGTTGCAATCCTGCCGAAAGCTTTCGAACGGCCATGTTTTTCTACCTGCATGCCGAATACATCCAAGATGTCGCCGGCTTTTACGCCTCTACCACTTGCAAATCCTAGGTTCACACTCACAGCTGTGCCATTTTTACTGAGGACTGCGCCTTCAAACGGGAACGCTCTGATAACTTTTTTTGCGATATCGGCAACAGCACGGTTGATCGATGCGCTATCACCAGCATCATCTAGGATCTCCTTGGCGGCTGCTACTGTCACACCTTTAGAGTCAACCATACTTAGTTCTAGAATAATTTTGTCTTCAAACACGACTGTCGGTACCAGGAGAACATCTACTAGCTTCTTAGCTTCAAGGTCGGCCCAGCCTTTCCCTAAGATATCCGCACTTCCGGCACCGAAGGTTTTTAAATGACTTTCAAACAATGCCTGTGGGTATTCGAGAAAAGCAGAAGTTGAAAAGAGTGCTTGGCTTGTGGCGTGTCTAATTTTTTGATCCAAGTCGCCATTAACTAAGCCGACTTTAACTGCGTCAGCACTGCCAGCAATCTTGGGCGTTAGAACGACCACTTTAGCTGGTGGTGGAATCTCTGGTGCGAAAAATTTAACTAGAGTCATGGCGTCAGATGCAACGAAATCTGTTTCAAAGACTTCTGGCAAATGCCCTTTAGCCTTGATACTGACGCCGACTAGGTCTTCTTTTTTGCCTTCATATAGATAACTATATTTTCCAAATGCATCCGTCTTACCAACGCTCTTACCGTTGATGAATACTTCTGCATCTTTGATACCGTTTTTATAGTTGTAGTTTTTTTCTAGCGCGTAAATGTCGAGGGTATGACCCTTCTCGATTTGAATCTGAATGCGGCCTTTGTGAACAAACGTCACCGACTTAGTTATTGTTTTAAACCCAGGTTTCGCGGCAACAAGAGTCACACCTTCCACTGAGGTGCCAATAAAGCGGATAACGCAGCGTCCACGATCATTTGTTTTGCACGCATCCTTCAAATCAGTGCCACCGGGAAGACCGTAAGAGACAGCGGCGTCTTTGATAGGAGTCTTGCCTAAGAATACATGCACTGTGAACAGACTTTCACCGACGTGTTTTAAAGCATTCGCTGGTTCAATCTTTATCGGTGGAGACATGGCAGCAGTAGGAATTCCAACTGGCTCGATAGGAACAGAAACTGTTTGCGCATTAACAGCTTCTTGATCGTCAAAGTTTGTTTCGACCATGTCATTTTCTGCTGGGTCTTTTTCAGCTGCTGCCATCTCAGCTTCAGAAATGGCCGCCTCTTCGCTCGCGCCTAAATCTTCTTCTTGAATCGAATTGAATGGGTCTGGAGCTACGACAGCTGGATCTTTTGCTGCTTCTGCCAAAGCTGGTTCCGCTGGAGGTGGGCCTTCAGCTGCGACTTCACCCTTTGGAACAACAGCCGGATCGCTTTGTGCTTCCACTGCAGTTTCTGTTGTCGTTTCTGCTGCAGGAGCCGTTGCCACTTCTGGTGCTTTTTCCCCAGATGCTGGTTTCGGTACAAAGTAGAGAACAGCTGACAATGCTAGCTCTTGCGGTGCGCTATCAGCCAGAGTGAAGCTTTCGTAATAGGGAGCGAAGTAGTATGCATCGCTTTCTTTTTTAACCTCAATTTTCTTTTTAACGCCGACCGGTACATTTACTTTGGTTTCAAACACACCCTGCAGGTTCGTTTCACCAAGAACTTTTCCGTCCATTGAAATAACCGCACCCTGGACCGGGTCGCCTTGATTTGTTTTTACAGTTGCCTGCAAAGCAACAGTCGCTTCTTTACCTGTACATCCAGACAGGAGTGCCAAAGTTAAAAAAAGAACCGCGATCTTTGCTTTCATTAATGTCCCCAATGAGTGAATCTTGAAATCAAGCTGCTATTTGTTACAAACTAGGTGGCGTCAGTGTCGCTCCGCCAGATCCAACACCGACATCAGCATCCATATTGGTGCCAATCATACTTGCGTTTGGCTTACCGACAGGTATGAGCTGCAAAGTTACAGATTTTTGATCGACTAAAGCAATTTTTTGCGAACTAACTGCGTACCCTGGGACTACGGCTTCAACAAGGTATTCACCCTCGTCCGCATCAAGAGTCACAGAAAATGTTCCATCAGGATTCACGTCACCAATGAAAACAGACATCGCTTCGGGATCTTCTGCAGACGCTAGATCTAGACGAGTCACGTTGACCTTCGCATCCTTCGAAACTGCCAAAGTTCCTTCGGTCGCGACCATTTGACCATTTAGACCAGGGACGCAAGAATTCAAACTAAGAAGCATTGCTAGAACGACAACTCTCATTGCATATCCTTTCCTCTAATCCAGACCATGGCGTTTTTTTCCGCCATCCAGATCAATGTTTTATCTTCAGTAACTTGTAGCGCTTTAAACATTTTACCCTTCGGAATCGCGACCTCTAAGTCGCCTTCTTGGCCCTTAAATGCCAGTGCGCGATCGACTGGTTTAACTGCGAGAACGGTCGGGAATTTTGCAAAATTAACCGTCATCGCTTGTTTATTGAGTCTAGGCGTTGAAATCGTATGTGCGTGTAACCAACCCGGTTCCCAATTGCTAATCGTGATGACTTTTGCCCAAACACCGTGTTGTTCAAATACAATTACCTTGTCACCTTCTTCTAAAATGCGGTCGAACAGTGCAAATGTGACACCGGGACCTTCGCGCATCTCTGCTCTTGGTCTGGTGACTTTGCTGACTCTAAGTGTTCCGACTGGCGCAACTGCTAGGCCAACATTTGAATCCGCTGCCTTTGTACTCATCCCACCGGTGCCGTTACCAAGGATAAATGGAACTGGCTTCTTTACCTTTTTTGTTGCAGTCGCAGGAGCTTCTTCTTGCGCCGGAGGTTCGGTCGTAGCGCAGGAATTTAGTAGAATCAAAATGCTAAGTGCCAAAAATTTCATGTCATTTCCCGTTAGGACTTTTTAGCAGGTCCTGTCTTTTTAATTTGCTGCGAGGAACTTCCCACTTTAATACCGAGTGGAACATCATAGATCATCTTGTTTTCGCCGGGTTTGTCAGAGATGCCAATTTTCACCCCAACAACAGTTCCAGTGAAACCCTTCATTAAATCGAAGCTAAATTCGTTGCGTTTAAAGCGGCGGATCGCAAAGTATGAAGCGCGGCGATGATCGCTGATCTCACCCTTTGAATTTGCGCTGATAGAAACCGGAGCTTTGAGAATATGGACATCACCGGTCTCGGCTTTGAATTCAGCGGTTGCCCAGATATAGCCTTCGGATTTCTCTGAACCATTTTTGTTAGTGAGATCGAACGTCAGATTAAGACGATCTTGTGTGGTTTTCACAACAGGGTTGCTAACTGTGACTTCGACATTTTTTCCGCTAGTGTCTGATTTATTTTCCTCAACTTGCGGGGTGCTGACTGGGGCAGAGGCGACCTGTTGCTTCTGCTCTTGCTTTGCTACGTCAACCTGTTTGACATCATTTACCGCTTGTTTAGAGCCATTTTCGGCAACGACGGTTGGTTTTTGATTAGAAGATGGACTGGTGTTACTGGTCAAAGTTTTTGACGTTTGCAATTTTCCGGACGGGTAAGCGCGCTCATAGACACCGTCGTACAAACTTTCGAAATCAAAAACAGTCTGCATGGTCTGTTTTAGATTTCCAACCAGCTCAGCGCGGTCGTTCACCAACAATGAAATGATTGCCGTACTAGCAACGGACCAACCAACAAGCGCCAATGCACAAAATAATAGCAGGTGCACTCGACTCATGGGAATCTTGAGAGTGCGGGTTCGAGAAGACTCAACAAAATAAACAATGTTGAGAAACTGTTTACGCGGTTTCGTCTTATCAGTGTTGTCAGCTGACATGGACGCACCTCCAGTTGGAGAGGTATTTATAATGAAATTAGCTGTTATATGGTCAGCTTATGCCCTGGACCCCGCAAAGGCAACCAACTTATTTAATAAGGAGTATGATCCTCCACGATGAAGAAATTTTGGCCCCGAGTTCTACGGGCACGGTATACTACTGATATGTTAAATAATTTGAGAAATTTTGCAGTCTTTCCCAATCTTGTGACGCGGTGTACACTAGTCCCGTTATAGAGAATCCACTATTTTTGGGCTTGCGATGCTGACGCCTTCATCACATACACCACCAATGAAGATAACCATCTACAGGACGAGCAGTCTTGGAGATATGGTCCTTGCGACATCGTGTCTCGATCTATTGGACCAACTACCCATTCCTGCAGAGATCACTTGGGTCGGTCGCGGTCCAGCACTCGATATGATTCAAGCGAGTTGGCCGAAAGTAAAAACAATCAGCATCGCCAGGTCGGCGAAGTTTTCTGACCTACAAAAAGTAGCGGCTCAACTTTCTAACCAACACCTGATCATCGACTTGCAGTGTAATCTCCGCTCCCAGTGGCTTTGCTTGAATCTTAAAAATTCATACAACGTGCCTTCATTCTCAGCTGACAAATCCCAATTCGCTCGGTCAAAACTTTTAGTTGAAGCTAGGGTCCGAGGAAGACGCCGGCCACTTCCCGAAAAGTCACTGCACGCACCAAGACTTCAGCATGAAACGATGTGCGACGCCTTAAAAAAAGGCCTCAGAGCACATCTGCCAATTGAAATGCTTGACGGCCTAGATCTCGTGAACGCTGTCCCCAGACTTAACGTTCCAGATTCATTCGATAGTCCGTGGCGGAAAGAACTCAAGTTCGGCGCCTGGATTGCTATCGCCCCAGGCGCAGCTCATCCAACAAAACAAACACCGTTAGACTTAATCAAAGATATCCTCGAAGGATTAGCTATCGATCTGACTTCGAAAGAACTGGCAAGTCGGTTACCATTCGGACTGGTCTTTTTGGGCGATGAAAACGACCGACTATCCGCCCGAACGATTCTAAATACGTTAAACTGGCCAGGTCCTGTTTTAAATCTTTGCGGCATGCTTTCTCTTTGGGAAACAGGGATCGCTCTCAGTGAGGCTTCGTGTTTGCTATCAAATGATTCTTCACTCGGACATATTGCCGAGGCAGTCGGTACACCATCGAATATTCTTTTTGGACCAACCATTGAATCGTTTGGATTCCCACCGCGGATGCGGCGTAGCAAAGCCTTTTCATCTTTGACCGGTTGCAGGCCGTGTTCAAAGCATGGAAAAGTCGCTTGTAGGTATGACGACAAATTATGTTTTCACTCTATCCCCGTGACGTCTGTCATTCACCATATGAGTGCGACGCTAGCCAGTTCAGACGCCAGACACCTTGGCCGTGACTTAGCGAAACCAACCGAGCATTCATCGTCAACAGATCCCAAGGTACACTCCTAATGGCGGAGACGACTCTTAAAAAAACTTTTAATTCCGCTGTTCTCCTCATCTATTCCTTTGCGATTACGGTCGTTGGAAAATTCGCACGGGTGCTTGCACTTTTTTCTCCCAAACTCAAAGCTCAGTTAGCAGGTCGGCCGTCGGTTTCCGATCTCGCTGCTGTTCTCCAAAGAAAGAGAAAAAACTATAAAGATGCAGTGCTGTTCTTTTGCAGTTCTGCCGGCGAGTACGAGCAAGCGCGACCGTTAATCGACCGCCTCGTGAAAGACAAAGTCTTCGTCCATACCTTGTTTTTTTCAAAATCCGGGTACGATTACGCCACCGCTCGCAAAGATGATGTCAGCTTTTCGCTATCTCCTGCAACAGACTCAGTCTGGGATTGGGGTTGGCTACTAGCTGCATTGCGTCCGACATTAACTGCTGTTGTTCGCCACGAGCTGTGGCCTGGATTTATATGGTCAGCAAAAAACTACGGCGGCCTAGTCCTTATTGACGCGAGCCGCAGTATTGGTGAGACAAATTCTAAACCGAAAAAATTTGTTCGCTCTGCGCTACTTAATATGTTCGATAAAATCTATGCAGTCTCTAAGACCGACGCTGACTTCTTCATCCAAAATTATAATTTGGACCAAAAGAACGTGATGATCAGCGGTGACACTAAATTTGACCGCGTATTAGAGCGCTCACTATCAGCAGTAAATTCGAGTTCCAAATTAAGCACGCTTCTTCCAAAGGTGGATCAGCGCCTGGTACTTGGCAGTGCTCACCCAGCCGATCTAGAAACCCTACTTGGCGCGGTGTCGCTCGACAAAAATCTGCTGCAAGGTTGGCAAGTGGTTATTGTGCCGCACCACATCGACGCAGAAAACATCAAACACTTTCAGAGTAGACTCAAAGATGCTGGCCTAGATTCAAAAACATATACGACAATAGACGATGGTCGATCGATGGCTGCGAATCAAATCTTGATTCTAGATACGATGGGAATGCTGGCTGAGGCATATAGCTTTGGTACCGCAGCTTTTATCGGTGGTGCCAGCCACCACCAGGTACACAATGTTTTAGAGCCAGCAGTGCACGGGCTGAACCTTGCTTGGGGACCGAGATACGAATCCAGCCAAGAAGCAGTGCAATTTGTTAACGACGGAATTGCTAAAGTTGTAAAAACGCCAGTCGACTTTAAGACCTGGCTAAACGGTATAAGCGCTATGAAATCGAGCAACGACAATGGGACAGCAAACGCTGTAGGATCATTGACAGGTGCTTCTGATTTGATATTTACAGATTGGAAAAAAATTCTGAATGGCTGACAAGCAACTCATCATAAATACCAATCGATCGGAAACAAGAATTGCCTTGTTGGAAGGGGGGCGCGTCGCGGAACTCTTTATCGAAAGAAACCGTGATCGCGGCATCGTCGGCAACATCTACCTTGGGACGATCATGCGCGTCCTACCGGGAATGCAGGCCGCATTTGTAAATATTGGTGCCGAGCGTACAGCATTTCTCTACGGTGGCGACATATTTGATTCAGAGACAATGGCAGAACGTCTCTCTGACGAAGAAGTTCAAAACATGTCACCAGAAGAGATTCGGGAACGGAATCAACGCCAAAGAAAACCGATCGAAAAACTTATCCGCGAGGGACAGCAGATCATTGTCCAGGTCGCAAAAGAACCACTCGGAACCAAGGGCGCTAGGGTTACAACTTATCTTTCTATCCCTGGGCGCTACCTAGTTCTGATGCCCGAGTTCGCTCATACCGGTGTGTCTAGACGCATTGCAGATGAAGCCGAACGCCTTCGCCTTCTCGATCTAGTAAAACAAATTAAGCCCGACGAAGTCGGAGTCATCATCAGAACAGCCGCAGAAAACATCAATGCCGGTCTCCTGCAAAAAGATCTAAAATATCTTTTGAAAGTCTGGCGCAATGTTGATGTTAACAAGAAACGCGCGTCTTCACCTTCGTTGATATACCAGGATCTCAATTTGATCCTGAAGACGACTAGGGATATCTATTCAGAAGAGATCGAAAAGATCATCATCGACGATCCCGAATCTTACGAGGAACTCAAAAGATTTCTGAATGCGACAATTCCTGGTGCCGCAAAAAAACTTGAGCTCTACAGTGATAAAACACCGATCCTCGATGTCTACGGCGTTGAGATGGATATTGCCAAAGCACTAGCCTCACGCATTGAGCTGCCCTCTGGGGGCTACCTAATCATCGATCAAACCGAAGCTCTGACGTCTTTCGATATCAACACCGGTAAGTATGTCGGGCAAGCTAGTGCCCATGACACCATACTCAAAACAAATCTTGAGGCCGTGAGGAAAGTCGTCGATCAGCTGCGGGTACGCAATATCGGCGGCATCATTGTCATCGACTTCATTGACATGGAACGACTCGAAGATCGTGAGCGCGTCTATAACCTACTGCAAGAGGAACTCAAACACGATAAAGCCAGAACGAATGTTTTAAGAATCAGCGAGCTCGGGCTTGTACAGATGACAAGAAAAAGAACCAGCGAATCCCTTGAGCGCCAGCTTCTTGAGCCATGTCCGTACTGTGAGGGACGGGGACGTATCAGGTCGACAGAAACCGAGTCGTTTGACCTTCTGCGCGAGATCAGGCGGCACTCGATTCAAACAGGACACAAGAATCTAAAAATCAGAGTGCGCGATGATATCCGAACTTACATCAAAAACGAAGAGGCTGATCTTCTCAAAAATCTCATCGAAGAATTCGATTTAGAGATTCAGTTTACACCAGCAACAATTAACCTTAGTGCTTTGAATGACGACTCATATGAGGTGTTTTCAAACACCTAAATCCTTTTTTGGAATTATTTAATCAAACCAAGCCTCGTAAGAGGCTTCTCGTCAAAAACTGACGTTTAGCGAAGAAGAGTTCCCACTTTGGGAGTCCAGAACCCGTCGTCATTTTTTTGCGGAGTAAAATAGAGGTTGAGATTCTTTTTAATCGACAAACTTTCATCAAACTTCATATCAATCGTGTCGCCAGCTTTGAAGTCAGCTGCCTTGGACTCTGTAATACGAAAAACATAGTGCTCCTTCGCAACTTTTAGAACAAACCCCCGCACTTCACCGTCAGAAAGCTTCATTCCTGCTGGACGGGCACGAATACCGCCATCAGACCCAGAGGAATCGGCGACATCTGATGACTGCGCTCTGATCTTGACTTCAGCTAGTTTTGCAAAGAATGCCTTCTCTTCACCAGTAAAGTTGATTGTTACCTTCTCGGGAGTCGTTGGCGTAACTTTGACGCCATGCGAGACTTTTAGTCTCTTCTCAACCGATTCTTTGACAGCTCCACCGGTAAGAGCTTTGCCGCTCATAAGTTCTGCTGAGGTATCGATAACGAATTCCATTTCGCCGTCTTTAACTTTAGTCCAACTCGTTGCCAAAGCCGGCGTAGGTTTGCCATCAACAAGTTGAATAAGTGTCTTAGGCGTATCCGCCGAAGAGAGCGTTGATGTCAAAAAAAGTCCTGATACACAGAGAACTTTAAAGAGTGATTTAATCATTTTAAAACCTTTTTCCATTCGTCTTCTTTGAAACCAACAGCAAGGGGCTCGCTACCGTTCATCAGAAAAGGCCGCTTAATCAGCTTGCCGTTCTTCGAAAGTAACTCAATCGCATCATTTGCACTCATATCTGCAAGCTTATCAGTCAAACCCATTTCCCGATAGACTTGGCCAGAGGTATTGAAGAGTTTCTTAATGTTACCTTCGTAGACGCCTAGCATAGCTTTCAGTTCGGACTTCTTAGGTGGTGTCTCTGTGATGTCCACGACAGCCGTTTTTATAGAGCGCTTGTCGAGGTACTTGATTGCGTTTTCACAAGTTGAGCAATTTTTATAGCTATAGATCTTTAGAGCCAAGACAACATCCCCATAAAGAAAGGCCTCCAATGCCTGCATCAGGATCATGGAGGCCACATTAAAAAACTTACTAATTACTTCTCAAGCGAACCAGCGACTGGTGTCCACATGTCGCCAGTTTTTGCTTCCGGCTTAAAGAACACGTTTTCGTTCTTCTTGATGCCTTTGAATACGCCTTTGACCTTAATCGATTCGTCTTTTTTAAGGCCAGCAAATTTAGTTTCGCCGATTTTAACAACAAGGTGATCTTTATTTACTTTAGAAACGAAGCCCTTGACTTCGCCCTCAGCCAAAGGAGCACCTGGTTTACGTGCACGGATACCGCCTTCAGACGATGATTCCAATGCGATCTCAGTTGATTGAGCGCGGATTCTTGTTTTGCTCATCTGGTCGAGAAATTTTGGTTCTTCACAGGTGTAGGTCACGGTTACTGAGTCTGCGCCTTTAGCTGTTACTTTAACGCCGTGAGACGTACCAAGTTTCGACTCGAGGGAAGACTTAACCGCACCAGCAGTAAGAGCTTTGCCACCGGTAAGTTCAACAGATGTATCGAGAGCGAATTCATACTCGCCATCTTTTACTTTTTTCCATGACTTTGCGAGACCAGCAACTGGTTTGCCGTCTTTTAGTTCAATCAAAGTCTTTGCAGCACCCAATGCTAGCGGAGAGTAAACAAACATTGCTAACACGAAAAAAACTGAAAAAACTTTAGCTACTGATTTCATTCTATTCTCCAAAAAAATGTTCAAAAAGAACTTAACCGTATGTCTAACACCTATTAACTAAGCAAAAGCTATGCTACTGAACGCCTAGATCTAACCAGCCAATTTTACAGTCAACACGCCGAAATAACGAGCGAAAACTGTGTCCCAAAAGCCACAGTTGCTGTGGCTTTTTCTATCACTCAGGGTATTCAGAATATGACACGACTTTGAAGGAAATGTCTTTCTGACCAGGTGCGTCCATTGGTTTCAAATCAAGGATAACTTTTTTGCCCTTGAGCTTTGTCAAACCTGAGGTGATATCAGAGAGACGACTGACGCGGCCGTCCTCCCCTTTGATAATAAAGTTTGGACCATCTTCCGTCAGGATGCCAATAACAGGAGGGCGGCCACTGATATGCTTTAAGATTTTAAAGCTCGTTACCTCAAAACAGTCTTTGGTGGTGGCATCTTTCATTTTCCAAGAACCACCTACCTGAACCTCTAGACGGAGAAGCTTTCTGATTTTTCTAGAAACTTCGTTCGTACAGAGGGCAGGACCATCCACCGCGCCCTTTTCAGTGAGCAACACACGCATATTAATCGAGGAACCAACAACAAGAACACTCCCCGCAAGATCATCCGCCAACGCGGGGGTGCCAATAGCAAACAGCAATGCAGTGAGCACAAGTTTCACTAAGATCTCCATTCAACTATCAACAACAGATCCTAATACTATTTAAGCTTAACAACAGAAACGGCCATATTATCGACAACCGAACCAGCTGATCGCGTGATTTTTAGCTCTGCAGAAGCATCAACCACTTTGTAAATAAATGGAGCTGGTGCGTAGTATGGAACATCTTCGATGACCTTTGGCAGCGCCGTCAACTGTCGGTCAGCGTCCCAGACTCGGTCCTCACTGTTGAAGCGGTAACCGTATGTAGAAGCACCACCTGTTAGGTCCTTGATCGCATCGCTAACACCTTGCGTTTTGTATCGGCTCGCGAGACCGCAGGTAGTGCCACCGTCGAGTGCGAGTGCGCCGAAAAAGTTACCTACTGTTTCCGTCCAGTCACCGGCGAATGCTTTTGAGAGACCGTTTGGACCATTTACCGTGCTATCAGTAACCGCGCTTCTGATGAACTCTAGACCGCCACCACCAGATGGTTTGCCATCAGTGAAGGTAATGCCGCCTTTTTGCGAGGCCAAGTAGTACCAAAGATTTTGCGCGGCACCGCGACCCGAAGGTGTATCGCCAGGTTCTCCGTCGATGATGAATGGATATTCGTTGTACCACTGATCAAGATGCTTTCCCACGAAGTCGGCAAACCCAATTGATCCGAATCCAAAGAAATCTTCGAAATAGTGTGCTAAACCTTCATCGAGAGCTGGAATTTCATTTACTTTCGCGGTCGCTGCATACTGACGGAAGTAGTTCATGTTTGCATGTTGCATTTCATGCGCAAGAGTTGCGTACCAGGTCTTTTTGATGACTGCAGCATCGGTTTCGCCAGCAATTGTGACAGGCATGTAGAGAATCGGTTTTTCATCTGCTTCAGATGGTTCTGCGGCGAAAACACCGTAAAGAGTTTTCAGAGCTGCTGGCCATTTGGCTGCATTGTTAAAATCAATCACTGCGATTACAGGCTTAAATGTCATGCCGGTTTTAGCTTCAAAGGTATTCGCATAAACCGTGGTCTTATAAGTTTTGATCAAGCTAGCTGCGATCGTTTTTATCTCGTCGGCAGTGGTCGCAGTTGGTTGATCAACGATCACGATGCAGAATTCGCCACCATCGATAATTGTTGCCGATTCGATATCAAGACCTTGAGCTCCCGTGCCATTTCCCGCTAGTTCCGGAATAGAGAGTTCGCCGGATGGGCATTCCGTTCCAAGCAAGTTGAATTTCTTCATAGGGCGACTTTCAGTCAATGCCGCTAGTTCTCGCTTACGAAGAAGTGTTTCCAAACTTTCCTGACTTGAGTTTACACCTGCTACCATACGATCAGCGGCGTCTACCATTCTAACAAGTTGCCAGAAATCTTCGCCCTGGCCGCCCACTTTCCGAGAGTTAAAACGGTTAAGAATCGAACGCTTTGCATGCTGCAATGCGTATGGAGACATCGCTTTTCCTGCAGATGCTCCAGTGATGCCTTTAATAGCAAACTCATCAGATTCTACCGGCAGGATGCCAACAACGGTGCCTTTTGCCGCCGAGACTGTGAAATTTACCGTCGTACTGCCATCATCACCGCGCACATCTGCTACCTTACCGAGTGCATACGGCATAACTAAATATTCAGTGCCAACCGCTGCATCTGGGAATGCGACAGTTGCGGAGTCACCTGGGAACTTACTCACAAAACCACTGCTAGCGGTGTCGTTCGGAACGTCGCACTTTTCAGCGCTATCGTCCTTCTTTTCATCTTCACCGCAAGAGGCAGTGATCACTGTTAGTGCCGCCACTGCCGCGACTTTTATTACCGATTTTTTAAATCCATCAATACGCATTCTAATCCTCCTCAACTGCCTTTAACGGTCAGCATTATTTATCGAAAACACAAACAACTTCATCAAGGACGCTAGGCTTAACCTGCAAACCGCAGGCTTCTCGATGCACGGCCATCATTGCCTCACAGCGTGAATCACCTTCGCCTCTTATGTCTTGTAGCGGTAAATTTCCTCCTGCCAGGGTAACACGACATGAGGTTTTTTTCCTTTCATCACTGCATAGGTGTTTAAGATTGAGGCATTCGCCGTCCGTCACATCGTCTATGCAACTAATTTCGGTAAGAAGGTTTGGATCGAGATTGATTTTACAGGTCGCCCGCATAAGGTTCTGCCGAGCATCGCACTCGTTTATCCCGCGCCCGAAAAGACCTGCGACCCCTTCACAACCTGAGTCGCGTACCTATCCGCGAAACAAGTCTTGTAAGACACAGCACTATCGCATGGTTCGTCCGCAACGGGGCAATTGCCGGCATTCCCGTCAGGAGCATACTGCAAGATACCTAGTTGTGAAGGGACCAGCTGGAATGCACAAGCGATCTTATAAATTACCGTACGGGCAGCGCAGGCGCTATCGGCATGGACGGTAAGTTGTTCGCTAGGATGCATAAGTTTATTTTTGGAGGAGCGAACCTGGCAAAAGACAGACGCTGTCGACTTCGCACAAGCCATATCGACCGGAGGACATTCCCTCGCTAAAGCAAGCTCATCAGTCTTTCGCCAACTGCGATCTGGAGGGGTGGTGGCAGGAATTTCCGAAATCCGAGTTTCTGACGGCTCACCAGAAAAAATACGACAGCCGACTAAGCCGGCAACTAAGGCAATGTTTACTGCTATCTGGTTCGCTTTTAGTTGCATCGGTTAGACCATCTGACTTTGTCCGTAAAAAAAAGACCTCGCTCTTATTTTAGAACAAACTAGGGACTTCACCTAGCAGTCTCCAGCCAAAACGGATGGGGCGGGCTTACAAAACTTAGTGAAAACCAACTCGTCAGCTTTGAGAAAAGAACCAATTTTGTATTTAAAGACCACTGATCTTCTCTTTGGCCTACCGAGCGATAAGCGCAGCCTTGGTGCCGGGGTTGCGTGGCCGCTTGGCGCACCACGCGGAGAAAACCCGCGTACCATTATTTAATGATCCGTGTTCGTCTTTCCATGCGAATGTGATGAAACAAACAGGCGACGCCCAGGCCAACTAGTAATCCAGCCCAGATACCAATCACACTTTTATTTTGCAAATAATAGAAGTACGCGATCACTAAACTTCCAATGCACCAAAAGCTAACAAATGTCGCCATCAGAGCATAAGCCGTGTCCTTCATTCCACGAAGTGCACCGATTCCAATCGCTTGCATACCGTCAAACAGTTGAAAGAATGCCGCAACAAATAATAAACGTACTCCGAGCAACGCTACATCACCCGACTGTGAGTAAAGAGAAATAATCCAGTTCGGAGACGTAAAGAAGAAAATTGCAGTTAAGGTCTGCGTCAAGAGCGTAATCAATATTGAAGCCTGCCACGCTCGGCGCGCTCCAAGATGATTGCCACGCCCCCTATGCAATCCAACTCTGATGCTAACAGCGAAAGACATTCCGAGTGGAATCATGAAAACCATCGACGCAGCATTAAGCGCAATCTGATGGGCGGCAAGCTCCGTAGTGCCGATTGTCCCCATAATAAGAGTCGTCGCAGCGAAAAAAGTCAACTCGATCCCGATGGCTCCGCCGAGAGGAATGCCAATGCGTAGAAGATCAAGCAAAAGGCGCTTGTCCGTGCGAAAACTTCCTCGCCAAAGGCGATAAGCGCGGTAACGTTTATGAAAGCTTAGATACAAAACATAGGCGATGAGTGAAAGCCAAGCTAATGATGCCGTTGCAACTGCAGCACCCATGACTCCCATCTTCGGAAATCCGTAGTGTCCGTGAATAAGGACATAGTCGAACGGAATATTTATCAGCGCCGCAACGGCCAGAATAATAAATCCTGGCATTGAATCTTCATGGCCTTCTGCAACATGCCTAAGTGCAATCATCGCAAAATGAGCCGGGACAGTTAGCATCATGACGCGAATGTAGGGAGTAGAAATAGCAATTAGATTTTCACTCTGACCCAGTAGAGAAAGAATAGGTTCACAAAAAACTAAGACAAGATTCACCACAACACTGAGCGCTAAAGCGAACATCAAAGCTTGACGCGCAACATGCCCAATCCGGCCTGAACTCGGATCCGCTAAACTATGAGTTACCAATGGGCTGATTGCACCAAGTGCTCCCATCGCAACTACCATGACCATACTGTACAAGCTTCCAGCAACAGCTAATGCTGCCAAAGGTTCTGGGCCCAGTTGGCCAACCATAATATTATCAACGAAGGTCATCGACTGAATCAGTAGCTGCGCGCCAACAATCGGCGCAGCCAGTTTCGCCATCTTACGAACTTCACCTGTTACTGTCGGGACATTACTTGTGTTCATGCTTACCGATTCTACTTAGAAAAAAACGACCCCTAGGTAATCTAGGAGTCGTGGTGAAGTTATCAAGACTAGGGGGTTGTGTAAATTTTTATGAGGCCGGCTTCTGATTTCCGAATGAGGACGGAACAGGAATCTCCATCATGGGCGGAAGACCAGGAGGTGTCATTAGGTTTCTGTTGTTTGGACCTCCGGTATTAGCGTTAGCGTTTGGCGGCATTGCAGGGCTACTTGCAGGTGGCAGTGTGGACGCTGCTGCTTTAGTTGATTGCGCTGCAACTTCTGGTTGTTCTTGGTTTGATTGAACAACCGGCGTCGGCTGTTTGTCGCCACTAGAAGCCTGTTGCTCCTGCGGTGGTCGCTCGCCTGCTACGCCATTTTCAGCCGTTGGAGCGACCTGAGCTTGAGGAGAACCTTTTCCAGATTCGTCTTTGCCAGCTTTACCACCAAGCGCACCCAATTCACCGACAGAAGAGATCTCAGAGATCCGAACCTTACCCATATCAGTGTAGAAAGATCCGCCTGAATCTTGCAAATCTACACCGGTAACTTTCACAGTTGTCGTGAGCTTAGTTGGCAAGTCATTACCGTTCATGTCTTTAGCTAGGACATTGATGGTGTAAGCACCAGTGGCTGCTTTGGTGCCGTCGGTTCTCAAACCGTTCCATTCGATCAAGTGCTCGCCGGCAGACTTGAGACCAAGATCACTTGCATGCACGACCACACCAGCTGAATCCCGCACTTCAAGAGCCGTTGTAACTGACTCACCTTCAAGACGGAATAGTGCCTTAGAGATCGCGCCATTTTCGAGACGAATCTTACCTGAATCAAGCTTGATGTCTTTACCAACAAAGTTGATGAGACCAACGGCGCGCGATGTCGCATCACTGTCTTGCATTTTTTCAAGGTTTTTATTGACGTTTAACATCTGCTCTAAGCCTTGGAATTGGGCGAGCTGGGCAGCCATCTGGGCACTATCGTCTGGATTAAGTGGATCTTGGTTCTGCAGCTGAGTTACGAATAGTTTTAGGAATGAATCTTTATCAAGTTCATTCTGCGGTTTTCTTAAATTTTCTTTGTTGAACTTTTCAGAGAGCATTTTCGCGAATTCGGCGTCTGTTTTTGCACCAGCTAAGTCACTACCGTTTTTCTGCGCTTCACGCGCGTAGAAAGCTGCGTCATTTGAATTCATGATCAGGTCTTTAAAACTAGTCTTATCGCTAGAGGTACTATCAACAGCTTTTTCGGCTGTTTTGACCTTGGCATCGCTATAAGACGCCGTGTTGGTCGACTTATGCGGGCTGATTTTTGCCTGTAGATCACCGTTCATTCTGGTGTTCCTTTAATTAGACGCGGATTTGAACCCGACCATCTGCAGAGATTTGATTGATGCGGTTCATCATGGACGGAGGTGTAATATGTCTCAGGTCTAGCTCACGAGATGCGCGAGCTGCCGATTCTTTCATGTTTTCCGCGAAAGTTTCACGGAATTCTTGGTGCTTGCTGAACTGTTGGCTTTGGTCGAAAGACGAAGAGCTACCGAAACGCTCGCCGACTCCAACTTGGATCTGGTTAAGGTTGACGTTCTGAGTTTGTAGAGCGTCTTTCAACCGGCTTAGGTCGGCCATCATCGCTTCGCGAACAGGATCTGATTCTGTGAAGACTTTGATGTCGACTTTGTTATCCGAAAGATTGATTGCAATCTGCAATGGACCTAGATCAGCTGAAGAAAGGTCTAGTTTCACTGAACCCGCACCTTCTCGGACTAGGAAGTTGGCGCTATCCATGACTTTTTGGGTCAATTCCGCTCTTTGAGCAGATGACATAGCGGTACCAACATCAGGCTTATCCATCAAAGTCCCAAACTCTGCGCCGAAAGCCCGGGATTTGGCTTCTGTTCCTGTCAGGCTAGCTGCGAGTTTTTCGCCGGTAAACGGCGAGGATTCTTGCTCCTCGGACCCTTGAAACGATTCTGACTCAGGTTTCGTGAAATCAAAGTTGATGCGGCCAGCAGTCACGTCGCCCATGAACTCATCGACGGTCATTTTTCTTACAGATTGATCGACCAATGTCTTAGGCGCACTAGTTGCAGCTGCTATCTGCGAACCAAAGTTCATGAAGTCCCTTGAAGCTTGGACATCGATTTTTGTTTCTTTGATATCAGAAGGAGTCATTGTTTCGGTCAAAGGATTATTTGGTAAAGTCACAGCCGGAGTCGCAGCACCAAGAGGTGCAGCAGGAGATTTTAGTCCGTCACTACCTTGCAAAGTCGTAGCACCAAATCTGCCAATAACAGCGTCCATAAAGCTTGGAGCGCGGACAGTTTCTGTAGCTGGTTTTTGCACAACGACTTGTTTGCCTTCGCTAGTAGTTACATTCTCAGGATTTAGCTGATCGATCTTTGCGCCAAGTTCGAAGAAGCCGTCGAATGTAGCGGTTTTTCCGCGCATGACTGAGCTAACTTGTTCTGGATTGACTTGATTGAGTTCTTCGCCAACAGGTCCCGGTACCGCTAGGTTTTGATTTGCAGAATCTTTCCATTGTTTGAAAACATCAAACTGATCTAAAGGCGAGGCTGCTTCTGAAGTGATTGTGTCGACAACCGTAGCGCCCACTGCTTTAACTTCGACAAAGTTAGTCCCTAAGATCTGAGCGACTACCGGCGCCGCGATCTCACTAGGGCTAACTGTTTTTTCTGCTTCAGATAGATTTATACCAGCTAATAGATTTTCATCAATCGATGGCAAATTAGCAGGAACGCCTCGACCAAGCGGACGGACCTGGGTCTTGATAGTGTCTGCTACTTTGCCTAAATTAAGGCCGTCTTTTTTAACAGGCGCATTCAAAGTAGCCTGGGTGAAAAGCTGCTCTTCGCCGGTCATAACAAGAGGTTCTTGTTTTGCCATCTGAGCACGGAGGGCCTGGATTTGATCAAGAACCGCCGTTTTATCAAATCCTAGCGCTGCAAACACCTGCATAGCGCTTATTTTTTGTAGATCCGGGTCGCCTTCGCTGTCACACTCAGCCTTTAGCTCACTTAAAAATTCAGGCGGAAGATTCATTGATTCAAGAACATCAGCCGGCTGACCAAGTTGTTCAAGAACCGCTTCAGAATCCGCACCAAAAAGAACCGAGCTAAGAAGTTCGTTCTTGCCGATGAGGTTTGTTAGTTCTTCAGGGGTTAGTGACTGTAGGTTACCAGCTAAGAGCGACGCGACAGGTGACTGGAGAATGTCCTGGATGTTGTTATCAGTGAGACCTTCGAGGGGTTGATTGCCAACCGAAATCGCTTCATCAAGGCGTAGCGCTACTTGTTCTGTTTTAGGAGCGACAGCTTGATTATTTGCAGGAGTTGCTTCTAAGCCAGAGTCGAAAGCTTTTTTAGTTGGAGCAGCCTTTGCGTCGATGTCTTTTCGTAGCTGGGTAGCTTTTGCCGGTTCTGAGGCCAATTCTTCCTGGAAGGACTTGGTCGGCGCACGCTGTTTTTCAGGCTTAAAAGGTGTGCGCAATGGTGCAGCTTTATCAGCGAGACCTGTAGTCTCCGCCTTCGGCAGAACCTGTGTTGCTAAACTTTTTGTGATATCAAATGCCACTAAAGTTTTCTTCCTTGCGCCCGATAAATAGATACCGGAAATTTATGTCCCTTGTGAATCTTGTCTCACTTACTAAGCACGATGCGTGCCACGATGGCTGCACTGAAGAATCAGGGACTTAACATGGTTTGAGCGGGGGCTTTGACTGCAGCATTTACCTTGTTTAGGTATAAATTGCCCGGTGGAAATAATCAGCACGTAAACGAGTTCCTCTGATTAGAACATATCAGCAACGATAAAAGGATTTTCCAGCGGGAAAATCCTTTTTTATCTTGGCGCAAATCAAACGGCCCGTCGCCGCAGGCGCATAAATCTCGCAATTAATTCATCTGTTCCGTGGTCCACTCTTTCATAGCCTGATCACCTGTGCGATCGACGTGAACTTTGTTATCAACGGATTCTACCCATTCTAGCGGGATAAAATGATGTCTTCCTGAATCGTCTTTTTTCAGTTTAATAGTTGCATCACCAACCATATGGTCGACAACTGCAAATTGGCCGTTTTCTGAACATACTACTGGCATATCTGGTTTAATTTGGCTTTGCTGAATCATAAATGTCTCCAATGTAAAGTTTACGGAAAGGCAGTCCCTCATTTTAGGCATGCAATTTCTGCTCCTAAGACCTGTATTGCTCACCGCGTCTTTCTCAGCAAACTATTTTACAAAAACCCTAAGTTTCTGCGCAGCGGTAACGATCTTTCGTATGAAAATTAAGACAGAACATGCAGAATTTAACTCTCATGAAGGAGCGTACTATGAAGTTGCCAAGATCGATTTTCCATGCCCACAACTGGCAGTTTACGCACGTCCGCAGAGAACTAAAAACAATTCAAGCAATCGGTTTTCAAGCTATCCAAATTAGTCCGGCA
>CAMAXT010000005.1 GCA_945862295.1 Pseudobacteriovorax antillogorgiicola
TATGGCTATTCTGACTCGTTGCGCTGTCCGCACCGCGAAATCCATAGTAGTCGGTACTGAGATACTTTTGAATGATCCGAAAGCATCGCTTGCGGCAGCGTTTACAGGTGGCGCATCTTTTATACGAACAGACTATTTCGTCGATCGGATGCTTCGACCTGAATATGGCGGCGAGATGCATATCGACCCAGAAGGTTTGATCGCCTACAGACGAAGAATTGGTGCTGAGCAGATTGCGATCATGGCAGATATCCAAGTGAAGTACGCAACAATGATCAGACCACGGCCTATTTCAGAGTCTGCGAACGAAGCTAAAGATAAAGGTGCAGATGCAGTGATTGTGTCAGGGAATTTGACGGGAGTAGCGCCGGATTTGACGGATCTTAACCAAGCGAGCAAAGCGGTTCCTAATTATCCAATCCTAATAGGGAGTGGATTAAACAGTGACAACATCGAAAAAGTACTCGCCGTCGCGACTGGTGCAATTGTGGGGACTGGCATAATGGATTCTGTAGGTAGGATCGTTAAGGCTAAAGCTGCGCACCTAATCGTGCAACGCAATAAGCTAGCCAACCGGTAGGGCTGGTTCTAGTCCTTTTGACGTTTCGTCGAACGGCAAAAGAAGAAATTCCGCTTCTAAACTACCAACAACACCAGCATTCGGTTGTTTTCTTCATTTTCCAGTGCAGAAACCGCAGGTGCTTTTAGGTTTCAAAAACCACCAAAATTAGAGAAACAAAACATGCGTAATATCCGTATATTGCCGGTAAGGGACTTTTTTTGCCTTATTACAGCTTACAGCTGTGCAAATGAAGCAAATTTCATAAGCAAAGAAACAGAGCATAGTACAGCCTACGCAAATGCTGGGGCAGATGCAGACCCAGAATCAGATGATGCCATGCCAGCTAATCCAAGTGATTCAGATCCAAATGCTAACACCGAAGAGAAGGCTGATGATTCAACAAAAGACCAAGAAGGTTTTCGTTTAGTCAGAGATTTTAAAACTACATTTGAAGAAAATGCGGCGTTTAAATTTAAACCAAGAGAGCGCGTAGTCGAACAAGAATTCACTTTGACATCTAGCTACGATCAAGTCGAAAAGAAATTCACCCAAATTTCTCGTCCGAATGTGACCAAAAACTTTCGCCAGGGTAACCCAAGCGAAATGCGTCGTGAGAAACTATTCCAAGGAAATCAAGGAATATTAGATCTTTTGATTGTAATCGAAGATTCTGGGTCGATGGTTCAAGAGCAGACAAATCTTTCGACGAAACTGGCGCCTCTTCTTGAATATATAAAAGATTCTGATTGGCGTATTGGCGTTGTAACCACCGATCAAGCTAAAGCGTGCTCGCGTAAGGTCATACAAAAAGGTGATACCGACATTGAGGCGGCGTTTGCAAATGCGATTAACGTAGGACTCGCCGGATTACATGCTTCACAGTTGAAAAAGCGCAAGCATGAGTTGACGGTGACATTTTCGCGAAAATTCGAAATCATGTTCATCTGATAGATGAAGTCAGGGGAACAAGATTCGAGTACCAGATTTGAAACAACTGCAGCCTTCTTGGTAAAGCCTAACCAAATGCTGATCCCGACACTGTTTATATTGCTAATACCTCGAAGGTCGATGTGGCAGTTTGGTTTCATAGTTTTGAGGCAATCCTCAAGAGGCTGGGCAGCATTTTCGTCAAGACTGCCTCGAAGCAGTATTCGTTAGCCGCTGTTGATAATTTCAGTTTTGAAGGTTTCCAAATTTTGTCCTGTTGAAAGATATTACTGCCGGTCAATTAGGTACTTATATTTAATGCTGAGAATTCTCGCGACTGACTCATCGATTTGCTCCTCTGAGATGACTTTTCGTTGCACTGCCTTCTCGATGGAATCAATCATCTGCAGTTGACTTTGTTTTTCCCATGCTGCCAGTAAAATATCGTTACCAGCCAAGACAGACCTGATTCCAATCTCCGGGACGGTGTAGCTGTGGGTTAGAGCTTTCATTTTTAAATCGTCGGAAATTATAAGCCCAGAGAAGCCAATCTCGGTCCTTAAAATATTGATGACGTTCTTTGAAAGGGATGCTGGATATTTTCGATCTAGTTCCGGAACTAGCACGTGACCAATCATTATTGCGTCGATGTCGTCTTTCAATTTAATGAAAGGGAGAAACTCGTATTTTTTAAGATCAGAAACTCGACGATTAATCACAGGCAACGTGTGATGGGAGTCTTCGATGGAATAGCCAAGGTTCGGAAAATGTTTTCCTGTAGAGATAATATTGGTCGCCTTTAGACCGCTGACCACACTCAGGGCGGCAGCGGCAACGATCTCTGGTGATGATCCATAAGAACGTGAGTGAATGTACGAGCTTTCTTCAGGCGCTAAGTCTAGGACTGGAGCAAGATTCATGTTGATGCCAAGCTCTTGCATTCGCTTACCGAGCGCTAGGTTGGCATTGAAGAGTGCTGACCGGGCTTTTTTTGGTGCAATCTCAAACGTCTTGCCGAGAGTATTGGCATTGTGCCTGGTGTATTTAAGTCCGCTGACCTTCCCTATTCTATTGACGACACCTCCTTCTTGGTCGACAGCGATAATGAGTGGTATTCCAGAATTGACGGTGACCGCTTCTTGGAGGTAGGCGGTCATTCCAGCAAGTTGATCTTCATCTGTGATGTTTTGATCGAATAGAATGATGTTACCTATAGAGTTATCAACGAGATATTTCGCCTCTGATACTGTGATGCGATCGCCATAGATGCCGACCATCATCATCTGGCCGATTTTTTCGCGCAGAGTCATTTCGCGAATGCGGCCTTCTACCCAGCCGTTTTCATCAACAGCGAGCACCTGCGTTGGTGACAGCAGGCAAAGTAAGGTTGATAATTTAAAAAGAAAGTTCCGCATTCCGATCCTTCGTAGGCAAGATTTGCCTCACGTATAGATCGGAGAACCGGTGAGAAAGTTTAGAAAAGTGAATACACTGATTTGGCTATTTTTTTAAATGTCTCATTAAGTGCAATAAATTTAGCTGAATCACAACGGTTCAGTCCCAGGGAAGGTCCACGCGTTTTGTTTCTTCGAAGAAAGCACCCGGTCTGTCATCTTGTATTAGTTTTGTTACTGCAATTTCAAAACCGAGTGCATTTAACACCTGTCGTGCGCAGTCGAGTTGAACCGTAGGTTTATTTTTTTCCATTTGGTAGACGAAATTGAGGCCGACGCCCGCTATTTTAGCTAACTGGGTCTGCGATAGTCCACTTTCTCGGCGAATCTTTCGTACGAATGATCCAATATCCATGGTGTCCCCGCAGTTCATTTGATTGATGGGATAATTTTAACACGAAATAGCTCCAGCAGATAAATGCTGGAGCTTTCATGCGAACAGATGAGAGCAATAGAGACTTGTTCAGCCCTTTGGACCGGAGCCTTTTTTTCTGATTTTCTTCAGAAGAATTGGTAAGACTGATAGAAATGCAAGTAAGAGTATTGCGATCAATAGGCTATTGCGAACTTCGGCAGGGAATTCAGAGAAACTTGTTTTCCCTTGAATGACTGAATCGATGAGCTGACAACCCGTTGCTCCAAGGTAGACATAGGCAAAAGTACCTGGCAGCATGCCGATCATGCTTCCGAGGATGTAATCCTTCATTTTGAGTGGAACTAGACCGCAAGCATAATTTAATCCGTTGAAAGGAAAAAGGGGAACAAGGCGGACAAAGAGTACAAAATTAAAGCCGTTTTCCTCAATGCTATTTTTGAACTTCCCGAACCATGCTTGTTTTGACAGAAAGCTTTCAATCGATTCGCGAGCGACGTACCGAGCAATAACAAACGCAAGTGTTGCGCCGATCGTTGAACCTATCGAAACAATGAGTGTTCCCCACCACGGTCCAAAAGCTAATCCAGACATCATCGTAACTAGGAGGCCGGGGATAAATGCGATTGTAGCAATGACGTAAAGAACGATAAAGAGAACGGGTGCCCAAACGCCCCAGCTCTCTAAGTAGGCCTGGATGGTAGTGCAGTCAGGTATTTTCAAATTGCGTAGTGCCCAGACAACTGCTGATAGCACGACTACACCTATGACTAATCGCTTGTACTTTGCCGCAGCAGATGGTTTCTTCTGATTTTGTGCGTCCGCCATATATCCTCCAGTTCCGCATTCACTTCTTTGGTCCAGCAATTGTCTCATAACTTCATTTGATAAGGTAATCTTTGCATTCCGTTTGTAATAAAAAACCGCTCCGAATACGGAGCGGTTGGTTTCGATTTCTAAATCATTCGTCTTACTCTGGGCCTGTTTCCAATTTCAACAGTTCTACGTCATCGGTCGAGACTTTAATCCAGACCAGTTTCGGGCTGGATTGTGTTTTATCGACCGACCAGACGAGAGTGCTCGTTGGTTTAGATGCGTTGGCGTTACCTTGCGAATCTTTTGGTGTAAGTGTGACACTATAATTGTGGTAACCGTTGTTACCTTCTTCAACGACACTCGAGCATAGGTAAGCCGATGGGAATTCGGAACCGTCTTTTTTTGTAACGACTACTGAATAGTCGTCTTTTGTTTCGTCATCTGCGATGTCTACCAGACCTTTATTTTTGCTATCACTGAACATCAAGGATTTATTTACGTCATATACAGCTGTGAGTTTTTGGGGGGTGCCATTTTTAGGCGTGCCTTTAAGAACAGTAGTATCAGAGTCGTAGATGGTTTCGAAAGGTGATCCACAGCTATTAAAGAGAATCGCCAGGTCAATGCCGTAGTCAGCACTTCCGAGTGCGGCGTCGAGTGGACTTTGATCCTCGCTAGTCGATTTTTCTTCCCCATTGGATTCGGGTCCACCGTCGTTTCCAGTTTCGTTTTCATTACTAGCCTGGGTCTTCTTCTCCCCCGTTGTTCCTGTTTCTTTTGCGCCGTTTCCTACCTCTGTTCCCAAGCCGCAGGAAAGCAAAAAGAGGCAAACTAAAGCAACTGATGATGCAGTGGCTAGACAGTTAGAGCTTGGATTCAACGTGAGTTTCATGACTGCACCTTCTTGGTATGGGGATACATCTGCGCATTTACTTGAATAATTAACTCGCCACCTTTGTCCTCAGCCACTTGCATCGCCCAGGTGTGTAATTCGCCCCTGAACTGTTTTAGTTTATATTTAAGTTCGAGCACCGCTGATTCAGGAATTGTGAAAGTGACTGCCCCGAACTCCCTCTCTTCAACTGGGATATTTTCGAGGGAGTCTTTGGCTTGATCAAGCATTTGGCGGTGGTAGTTTCTTATGGAAAGACTTTTCACCTCGTCGCTTGAAAGAACCATATTGTCTTTCATTTTCAGTTTGCCGTCGATTTTTTCGACAAAGCCTTCTTGAAGCAGAAATTGAATCGCTTGGGAGATTTCGTTGATCGACGCTTTTCCGTAGATGCGTCTGGAGATCCAGTATGGATCGTCGCGGAACTCTTTGAGAGTTGTCATCTCCCGTATAACGGGATAGAGCCAGTGGCTAAGATATTTGTGACTCTCAGTATTGAGTTCACGTTTTTTTGCCTGCGGGGTTAGCTTTTGCAGTATGGAGAAGTAGTATTCCTTGTCGGTATCTGATTTGGCTTGATTCATCTTTACAAGTGTCGCGAAATAGTCCGCCATTTGACCTGATAAACTTAGTGCTTTGATAAATTTCTGCGTTGCATCAGGACTGATGTTTCGTTCGCCGTCGATTACAAGTTTCAGAATATTTGGTGATGTGAAGCCAGCTGATTTAGAAAATGCTCGGTAACTGTATCCCCGCTGGCTGTCTTTTCTAAACTCGTAGAAATCGCGCAAGTATGTACGAAAGTTCGTATAGCCGTAGACTGTGAAGGCTTTGTCTTTTACTTCGGTTTTGCTGTCGAGTTTTTCTGCGCCCATGGGGAAGCCTTCTATTTAATGCTATCCCTGTATTCGGCATATTTTGCCTATTGCTTAAGTGATTTTTGTAACTATCTGTAATTGAGAGAGTATTTAGGTACCGTTGTATACAGCAAATCAATGCGCCAAGGAGATATTGGAGTCCTGGATTTCTTCCAACAGTAGAGACGCCATCCAAAGAAAATCAGTTCCGTTGAAGGTTGTTTGGCAATTAGCATAAGCTCTCGGAGTGTATTCTTGGGACTTTCGCTGCCAGAGGTAGTCAGCCTTCTTATCGCAGTTGGTCGGTAGATTCTCGGATGGAAACTGAGGCATTGTTAATAGTTCAGTCAACATCTTGTGAGCTAAATTTGGATTCATCGCGTTGATCGACTTAAGCCTCAGAAATCTAAAAAACATATTCTGTGGATCGAGCATAACTAATTTGTGAGTTTGCCACTGTAGTCTGGAGCTTTTAAATGAGATGTGATCAAAGCTATCGACAAGCGTTGCGAAGTAACTGTCATGTGGGACGTTGATTGGATATTTTCTTGCGGTGTTTTTTAGTTCAAGTTCTAGCCAAATAGAGAGCGCTACTAAGTGTGACGCATAGCCGCGTTCTAGAACTTGCACTGAAAGCTCACCGGTGGAGAAGCCGTTCTTGACGTGCGTCGGGATTTCGGACTGGGAAAGCTGCAAATCAGCTGAAAGCATGCGCAATCCAAGTGCTATCTGCGGTGTTGCGTAGCTTACATAGACCGGTCCGTTGCCAAGGTAACCGTTGTTTTCTTCGATGGTTTTAAGCAATGCAAGAATGTGTTGGTCGTAGCGTTCAGGCTTTTGCGACAAGGCAATCATGACACCAACTATCATATCTCGTGACGTGCTTTTCTTGCAGGTCGGGTGCCGCAACCAGTAGCCATCAGTCTTTGAGTTCTCGATCGCAGTCCAAGCGTCGTGCGCTCTTGCAGTTAGTCCGGCTTTTTTAAGTGCTGCGAAGCGTAGCGAAGAGAATAGCAAACTATCGCAAATATCTAGGACTTTGCCAGATGATGTCTTGTTGATCACCATACCGTGATCTAGCAGCTGTTCATTAACCTGATTATCATAGAGCAGAATTCTGCGATTGGTTTCGTTGATTGTGGTTTCCATTTCAGCGACTGAAGGACGTTCGAGATTTGCGGACCAATTCTGTAGCGCTGCAGCTGAAAGTTCGAGGTAACGGCGATTGCTTCCGAACTGCAGAAAAATGCCGATCAAACTAAAGCCAGCGAAGGCCAATAAGGAGGAAGTTGTAAATATGCGCATGTTTTGTCAGATGGTTCGTTGTTTGTTCCATCCAACTCATCGGAACTTTTGACGATTTCCTTAAATAGTACAAAAATCTCTGTTAATTTAGGTTTTTAGCCAAGGGGTCTATCCGAAAAAACACAAAAATGCCGAGCGAAAGGCATAATCCTAATGCTCGGCATTCAAAAGAAAAAAATCAGAAGCGGTAGTTCATATCAGGTTCGACGTACTCAGTATCCATCTGTGCTAACTGAAGTTTGCCAGACATATCCCAGTTTACTGAATGCCACTTGGTAAATTGATCGACGACCCAGATTCCTGATTGGCGTCCGCCGTTACCAGATTTACCGTTGCCGCCAAAAGGTAAATGCGCTTCCGCACCAGTTGTCGAGTTGTTGATACTCGACATGCCGGCGGTGATTTCATTTTTGAATTTGTAGATCCGTTGTGGATCGCTGGTATAGATGGCTGATGATAGGCCGTAGCCGTGGTTGTTCGCCATCGCCATTGCTTCATCGTCGTCCTGGTATTTGAGAACGTTTACGAGTGGTCCGAATGTCTCAGTGGAGTAAATAGAGTCTTTCATGCTGACATTTAACACGAAGTTTGGTCGTGTATAAAAACCGTTTTCAGCGTCACCGTCAAAATGTTCCCAGTTTACACCGTGACCAATGTGGCCGCCTTTACCAAGTGGGAGTTCATGATGCTTTTCTACGAGTTTTGCCAGATGTGTTTCGTGGCTACGGAGGAAACGTTCGCTGATGAGTGGACCGTAGAAATTCTTCTCGTTGGTTGGCACACCGATTTTTATAGCTTTTGTTTTAGCTACTAGCTTCGTGATGAAGTTGTCATAAATTTTATGATGAATAATCAGGTTCCCCAGAGAGGTACAGCGCTGACCAGCGGTTCCAAAGCTACTGAATATGACACCGTCTAGCGCAAGGTCGATATTTGCATCTTCTGCGACGATGAGGGGATTTTTTCCACCTAATTCCAAACACGGGGTCTGCAGATTTCGGCCGCAAGCTTCACCGATCCGTTTGCCAATCGCAGTGGAACCAGTAAAGCCGATTTTATCAAACTTGCCTTCATCAATTAAATCGATAAATGCCGCACCAGTTGTTGGGCCGTTACCGAAGACAACGTTGAATACACCTTGTGGAAAACCCGCCTTCTGCATCAGTTCAGTGTAATAGTAAGCAGTCGCAAGCGCGTCTTCAGATGGTTTCCAAACGCATGTGTTGCCAGCGACTAATGCTGGAACGAAATACCAAGAAGGTACTGCTGCAGGAAAGTTACAAGCGGTTATGCAGCCAAATACACCAATCGGTCGGCGGTAAGTAAATAATTCTTTATTAGGCATTTCTGACGGAACAGTTTGACCGTAAAGACGTCGCCCTTCTGAAATGAAGAAGTTACATGTATCGATGACTTCTTGTACTTCGCCCATTGATTCTCTAAATGGCTTGCCGATTTCTCTGGTCAAGACTTTTGATAGAGCGAGTTTGTTTTGTTCAACAAGTCTGCCAAAATTTTGAATCATGCCAGCCCTAACCGGCGCAGGTGTATTCGCCCATTTTTTATAAGCACTACGTGCAGAATCGGCAGCGGCTCTGACTTGATCCTTGTCAGCTTCGGTAAATATTGCAACTTGATCACGACGATCTGCTGGATTGAGTGAGATAATTTCTTTGGATCCTTTGATCCACTCGCCGTTTACAAAAGCGCTGTATCTATTGTCGATAGTTTTTGAAGACATAGCTGATCTCCGTTCGGATTCGGATTAATATTAGTAGCTCATTTAAATGGAAACCGGTGAAAATAACAACAGACAGTCGGAGCATTTTCCCGGCAAAATTTTTGCGTCAAATAGCGAATCATAGTAAAATTGGGTAATTACCACAACATGGAGCAAAGTATTTTATGGACAGAAGATCAGGTACTCGTTGTCCTCATTGTCAAGGACCTGGAGTAGAAGACGCGAGTAAACCAGAAGGAGTTCGTTGTCGACGGTCTACATGCATACAAAATCATAGTCATGTGACATGCCCGCGCTGCAAATCTAAGCACCTTGAGTCGGTTACGTTTCAAGATGCAACATATGTCTATAAATGTGAAGACTGCACAAATACTTGGAAAGTAAAAGAGGGAGCCTGATCAGCCCCCCACAAGAGATGCCATGTCGAATACTGGCATGTACATCGCAATAACGATAAAGCCGACAATAGAACCGATCAAAACAATCATGATGGGTTCGATCATAGAAAGAACGGTTGCAACTGCCATATCAACTTCATCTTCGTAGAAGTCACTTACTTTAAGTAACATATCGTCGAGTGCACCCGTTTGCTCACCAACTGCCACCATCGAAACTACCATGTTCGGAAAAAGTCCACCTTCAGCTAACGGTTCGGACAGCTTTGTACCCTGTTCGATCTTAGATCTTACGTAGGCGATGAATTTTTCGATCGTTTTGTTGCCCGAGGATGCTGCGCAAATCGTTAAAGCATCAAGAATGTTTACACCGGAAGTAAGCATTGTCGACATCGTAGAACAAAAGCGACCGACCGCAATTTTTCTTAAGAGTTCACCAATGCCGGGTGCCTTTAAAATCATTGCGTCGAATATTTCACGTCCTTTTTCGGTCTTGACCCAATATTTAAACAGAAACGAAGCGACGATCAGTCCGCCGAAAATCAAATACCAGTTATTAACTAGGAAATCAGATGCGTCTACTACAACTTGGGTGATACCAGGTAGCTCTTTGCCGTTGTCGGAATACTGTTTCGCAAAGGTCGGAACAACGAAGAGTAAAAGACCAGAAATAACTGCGCCTGCCACAACGACAACAATCATTGGGTACATCATTGCTGACTTAACTTGCGACTTAATTTTCGAAGCTTTTTCGATATAGGTTACTAGCTTCAACAGAATTGTATCGAGATTACCGCTGGCCTCACCGGCGCGTACCATCGCGACATAGAGATTATCAAAAAGCTTTGGATAAGCTTCTAATGCGTCACTGAGCTTAGAGCCGTTTTCGACTGCACCGCTGACGTTTCGTAAGATTTTTCCGAATGTTGGAACGCGCTGCTGTGCACCAAGGATACCTAGAGATTGAATCAGTGGAACGCCACTATTAATCATCGTTGCAAATTGCTTAGTAAATACGATCAGATCCTTAGCGGTTATTTTTCCTTCGCCGAGCTGAATTGTCGTCCGACCTTTCGCGTCTTTCACGATAAACTTGCTTAAAAACCCATCGCCCTCATCGGTATCGTCGAGTTTGTGTGCCTTAAGAAGCGTAACTTTTAGACGCATTTTACCAAGTTGCTCTTTTGCATGAGCCTTGGTTTTCGCCTGCACGACCCCGTTTCGCGGTTTACCCCGGGAGTCTTTTGCTTTGTACTTAAATTCTGCCATCGTCTAATTTACGCTCCGCGTTTCGGTGCAGACATTTTTCCAGCTCGTTGAACCGGTGACCGGCTCTTTTTGTCGATTAATTCTTCAAGTTCTTCTGGCTCTGGTGATTTCTCCATAGCAAGTTCAACAGGAATTAACCGACGTTCAACCATAGAGAGAAGAGACTGATTCATTGTTTGCATGCCGCTATCTTGTTGGCCAGTTTGCATAATCGAATAAATCTGATGCAACTTATCTTCGCGGATAAGGTTTCGAATCGCTTTGTTTGGCATCATGATTTCCATTGCCATCGCTCGACCGCCAGTCTGAGCAGGCAGGAGCATTTGAGACATTACTCCCATGAGCGACATGGCTAGCTGCGTCCGTACCTGTACCTGTTGATGTGGTGGGAAAACGTCAATAATACGGGTTAGAGTTGAGATACTTGAGTTTGTGTGCAGAGTTGCAAACACAAGGTGACCGGTTTCTGCTGTTGTAAGCGCTAAAGAAATGGTCTCTAAATCACGCAACTCGCCCACGAGCACGACATCTGGATCTTGCCGGAGAGCACTCTTCAATGCTCTGGCGAATGAGTTTGTGTCTGATCCGACTTCTCGTTGGTTAATCATGCAGTTTTTATGATTGTGCATGAATTCGACTGGATCTTCGATGGTAACGATATGATCGCGTCTGTTCTCATTGATGTGATTTATCATCGCAGCTAGGGTCGTCGATTTACCCGAACCAGTTGGACCTGTTACTAGAACAAGGCCACGTGGAAGCGTGCACAGATATTTCGCGACCGGAGGTAGATTGAGTTCTTCAATTGAATAAATTCTGAACGGAATGACCCTGAACACGCCGCTGATATGGCCGCGTTGGTGGTAAACGTTTGCACGAAAGCGCGCGAGTCCTTTGACTGAGAACGCTAGGTCGATTTCCTTGTTTGCTTCAACTTCTTTTCTCTGCTCTTCGGTAAGAATGCTGAAACATAGTTGTCTTGAATCAGCCGGTGCCAAAGGCGGTAGTTCCAGCGGCAGGAGATTTCCGTCAATTCGCAGACGTGGCGGCGAATCGGTAGAAATATGTAAATCCGACCCTTTTTGATCGATCAGCGCTTTTAGTAGCTGTGGTAATGTGTAATTCATAACTCCACTCTTTCTATGCTGCTGCAGATCCCGAGTTGTCGTCCGAATCCGGCGTCGTCGAACCAGTCACTTCCGGCGCATCCGTAATACCTTGAACCATTTTATTTAAAGCAGACTGACGCAGGGTGCGCATACCGTTTGCCATGGCGATTTTTTTGAGGCGCATTGAGGCAGCTCCGTCAAGTATGGCTTCTCGAACTGGATCGCTAAGTTTCAAGACTTCATGTACCGCAACTCGACCTTTGTAGCCCGAGCCGTTACAGTTCGCACAGCCGGCACCTTTGTAGGCTTTCACTTTGGAAGCGTACTGAGGATGAATCCCTAGATCAGCGAGAACTTTTGGTGTTACAGATTCGTCGACGACACGGCAGTTAGCACAAATTTTTCGCATCAATCGTTGAGCTGTTACACAAGTCAGAGCTGATACTAGGTTGAATGTCTCAACGCCCATGTTTAACATTCGAGAGATCGTGTCGGTCGCGCTGTTTGTGTGGAGCGTTGAAAGCACCATGTGGCCAGTTAACGCAGCTTTGATCGCGATTTCCGCTGTTTCTAGGTCTCGAATCTCACCCACCATGATGACGTCCGGATCTTGTCGAAGGAAAGCTCTCAGGGCGCTCGCAAAGTTAAGTCCGATGTCGGATTTCATACCAACTTGGTTGATACCTTCGAGGTTAAATTCGACCGGATCTTCAGCGGTCATGATGTTGTCAGACTCTTGATTCAGTTCTTGCAATGCTGAGTAAAGAGTTGTCGTTTTTCCAGAGCCCGTAGGACCTGTTACAAGTACCATTCCAAAAGGAGAAACGATTGATGTTTTAAATTTTTGCAGTTCGTCAACCTCGAAGCCGAGTTTAGTCATATCTACCTGTAGAGATGATTTATCGAGAATACGCATTACTATCTTTTCACCGTAAACTGTCGGAACAGTGCTCACACGAAAGTCAATCGGCTTACCACCGATTGAAATATTGATCGCACCGTCTTGTGGCAATCTCGTTTCTGCAATATCGAGAGAAGCCATAATTTTAATACGTGAAATCAACGGTGCTTTCATCGAGACCGGAGGTCTAGCGATTTCAGCTAGTACACCGTCGATACGAAGTCGAACTCGTAGGGATGTTTCGTAGGGTTCGATATGAATATCCGATGCTTTTCTCTGCAAACATTGCATCAGAATTTGGTTAACGAGCTTGATGATTGGACCGTCACCTTTGTCCTTGGTCGCAATATCTACGCGTTCTTTTTCACCTTTTTTATTGACTTGGGTATCGTCGCCAGAGCTTTCTTTAATGTCTAGTAGGCGTCCGTAGTATTTTTCAAGTGCTTCAGTGAGTCGAGCTTCAGACGCAAGTACTGGTTTTGGAAAAAACCCGACAGTGAACCTTATTGCGTTCATTGCGTCTAGATTTCTAGGATCGCCCATCGCAACGATGATGTTGTTGCCAGCTCTATCGATTGGGACAACGCGGTGTTTAAGCGCCATGTCTTTAGGTATCAATTCGATGATTCCTTTAGGAATATCCATCTGATTGATATTTGTTTTTGGGATGCGGTAGTACTTTGAAAACGCGTCTAGGAGCTTCTCTTCTTCAACGATAGCGAGTTTCTCTATTGCGTAGAGTAAGGTGCATTCATCTTTTGCTGAAACAGCCTCAGCACGCACATAGTCCTCAGCGCTTAGAATGCCGCCATTCACAAGATGTGTTTTTAATGGATTGGACATAGAACCGTTTTCCTCAAAGCTGTTGCACTCTAATCGTTAAAGATTGGTGCTTCCGCATTGGGGGCTTATCGGTTCATTCGGTTCGTAAGTTTACTATAGGTCTGTTTTATAAATGGTTTTCGGATCAACGTGCTTCAGCCTTGTAGCTTTCAGTTGTGTTGACGCTGTTCGACCCAAGAAATCTAAGTGATCAGCATCTGGCGATTTAATTGCCGATTTTATCGCTTTTTTTAATAAAGGAAGCACGCCTTCAGGGTGATAAGCGATACCTGCTGCTGGGTGGTAGCCTGTTTGAGTTCTAAAGATGTAGCCTTGAAGGATTTGATTCTTTTTAAGACCAAACAAGCGGTAGTTTTTTGGCAATCTCATAGGAATCTTGTCTTGGGTCAATAAATTCAAGAAAATAGCGTCTTCGTTGCTCTTTATTTTAAGAACTTGGAAGATACCATGGATACAGAGCGACAGCTCATGGATAGCTTGGATAGCCGCTGCATCGGTCCGTTCAGGATTAAGATCCAAGTAGTATCTAACTGGCGAGATGTTCTTGACGCCTTCTTTAGCAATTGGTCGCTCGAACAGGTAATAGTTGATGAAATAGCTCATTCTTAAGCCAAAAAACGCATCGTCGTAGAAAACTTTTCCGAACTTTGTGAAAAACTCTTCACGTGCAGAAATAAGTTCTTCGTTACCGAATTCGTGTTCAGCCCAGTGGGCAAGCTTTTCGATAGCCGCATCAATGCCACTACCAGCATCGTTAGCCTGGTTTGCTAAGTCTGATGACGAGATGATTACTTTTTGATTTGCAGGCTGGGTTTCCAACACCACTCATGTACCTTTTCGCCATAAAATGGCAGAGATATTTTCAAAGGAATCCAGACAAAAAGGCTACCATGTCCGCAGGCTTTCGTCATAAGAGATTCAAGCCTGTTACCCTCTTTTTTTTCAGAAGCAATGATTACAATATCTTCTACTGGAATATAAACGGAATAATCGAGAAAATGCCTTTGAATTAGTCTTTTAATGGTGACTGCAGACTCTTCCGAATCAAAATCCCCTGCATTCATAGTAATTTGATTAAATTTAGTGATTGCGACGATTGAACGCAGGCTTGGAAGGAAACTCCACGTGGCTGCAGCTGCGATCGGTATTAAGCACATCAAAGATACAAAGAACGTCCTTGTATCAAAGCGTTTACTTGTTTTTTTAACCGGTCGATTCATGGTTTGTCGGCCTGTTGCCACAGGATTTCAGCTACTTGAAGACGACTGCCGATTGTCCGTCCGATGATGAACAACCAGTCGCTTAATCTGTTAACGTATATGCGCGCTTCATCTCTAATTTGTTCTGTGTTTGCAAGAGTCACCACGCACCGCTCACAGCGCCTGCATACTGTGCGGCAGACATGTGCGTAAGAAACAAGTTCGTGGCCACCGGGAAGAATGAAGTTTGAAAGAGGTTCAAGTGTCTCGTTATAAGAATCCATCTCTTGTTCCAAACGAGCGATGTCTTTTTGACCAACAAGTTGTTGTTTAGATTTTACAAGGACTTCGTGTGGCGTCGAAAGCTCTCCACCCAGGTCGTGCATTTCGTTTTGAATTTTGAGCAAACAGGTAACAATATCACTAAATTTTTTGCTGTCGAATTGCGTGAGTTTATCGCGAAGCAACCCTAAGAACGAATTTAGTTCGTCGACGGTCCCATAACCTTCGATGCGCGAGGAGTCTTTCGGCACCTTTCTGCCTCCGGCAAGCATCGTCGTGCCTTTGTCGCCAACTTTTGTGTAAATGCTGGTTAATCGCATCATTAGACCTTTATTAAATGATCCATCACTTTACACAAAAGTGGTGTTTATAGAAATAAAAACGCCGCCCTGGAAGGGCGGCGTCGAGATATCGATTTAATCTGGCTATACCGGACAGGTAGTCGGATCAGATTTATAAGCGATTCTGTTGCGAAACGGTGGACCTATTGTCCGTCGCGTTCAGCGTATGCTTTGTTCACTGAATCTCGTAGCTTGTCTGACGGATGAAACGTAACAACCCTACGAGCGGAAATTTCAATCCGGTCACCGGTATGCGGGTTTCTTCCTGGACGAGACCTTTTTTCTTTGACGGTCCATTTGCCGAATCCAGAAATTTTGACTTCCTTACCTTCCTCGAGCTTCAATTTAACTTCTTCAAGAATGATCTCGAGAATCTCTTTGGCTTCTTTAACGGGAAAGCCAACTTTGTCACGAATCATTTCTATGAGAGCGTCTTTAGTAAGCGTGGCGTCCACTGGTGAGATTCTCCTGTCCGACTTGTCCGGAGGCGCCGGCCTGCACATCGCGAATGCCCTGGTCCGTCCGTTTGTTACTATCTCTTTTAATATTAGCAAGTTCTGTCATTAAGTAGAAGCTTTATGGATAAAAATTTCCTGGCCAGAGTAGGTTTGGGCAAGGAGCCTAGTGCATTTTCTCCTTTGTTTGCCAAAGGTTATGGCCAAAGTTTAGTAAATGCCAACCATTTTATTTGGTTACATTTTTGTCTAGTGAAAACCCAATCTGGACGCGCTGATTTAGCTAAGTTGATTTGACGCGCGCCTTTTGGCCGGTAGAAACGATTCGGATCCAGGAAGGAATCTCCAGTCAGTTTGGCGGATTACCCCTGATTTTCAGGGAAATCTGACATTGCGCGGCGCAAGCGCTCAATGTATTGTGCGGCACTCTCAGAGTGGTCGGCAATCTTGGTCGAAAATTTTCAAAGTAACATCAAACAGTGGAGCCAGGTCAAAATGCGAACCATACGTTCATTTATTGCGATTACTGTTTCGTCGCTTAGTTTAGCGATGGGACTTCTAAGTGCAGGAGCACAGGCAGAAGATTTTAAATCTACTGCAATTGATGCAAAGACAGGCACGGTCAGCATAAATTTCTACGACGAACCGAAAACACTCGATGCACAAAAAGCGACAGATGCCATTGCAATGATGATTCTTGGTCATGCAAGCGAAGGTCTAACGCGCCTCGACCCAGCAGACAAGCCGTTTGCTGCTCAGGCTGAATCTTGGGAAATGAAAGACAAGACCAACTACATTTTCAAAATTCGCAAAGGCGCCCTCTGGAGCGATGGCAAACAAGTTACCGCTCATGACTTCGTTTATTCTTGGCGCCGCGCTTTGGATCCTAAAACAGCTTCTGAATACTCATTCATTCTTTATGCTGTCAAAAACGGCGAAGCGATCAACAGTGGAAAAATGCCGGTTGAAAATCTCGGCGCGAAAGCGATTGATGATTTTACTCTAGCTGTAGAGCTTGAACGTCCAACGGAGTACTTCCTGAAACTTACAGCCTTCTCGACTTATTTTCCTGCTCGTGAAGACAGCGTGAAAAAATACGGTGAGAGCTATGCCGCGGACCACGACAAGCTCCTTTTCAACGGTCCGTACGTTATTACTTCTTGGAAACACAATGCGTCGCTCGTTCTTCAGAAAAACGATAAGTACTGGAATAAGGACGCGATTAAAGTCAACACGATCAACATGCCTTATGTCATCAAAGACAAGAATTCTGAATTCAATATGTTCAAAGACGGCAAGTTCGCGATGACTTGGAGCATGACTAAAGAATTGTTGCCTGAAGCTCAGAAGAGCAAAATGCAAATCAGAAAGTACAACTCCGGTACTGTTTGGTACTTCCAATTCAACACCACTCGCGCCGTCACTGGTAACAAGAACTTCCGTAAAGCCCTTCAATTGGCGATGAATCGTGAAGAGTTCGTGAAACAAGTTGAAGGCACTCCAGGAACAAAACCAATCTACGGACTGATCCCGGAGTACATGCCAGGTATTAAGAAGCGTTATGGTGACGAGTTTCCTCTGAAGTTTGCTGATGCCCAGATCGATGCAGCCAAGATGCACCTTGAGCTGGCGAAAAAAGAACTCAACTTAAAAGAATTCCCAGAGCTTTCTATTTTAGCGAGTGATGCTGATAACGTGCGTCGTGACATGGAATACTTCCAACGTTATTTTGCAGAAAAACTCGGCCTGAAATTCAAACTAGAATTCCACACTTTTAAAGTTCGTCTAGAGAAGACATCTAGCAAGAACTTCGACATTGTGAACTCTGGCTGGGGCCCCGACTACCTAGATGCGATGACATTCGCAGACCTTTTCACAAGCTGGAACCAAAACAACAATTCTGGTTGGTCTTCAAAAGAATACGACCGTTTGATTAAAACTGCGATGGATTCAACAGATTCCCAAGAGCGTCTGAAGCTCATGTCAGACTCTGAAAAAATCCTCGTTGACGACGCCCCAATCGCGCCGTACTTCCAAGCGTTCCGTCTTTTCGTTCAAGATTCAAGATTGCAAGGTGTTCTTCGCCGTACAGTAGGTCCCGATCCGGATTTCTACTACGCAAAAATCGCAGAAAAGGCTGGCAAGTAAACCTTGGGAAAATACATAGTACAAAGACTATTCATGGCTGTCGTTACCCTTTATTTGGTGGCGACAGCCACCTTCATTCTGATGCATGCGGTTCCTGGCAACCCATTGCAACAGGAAAAGGCGATGTCTGCTGTCATTAGACAAAACCTCGAAGAAAAATATGGTCTTAATAAGCCGTTACTTCAGCAGTACACGACTTACATGTCCAATATGTTTTTAAAGGCTGATTTCGGTATTTCTTTTAAGCAGGTGAACCGACCGGTAAATAAGATTATCGCCGAGCATTTTATGCCGTCAGCGACTCTTGGTGTGATGGCGCTCTTTGGAGCCTTGGTTTTTGGTGTCATCTTAGGAGTGTTTGCAGCTCTCAACCGTAACGGTATTCCCGATATGTTTGCAATGGTGCTCGCCGTATTAGGTGTATCCATTCCAAGCTTTTGTTTGGCTTACTTTCTACAGCATATCTTTGCTTTACAACTCGGAATCCTCCCGGTCGGTGGCTGGGGCGGCTTTGCTGAGACGTTACTGCCCGCGATGAGTTTGGGCATGATTGTGATGGCATCCATGGCACGTTTGATGCGTAGCTCGATGCTTGAAGTTGTTCAGCAGGATTATATGAAGACAGCTAAAGCTAAAGGCTTGAGCCGTCTTCAGATCATTTTAAAACATCAGATTCGAAACGCCGTTCTGCCCGTTATGATTTACTTCGGTCCGCTTTTCGCAACGATCACGACCGGTAGTTTCGTTATCGAGTCTATTTTCGGAATCCCGGGCCTCGGCCAATTCTTTGTGAATGCAGTTAATGAGTTGGATTACACGGTGATCATGGGTCTCACAGTTTTCTATTCGGGATTTACAATCCTGATTATTTTGGTGAATGACTTACTTCTCGCTGTCGTCGATCCTCGGATCAGGTTGGCTTAAGGCAATTAAAAGCGCATTTAGAGGATCAAATTGAACAAGACAGCTGCTCAGAACGATGGAAATTTTAATCCTTCGCCAGATTTGTTCGTGCCGGTATCGATCGACGATCAAAGTCTCGACGGGATTCTGGGCCGTCCGTCGATATCCTACTGGCAAGATGCTTGGATGCGTTTACGTCGAAATAAAACGGCGATCGTGTCGGCCTTGTATATTGTCGTGTTGTCTCTTTGCGCCATTATTATCCCCATGTCTCTTGATTACAGCCATGACCAACAAGAAATTTGGAACAAACACTCACCGCCATCTTTTGGTGAAGATGTTTATGTCGACAGCGGCGATTATGTTTTCCAGCCAAAAACAACTGAGCAAGTTATCGATGAGTCTGCAGAGGCAGCAATTGATGTGCCGGCTTCCCCTAAGAATGTTCGCGTCGTCGGCGAGCCTAGGACCACTGGTATTGAGATTGAATGGGATCAAGTCTCAGGTATCGATGGATACAGAGTGTACCGCTCGATTTCGACTGATACGCTCGGCATTCCATTAGACGATGTTCCTGCTGATCGAATTAACTACTTTGATACATCGTCTCTTTCTAAAGGCGTGACGTACTATTATGTCATCACCGCATTCAATATGTTTGGCGATAGTATGGATACAGAAATACTAACGGTAAAACCTCGTTTTGCAATTCAACCAGATGTAGCGCGTGCTATCGATCCCAATGCTCAACCAGGCTCAATCATAAAAACCAAAGCCCATTATCTTGGTACCGATTATCTCGGCCGCGATATGTTGGCTCGTATCATGATCGGTGCACGCGTCTCCCTGTTTATCGGATTCGCAGCTCCAATCCTCTACATTCTCTTCGGCATTATTTACGGAAGCGTGTCTGGGTACTTTGGCGGCTTAGTTGATGACCTCATGATGCGTATTACAGATATCGTTGCAACAGTCCCTGAGTTGCTTGTTATTATCATTTTGCAGGTGGTCCTTGGAAACGGTGTTACGACATTGATCATTGCCCTTGTGGCGGTGTCTTGGGCACGCAGTGCAAGACAAATCCGTGGTGAAGTACTTAGACTCAGAGAGATGGAGTTTGTGCACGCTGCTAAGGTGCTTGGTACAGGATTTTTCACCATTGTAGCGCGGCATCTTTTGCCAAACGTTATGGGGACAGTGCTTGTTCTTCTTACGCTTGCTGTTCCATCAGCTATATTTACTGAAGCCTTTCTTTCATTCATTGGGCTTGGTATTGAGCCGCCGATGACGTCTTGGGGTATCGTTACCAAAGAAGGCGCGGCCGTTTTTGTGACCTACCCGTTAGAGCTTCTAATTCCTTCTTTAATGATCTGTTTAACTATGCTGGCCTTTAACTTACTCGGCGACGGCTTACGGGATGCCCTCGATCCGAAGTTAAGAGGTGCGAAATGAAAGAACCAATTTTAAAAGTCCGCGACCTCGCGGTTGAATTTGCCACCTACGGGGGGCACGTGAAAGCAGTGCGCGGAGTAAGTTTCGACGTATTTCCTGGTGAAATTCTCTCGATCGTTGGCGAATCAGGCTGCGGAAAATCAGTAACACTACAAACGTTAATGGGCCTTATTCCCTGTCCTCCTGGACGTGTGACTTCAGGATCTGCTTTCTTGGGAGACCGAGATCTCCTAAAGATGTCTAGACAAGAGATGGAATCTGTTCGTGGAAAAGAACTTGGAATGATCTTTCAGGATCCATTGACCTCTCTGAATCCAACAATGTCGGTTGGTGCACAGATTTCCGAAGTTATTATTAAACACGAGAATTTAAGCCATAAAGCTGCATTTAAAAAAACCGTTGATCTAATGAAGCTGGTGCAAATCCCGGAAGCAGAAAAGCGCTGGGGACAGTTTCCGCACGAGTTCTCAGGCGGCATGCGCCAGCGAATCATGATTGCGATAGCTTTGGCATGCCGACCAAAGATTCTCATCGCCGATGAACCAACAACAGCTTTAGACGTAACCATTCAAGGCCAGATTCTTGAGCTTCTTAAGCAGCTGCAATCCGAAATCAATATGTCTGTGATTTTAATTACGCACGATCTCGGTGTTGTGGCATCGGTTTCTGATCGAGTCGCTGTGATGTATGCAGGGCAGATCGTAGAATCCGGCTCTGTAAAAGAGATTTTTGGATCGCCAGCCCACCCTTATACAGCGGGATTAAAGTCAGCAATTCCTAATCCTCTGAAAACCCACCAGACAGTACTAGAATCAATTCCTGGAAGCCCTCCAGATCTGTTTTCTCCTCCGACCGGATGTGCGTTTGCAGTGCGCTGCAAGTCTGCAATGAAAGTTTGCTTGCAGAGCGATCCGCCTCCGATGAGCTTGGATAAAACATCGTTACGCGCAGACCGTTTTTCGAAGTGCTGGCTCCATCATCAATATGCGCCGTTAGCATTGAAGGAGAAGGCTCTACATGCGTAACAAACCGATAGTTAAAGTACAAAACCTAACGAAGAAATTTCGCTTGGGACGAAAAGTTTTTTTACATGCGGTTGATGATCTCAGTTTTGAGATCAACGAAACCGAAATCTTGGGTCTTGTTGGGGAAAGCGGTTGTGGAAAATCCACACTTGGACGCTTAATCATCAAGCTTCACGAGCCAACATCCGGCAAGATCGACTTCAATGGCACCGATGTGTCGCACAAATTATCAATGGCTGAGCGCCGTAAGTTTAGTCGGGATGTTCAGCTTATATTTCAAGACCCATACAGTTCACTTAACCCGAGGATGACTGTCAAAGACATCATTGCGGAAGGTCCGGACTCGTGCGGTTTGTGGAAGAGTGAAGAGCGCGAGAAAAAAGTCGCATTCTGGCTTGAAAGAGTCGGTCTGCATGCAAGTCACGCTAGCCGTTATCCGCACGAATTTTCAGGTGGTCAGCGGCAAAGAATCGGCATCGCCCGCGCGCTAGCACTCGAACCTAGACTTGTTATCTGCGATGAACCAATTTCGGCATTGGACGTTTCAGTTCAAGCTCAGATCGTAAATCTTCTGAAAGAACTTCAGAGGGAGCGTGATCTCACCTATTTGTTTATTGCTCACGATTTAAGTATGGTGCGTATAATCTGCGATCGCATGGCAGTTATGTACTTAGGAAAGATCGTCGAACTTGGAACATCTGCCCAGGTTTACGATAACCCTCAGCATCCTTATACCAAAGCATTAGTCAGCTCGAATCCGATACCGGACCCTGAGTTTGAGCAAAAACGAACCAGGTCACTCATTCAGGGAGAAATCGGTTCGCCGGTTAACCCAAAACCAGGATGTCGATTCGCGCCGCGTTGTCCGCATGTAATGGACATATGTCGAACAACAGATCCAGTCGATACCAAGACCGAAGCTGGACAAGTTGTTGCTTGTCACCTTTTTTCTCAAAAAAAATAATTCTCTCCTGAGGAGCATTTCAAGCCTATGGCTCAGAAATTAAAGTTTTCGTTGCTTTTTGTTATCGCTATCGTCATCGGACTTGCTCTTTACGCTGGTTGGGTATTGAAATCCCAGGGTAACGCCGAAACGTATTGGTCAAAGGTTGATAACCAAAATGTCAAGTTCGATAGCTTTGGCATTCCGACTATAAAAGGTGCGAATTGGTCAGATCTTATCCGTCGTCAGGGTCACGTGATCGCGAGTGAACGTCTCTGGCAGATGGATTTGATTCGTCGCAAGGCTGGAGGACGACTCTCCGAGTGGTTTGGACCCGAGGCCGTTCCCCATGATGAAGAAATGCGTCTGCAAAACAGACAAGAGATTGCCGGAGTCGCCGCTGATAACCTACCTCCGGACGAAAGAAAAACCTGCGATGAGTATGCCCGTGGTGTCAACGACTACATCACGAGTAATCCAGGAACATGGGGCGTAGAATATAAAATTATTGGATTTGATCCAGAGCCTTGGAGTTGCAAAGATTCGATTCTAGCTCTCTTGGAAATGGCTGATATGCTGACGACCTCTGCTGACAGTGAAGCAAAGTCTGAAACCTGGCGCCGTAATCTATCGCCTAAATGGCAAGACTTTCTTTTCACGCTCAATCATCCTTGGAATAAGCCTCTGTTTGGCGAGGCCGATGTCGCCCATGCTCCGCTTCCGCCGTCACAGGAATTTCTCGCTCCGTCTCCTATCGTTCCTGAGCAACATGCGAACGTTACGGTCGTTGAACATTCGATCGTTGGAAGCAATAACTGGGCGTGGGCTGGGCCAACTGGAAAATTCGTAGCAAATGATCCGCACCTTGGGCAAAGCGTTCCACAGATCTGGTACGCGATGCGTTTGGTTACCGCCAAAAACGAATGGATTGCAGGTGTTTCTGTTCCTGGCATTCCAGGAATCATTATTGGCATGAATCCGTACGTCGCTTGGGGGTTCACCAACACCGGAGAAGACGTCGATGATTATCTGGAAGAAAAGCTTAATGCTGACGGCACGGAATATTTAGCTTCGATCGAAGAAGGATCTGAGGTTTGGTTGCCAATCACTAAGAAAACTTTTGAAATCGTTGTCAAAGGTGAGAACGAGCCGCGCATTGTCGAAGGGAAATTCACCCATCGCGGCCCGCTGTCTTCTCCGCCAAATTTAGGAAACAAGCGTTTTTCTCGGCAGTGGTTAGCGCTACGGCCGGAAGTTATGAGACTTCCGGTTGAGTTATTTTTTCGTGCTCAAGATCTTGATGGCTTGAGTGCGGCTTTAGCTGGAATGAAACTACCCGCTCAAAATACCGTCGCGATGGATCGCCAAGGAAATATTCGTTATCAAACCACGGGCACTGGCATCGACCGGAAAATGTCGGGTCTTCGTCCGGTTGATGCAATAGCAGGCGAATGGATTCAGCTTCAACCGTCTTCGATGCGTCCGGCTAAAACAATTAACTTCACTGGTTCGCCGATCATGATGGCGACAGCTAATGAACGAATATGGGTTGATACTTACGGTCACACTTGGTTTAACGACGATCGCAAAGACCGAATCATGACTCAGCTCGCAAGTAACGAAAACCAAACGCGCTCTACGATGGAGGCTTTACACCTCGATACGACGGGCCGTTTTCGCAAAGTTGTGATCAATTGGATGATCGAACGTGCTGATAAGGATCCTGCTACAAAAATTAAAATCCCTGATCGCTGGCGAACCTGGTCGGGAAGCAGCATGGATGATCAAGTTACATTTGAAGATGCTGATCTTGCAGAAAAAGAAATGACCAAGATCTTTCTCTCGCGCGTGGCAGCAACGTTTACGTCTGAGGATGATAAAAAAACCGATTATTTCGCGCCGATGCGCCGCGCTTGGGTGTTAACGGTGCTTTTGCAAGAAGGCAACAGCGGTACAGAAATCTTTGGCGTAAATGATGAAGAGTTGGCTAAACACCTAGTCAACATGCTCGCCGAACGTAAACACGCCGAAACCTATTCTTTTAAAAATCGATGGAAAGCTCAGCATCCGTTCGTAGCCGGTATTCCCGTCCTCGGTAAAATCTTTGCAGTTACTGAAACTGAGCAATGGGGATCGGGTGATTTGGTTTTAGCTGAAAAAACTTCATTTGGCCCGTCGGTTCGGATGGTTTGGGACATGGATAAGCCAATGGAATCGACTTGGGTATTTCCAGTAGGTCAGTCCGGACACGTTTGGTCAAAGCACTACAAGAATTTTCATGAACTTTGGGCCAAAAAAGGCGTCACGAACGTCTTCCCGACGGACGAGCAAGCGCTTTACGGATTCTGAGTTCTGTGCAGCCGTGCGGGGAACGTGCTAACATTAAATGATGAAAAACCCATCATTCCAATGTTTATTCCTGATCGTTCTCATCCTTTCTGGCTGCGGTGCGCAGTCAAATCTCATTGGGTTGACAGTACCCGAGCGTCATAAGAATAATTTTTTCCACAGCCTCGATATGGCTCAGTCCCTTTATGATCAAGGGCGTCTGATTGAAGCGAGAAAATACGCGCAAAACGCCTACTCTATCGATCCCGACTCTGAAGAAGCAGCAATTCTTTTTGGTTTCATTCATCTGTCACTGGCAGGTGGCGATCCTTTTTCACTCGCAAAAGGCTTAATAAGTGCTGAAAGCGAGCGCAAGAAGGCTGCGAAGTTACCGGGTGCTACTGCGGGTGATGCCAGCACAGGAGATACCCTAGGTGCGATCAAAGATGCCGTTGGATTTACAACGGAGGAGATCGAATCTCTTGGTTCGAAAGATACTACTGACGTTCTCTATCCGGTTCTTGTCCCTAAGTGTGCTGAAGAGGTGCGAGTTAACGTTCAACGGTTGATTTACGTGAATGAAGCAATCAGGGCGGTATGCCCTTTTGTCGATATCGACACCCGTAACGATCTCGATTCCCGTCACCTTTGCGCCTCGACCGAACAACGCAGAAACGCTCAGAATAAAGCTCATTTCCTTTGGGCCTTCACCCATCTGACGGAAGCGGTCGCTTTTAACGCAGTATTAACTTATCGGAATACCGGTTCGCTTGATAAGAGATCGAACCTTGAAAAAAGAGTTGAGAAGGTTCAATTGATTGACACATCAGCAACTGGCAATTTGGATGCGCTTCTTTCTTCCATGGCAAGTCTTGAGAAAACTGTTAGCGCAATTTTTCCGGCTAATGGTACCTGCTCCGCTTCTTTTCCGACTTCTCAATTAGAAGCAACCCTGAACGACATGCTCACGGTAGACAAAGCGTTTGGAAAAATCGTTGGTATTCCGAAAGGAATTGCCAACTCAATTCTCAAGGCGGTAGCGAAAATTAAGGGGGTTGGAGACACCGACATCAGTTCGAAACTTTCTGCAATAAAAGGCGATTTCACTAAAAAAGTCAGCTCCGGCCTATCGGCTAAAATAGACCAGCTTGCTGCCGACCCCGCTATTCCCCTCGACCCTGCTAAAAAAACCCAAATCTGCGCGATTTTGGACTCGATTTCTTCAGGGGCAAATGCCAGTGAAGCATGCAAATAATTGACCGCCGTGCTATGGTTCCTTTAAGTTTTGCTAAAGGGAGATAGGCATGGGTTCTAAAGAAATTAATGTCGGCGCTGAAGCTCCTAACTTCAAATTAACTGATCAGGACGGAATCGTCCGACAGTTGTCCGACTACCGGGAAAAATCGACCGTTGTCCTTTTTTTCTATCCTAAAGATTACACCGCAGTCTGTACGCTCGAAGCTAAAGCATTCAGAGATTCTTACGAAGAATTTTGTGATGTTGGAGCTGAAGTCCTTGGTATTTCTGCTGATGGGACTGAGAGTCATGCCAGCTTTTGCAGTTTCCATAGTTTGCCATATAAACTACTGACTGATAAAAACAACACCGTCCGTGATCTTTACGGTGCGAGTAGTTTTTTTGGTGATATGGGCTCGAGAGTCACTTTTGTGATCGACCGACAAGGTATCGTACGCTCGGTGTACAGATCGGCATTGAGAGCAAAGAAACATGTTCAATCATCTCTGGAAGTCGCGATGACATTGAAACTCTCTGATTTAGGTTCCTTAGGTGCGCAAAGGTAATTTAGTTTTTGATTACCTGAACGCTGTAGCGAGACACACCACAGAAAAATCGCCAGTTGCCCTCACCTTTTTCGAAGGGCTCCGGTCCATCCATGACCCAAGCTAGACCGTACTTGGCTTTTTCCATATCATTCTCCGAAGCCTCACCTTGGCGCGGTTTCCCAGAGATTGCAAAAAAGCGGTTGTTGAACGTGTATAGCAGATCGAGATTGCTGCACAGTCCGTCTTTGCATTCCAGACAAGATCTCAATTCAGACGGTAACTCATCTAAAAATTTAATGCTGCCTTCTGAACTAGACGCTTTCGATGGCGTCAGTTCAACCTTCAATCGTGACGCTTTGTCTTTGATGTTAACAGGAAGCTCCCAAGACTTGCGGACCTTACCGTTTACAAAAGCGTCATAATCACGGCCAAATATGCGGATAAATCTTTGCTCATTGCTAACCCACGACACAACTGTCGGAAGTAGAGACGACAGTTTTTTATCGGGCTGGTTGTAGTTTCGATTTACTAAAGCCAAATTGGCTTCATTGCCTGAAGCAAAGTGAGAATCGTCACCAGCAGGTACTTTGCTATATGACTGCGAACAGATTGTTTCGCTTGCAGCCTGCATGCATAACTTTGTTCTTGGTGGGCTCTTGCCGTCGATATCGATTTGAATTGAATAAGCTTTGATGTCGGGAACTGATTGAAATTTGAATTCAAGAACGTAATTGGCGCCGCCGATGCCATTACCTTCACTGCATCCGAGATCCTCATATCCCAGCTCTTTTAACTGCGATGATGCAAAAACTTCGATAAAAGCTGACAGGGCTTCGCAGCGGAGTTCGACGCTGACATCACGAAACGATGGCGGAAGATCTGGAATGGCAACCTTAGTTACATTGTTAGGTTCTTGTGCAAGCGCAGGGAAACTTCCTATGACGCTAACCAAAACAAAGCTGAAAAACAGGATTGTCTGACGTCTCATATAATTCTCTTTAATATCGGTTTGTTAAACTTTGTTAGATCATGATACCTTATTGGCAAAATTCTATAAACCTAAATCATTACGAAATGTTAAGCTCCTTGACACTGCATCGATTCTTTATATGATGAGAAACTCAGATCGCTATCGATACTTGTTTTTACGACATCTGGTTTTAACCACGACTGTTTGTGGGAGTGTTTAAATGATTGAAGTCTCTGGTTTGTCGAAACGCTTTGGCGAAGTCCAAGCGCTTTCGAACGTTACATTTACTGTTCCAAAGGGGCAGATTGTTGGATTTCTCGGTGCTAACGGCGCCGGGAAGACGACAACAATGGACATCATGTGCGGCTGCATTGGCGCAGACGAAGGGTCTGTGAAAATTAGCGGCTTTGACATCACCGAGCAGCCTATCGAAGCAAAGCGGCGGTTAGGTTATCTTCCGGACATCCCTCCGCTGCATTTAGAGATGCGGGTTGCTGATTTTATAACCTACTCGGCAAAGATTCATCGGCTGGCGTCAGCTAGCATCCCGAAGAAAGTTTCAGAAGTCATCGAGCTTCTCTCATTGGGCGATGTTCGAGGTAGAATCATCGGCAACCTTTCAAAAGGCTTTCGGCAGCGCGTAGCTTTAGCCCAAGCAATTGTGCATGATCCAGAAGTTTTGGTGCTTGATGAGCCAACAGAGGGCTTAGATCCAAACCAGATCTTGCACATCCGTGACTTGATCAAATCGCTTGCTGGCCAGCACACGATTATTCTCAGTTCCCACATCCTTTCAGAGGTTCAAAATACTTGTGACCACATAATTATCATTCATAAAGGGTCGATTGTTCAGCAGGGCACGAAAGAGGAACTTTCAAGCCATTTACAGTCAGAGCATCTTTATCGCCTGCGCGTTGGAGCTAATAGCTCAAAACTCGCAAGCGTTCTCACCGCTGTACCCGGAGTGACTATGGCAAACATTATCAACCAGGATGACCACGAACTTGAGTTTGGTATTGGTAGAGACAATGAGCTGCAATTAGTTGTCGAGACAGTCGCACGGCAAGTTTTAGATGGTGGCTATGGTCTACGCGAAATTAGTGCGAAGACTCGCAGTTTGGAAGAAGTTTTCTTTCAGGTAACTCAGTGAACATAACGAATATGGTGAACACAGTCGGGAGGATACTTTGATGAGTCCGGTAATGACAATAGCATGGCGAGATATTCGCTCTTATTTCGCATCACCGAAAGGTGCGGCAATATTCTTCTTTTTTCTTGGGTTTATGAGCCTATTCTTCTACCTATTTATAATGACCTATATGGAATATGCCCAGCGCGCAGCTTCAATGGGAGGTGAGGGCGTTTCCCTTGAGCAACTCATTAGGGCATTCTTTGACAACATTTATTTTATTTTGCTTTTGGTCGTACCGGCAGTGACGATGTCGTCGTTCTCTGAAGAAAGACGAAACCAGACTCTGCGCTTACTGCAGACATCGCCCGTGACTGCGATGCAGATCGTAGCTGGAAAATTCATAGCAGCGGTTTCTGTCTTGGCGTTCGTTCTGGCCTGCTCGGCTGTTTACCCACTATTTATTAAAATGTATGGCAATCCTGACATTGGAGTCATCTGGACAAGCTACCTCGGCGTCTTGCTTCTGATGTCGGCGCAAGTCGCATTTGGTTTATGGGTATCTTCAATGACTAATAACCAATTTCTTGCGTTCTTATTCACGATGTTTGGACTCTTCCTGCTTTTAATCCTGAACTACTACGCACCGAATATGGCAAGTGGCGGCATTTGGGAAAGCGTTGTGAAATACATCGCTGCAAAAGAGCATTTGGACACGTTTTTTAAAGGTATTTTGACGGTAGCAGATGTGACGTACTTCATCTGCTTTGTGGCTGTGTTTTTGTTTTTTACAAATATTGTTCTCGATTCGCAGAGATGGAGATAGGTCTATGAATTCCAGTCTTTTCTTTATTCCGTTTCTAGCGGCATTTGTCGCACTTGTAGGTACAGCAATTGGTGGCGGCTCTCAGGACAGTAAATGGGTGGGACACCTAGCATTGGGTATCGCGGCGTCCTTGATTGTCCTTTGGATTGCCTTAGACATTTCAAATTTCAAAAGATTTTTTAGTCGCAAAGGTGCCAAGTACGGTGCCGGTAGCGGTGTGGTTGTAATCTTGGGACTTGGAATCATTATCGGCCTAGCGGTACTGACATCTCGCCCCAGATTTAATAAAAGTTTAGACGTCACTCGCGATCAACTAAACACGCTATCAGAGCAATCGATCAAGGTCGCCGAAACGATTCGCGACACGAAAGCAACGATCAAGATCACAGCCTACTTTTCAGACGAGAACCTTGAGCAAACGTTTCGAGACCTGCTTTTTATGTTCGAAGCCCGAGGTTCTTCATTTACAGTTGAATATCTAAATCCTCAGAAAGAACCCACCAGAGCGATTGCGGACAAGATAACTGATCTGAATACTGTAATCGTTCGCCGTGAAAACCTTGAAACTCGTCTTAGTACCTTTAGTGAAGAGAAACTGACCAATGCTTTTGTAAATGTACTCAAAGATAAATCGAAGAAAGTTTACTTTACTAAAGGCCACGGTGAGGGTGCACTAAGAAGTGAGGAGGCGACTGGATTTAATTTTATCGTTCAGGAACTTGAAAATACCAAAATAGTCGTTGAAGACCTTTCGTTACTTGAAGCTGCGAAGGTTCCGGATGATGCCGATGCAGTGATTATTGCTGGGCCTAAGTATGATTTTAAAGAAGAAGAAACCCGTATCCTTGAAGACTTTTTAAAGCGTGGTGGTGCGGTCATGACTATGGTCAACGGCATCACGCCAGTTGAAACTCTTAACAAAATGCTTGAGAAGTTTGGTTTGGCATATAATAGCGACTTTTTAATTCTAGATCCGGCTAGCCAACAAGCCCAGATGTACACGCAAAATTATACTATCGTGTCCGGATTTGATGAGTTTCATCCGATCTCACGCGACTTTGCCAGCCAGTCTCAGATTGCCCTGCCGATGCGAAGTGCGCGGACGATTCGCGAGATTACAGACAATCCGTTCCAGATGAAAATCACTCTTGCCGGTAAGACTTTTGAACAGCAAGTGCGGATCAAAGATGTGTTTGCGGCAGCTGATTTAACGGAAGTAAAAAGAGACCGCCTCGATGCAGGGGCCTTTCCCGTTATTGCTGTAGCTAGTGGAAAAATTCCTGGCCCTTCGACCGCCAATAACGAACAGAATCCCGACGATGTAAAAACCGATGCCACCTCTGATAATGCCGCAACAAAATCACCTGAAACCCGTCTGATTGTTATGGGATCTGTGGAATTCGCCAACAATGCGAACATCACGTCTGCCGAGCAACGGGACATGTTTTTAAATATGACTAACTACTTACTTCAGGATGAGGACTTCATCTCTATCCGTCCGAAAGATATGTCGAAGACTGAGCTTGACATGAAGTCTCCCATTAGTCAGATCGTTTTCTTATTGATAGTGATTGTCTATCCGTTGTTCTTCCTCGGCACAGGCACCCTTTACTGGTTGCGTAGGAGACGAGCATGAAAAACATTAAACTTATAGTGATTCTTACGGTCCTGCTTTTCGGCTTGGGTGGAATCGCAACCTGGGACGAATGGAAAACAAAGGAAGAAGAAAAAGAAACTAAGGGTAAAAACAAGCTGACTTTGATCACGCCTGATCAAGTCACTGAGTTTGTCTACACTGCAAAACCCGAGGAAGTCGCTGCGGCAACCGATGGTGACATTCTTGAAATTAAATTGGCAAAGGTTGATGGTGTTTGGATGATAAACCATCCGATCGCACTCGCTGCCGATAGTCCTGCTGTAGAAAATTTGCTGAAGTCTGTTTCTGATTACAACTACACATCGGTAGTTTCAACTGACAAAGCGACCTGGAAGAATTTTGGTTTAGAAAATTCGAGTGTAAAAATTAGATTGAAGACCCTTGATGGCGCAGAAACGACACTGTTTTTCGGCAGTAAAGCTCCTGTCGGCTACAATTCTTATCTAGCAACTTCAGCTTCAGATGATGTGCTGATGGGTAGTCAGCATATTGCTATTGCCGTGACTAAGACACTGCATGATCTTCGTAGCAAGGCGATGGTCAAAATTGATGAATCTCAAATTAAGTCTTTGGAATACAATTCCCTGAGCGGTACGGACGTTTCGCTGGTTAAAGACGGCAACTCTTATAAATTTGCTGCTGGCGGAGCGGAGCCGGACGTAGCCTACATTCGTGATTTTATCGATGACCTCAATTTCGTCAAAGCTGATAAGTTTATTGATAACCCCGATCCGGCGCTTGCTGAGAAATTTTCCAACCCGGAGATTTTAGTTCGACTGACCTTTGAAGGCAAACCAGATCTAAATCTTTCGTTTTTAAGCAGTGCTGACAAGATGTATGCCCGCATAGGTATGGGACCATCATTGATAGAACTCCCCGCAGAGTTTTCTAAAAACATTTTGAAAACCAATAATGACTTTCGTAACCGACGAATTGTGCCTAGTGCCTTTATGTCAACTCTCTCAGGCGTCACAATCGATGGCGTTTTCTATAAAAAAATCACCGGAAGTTGGTTCACCGGTGACGAGATCGCGAAAGCAGAAGGCCCCGATGGCTCGACCAAGGCAAAAGAGTCCTCACATGTCCGGCCGTTTGTTGTAGACCTGGAGTTTGCTAAAACCGAAGACTTTTACCGGGCCGATCAGCCTGACTTCGTAAAATCACTTCTCGCCGCTCCTGTACATAGTGTTATTCTGGAGAGCGCTGCTGGGGATCCAAAGAAAATTACTGTCGATCTCTACAAACATGAGTTAATCGACGACAAGTACTGGGTGAAAGTTTCTGGTGGCCCGTCAGGCTTCCTCGTTGCGAAATCGCACTTTGAAAGCATTACACCTTCCGCAAAACCAGCGGAATTGCCAGTTGGACCTGAAGGCTGACGCAATATTTAAGAGGGTCAGTAACCTGACGGTCCCCGCTCATCCTTGGCCTTTCTCGTTGTTCGTAGCAATGTCGGAAGGGTTAATCCGCAAAGAATTAAGATGATAAGGCTGATTAGTTGGGAGCTCGACATCCAATTGCCAAAGGGATGTCCACGGAAATCACCTCTAAAAAATTCGAGTATGAACCTCGCATTCGCGTATCCGACAATTGCAAAATAGCCAACCATCCCGTGTCCGAGTCGACTTTGGATTCTAGACAAGTTTAAAACTAACGGTACCGTCAGGGCTAAGACAACGAAGGTTTCCCAAAGTTGGACTGGGTATCTTGGTAGGTTGTCTTCCAGGTTAGGAAAGGTGACAGCCCACAAGAAACTTCCTGGAAAGTGGCCCCAGCTTTCGGGGACGAGACTACCGTAGTCATCGCCATTCAGAAAGCACCCAAGGCGTCCCACAGCTAGCGCAATCAGTCCACATGGTATCGCTATATCCAAAACATCTCGTAAGTTCAAACGCGCAAATTTCACGTAAATTAACCCACCGAGAAACGTTCCCATCGCTCCCCCATAAAATGTCATTGATCCAAGCTGGGTGAGACCCTGGATCAACCCCGCAACCGAGTGCAGTTCCGGTTGTTCGATAACAATAGATAGGAAACGCGCACCGAAATATCCGCACAGATAGCCAATGATGTATAGATTTGAGATCTGTCTATTTTCTAGAGGATGCGCAAGGCGCAGATTAAGTCGGCAGAGCATGAAAAATGCTAAAACAGCTCCCAGCGCATACATGAAATGCCAGGACGGTATGACGATGGGGCCCCATTCAAAAAGGATCGGGTACATGGGGCCTCCCAGGTCTACAAAGAAAACTGCTTAGTTTCGAGCAATCTCTAGCGAAGTCGAAATCAGATGGTCCATGACTGGACCCGGAAGAACTGTACCAAGCAAGACAACCAGAATCACGGCAACGCCGACCACGAGCGAAACGATGACTGAGTTCTTCGGTGCGAGAGGTGCAGCAACTTTTACAGGTTCACTCATGAACATCCGAACAATCACTCTTAAGTAGTAGTAAAGTGAAATTGAGCTACCAATGATACCGATAACTACCAAGCTGACTAAATTAGCTTTCAGAGCGGCATTGAAAACGAAGAACTTAGAGATGAATCCAACGGTAGGCGGCATACCTGCAAAAGCAAACATGAAGACAGCGAGTGCAAAGCATGCTTTGGGGTGTTTTGAAGCCATACCAGAGAGGTTATCAAGTGTGATGTTGTCGTTTTGGTCATTTTCAAGCCACATCAAGATTCCGAAGGAGCCGATCGAGATAATCGCATAACCGATGAGGTAGTAGAGGACAGCAGCGTAAGGGAATTCCCCACCAAGGTTTCCTATCGCACAGATTGCGACAGCCATGTAACCGCTGTGGGCAATTGACGAATAAGCAAGCATACGTTTGAGGCTGTTTTGCACAAGAGCCATGACGTTGCCTGCAATCATCGAGATGACCGCAAGGAACATCAATGCCGGCATCCAGACTTCATAAATAGAAGAAAGACCGCCGCCAAAAATACGCATGGCAACCAGGATGATCATGACTTTAACACTAGTAGCCATCAATGCAGTGATCCCGGTCGGAGCTGCTTCATATGCATCTGGTGCCCAGAGATGAAACGGAGCTAGTGCTAATTTAAAACCAAGCCCAACCATAGCGAAAAGTGCACCGAGTTGGACCCAGTTATGGTCCGCCATTTTTGGAACAAGTTCGACGATTTCAGATAGGCGCATGGTGCCTGTAGCGCTGTAGAGAAGGCCGAAACCAAACATCAAGAGTGCAGTCGCGAAAGACCCGAGAACAAAGTACTTAATCGCGCCCTCTTGGCTTTTGCGAGTTGGATCTGTGTAACCGAGTAGAGCGTATAATCCGATAGAAGAAAGTTCGAGTCCAACAAACAGCGTAATCAAGTCTTCACTCGAAACCATGACTAACATACCGCTGATGACCATCTGATAGAGACTGGAGATCTCGCCGCGAAAGAACTTAGCCTTCAACCAAGTGTCTTTAAAAAGGATTGAAATGATAATTGCTATGACGAGAAGAGTTACTTGGCCGAACTGAGTTATCAATCCGGTGAGATAGTTTCCGGATAAGTAAGCCGTCTCGACTGAGTTTGGTGCCAGCAAAGCAGCAAGCAATGCGCCAATCAAAATTACGATCTGTAACCCGAAGACAGCGGTCTCAGAGCCAACTTTCTTGAACACCGATTGTAGCATTGCGGAGATTGCACCAAGGCAGAGTATTAGAACGGGCAGTGCCGAGATGTAAAAATCTAAGGTTACAGTTGGAAAACTAAAGTTCAAAATTACTCTCCTGCGCTTTCAGCGCTTTGTTCTGACGACGCTACGTTCTCAATGTCTTTTGCTGGTTGTTCAGCGGCGACGAGACGGTATTGTTTATAGTTTTGTGCAAGGTGTTCAACTGACGGCCTGATTTTATCCAGGAATAAATTCGGATAGATACCCATTAGCACTGCCAAGATTGCTAGTGGTGTCAAGTAAGCGAATTCACGCGGAGACAAATCCTGAAGCTCTTGGTTTTCTTTTTTATCAAGTGGTCCGAATAGAATCTTGCGGCAAAGGTGCAGCATGTAAACAGCGCCGAGGAGTACGCCTAAACTCGCCGTGATACCGGCGATTGGAGATGATTGGAATGTTCCAAGAAGAATGAGGAACTCGCCTACGAATCCGCCAGTGCCTGGTAGTCCAACCGAACTTAGAGTCGCGATGATAAGCATAAATGCAAACCAGGGCATGACTTTCGCTAAGCCGCCGAAATCTGCAAGCATTCGAGTGTGTCGACGTTCATAGATAATGCCGACCAAAAAGAACAATGCTCCGGTACTGATACCGTGGTTAATCATTTGATACACGGCGCCGGTCAACGCTTCGACTGAGATTTGGTTGCCGCCAGCGACTAAAGCAAAGCTGCCAATAACGACGAAACCTAAGTGCGATACCGAAGAGTATGCGACGAGTTTTTTAGCATCTTTTTGCATCCAGGCGGTTAGGGCACCGTAAATGATACCAATAACACCTAAAGACACGATGATAGGTGCGTAGGTTGCGACCGCTTCAGGAAATAGCGGGATTGCAAATCTTAGAAGGCCATAGGTACCAAGCTTTAGTAACACACCAGCCAAAATAACCGAACCAGCCGTTGGCGCTTCGGTGTGGGCGTCTGGTAGCCAAGTGTGAAACGGGAACAAGGGAACTTTGATAGCAAAAGCTAAAGCAAATGCACCAAACAACCAAAGCTGGGTCTCATAAAGTGGTGCCGTAGTGTAGAGGTCAAGAATGTTGGTCGAGTAAGTACCGGTCTTTTGGTAGTGCAGAAGATAGAGCACGATCGCCGCAGCGAGCATGAACAATGAACCGACTACGGTGTAGATGATAAACTTGGTTGTCGCGTCGATGCGGTTTTTCCCACCCCAGATACCGATCATGAAATACATCGGGATAAGCATTGCTTCCCAGAAAATGTAAAAGAACACCATGTCAAAGGCGACTAGTGATCCAAGCATCCCGCATTCAAGGAACATAAATAGGGAAAGAAACGCTTTTTGTTTGCTTCCTTCAATGTGCCAAACAGAAAGCAGGATGAGCGGCGTTAGAAAGGTCGTCAAAATAAAAAGTAGAAGGTTTAGCCCGTCGACACCCATGATGTATTTGATACCGAAGGAAGGGATCCAGGAATATTCTTCAACGAACTGCAAGCCAGGAGTCTGAGCATCGAAGTAATACCAAACATGAAGACTGAAAAGGAACGTTACTGCAGATCCGCCCATCGCAACCCAACGAGATATAGCGAGGTTGGGTGTAAACATGATGGCGACTGCTGTTAGCAGCGGCAGAAACGTCGTTAGGGTCAAGACATGTGAATTAAAAAAATCCATTGGTACCTTTTCTTACAGTACTAAATATTTAGTATCAGCAGGTCCCGCATTACCGGGACAAGTCGCAAGCACCCTTGGTGCCACGACAAGTTAAAAGAGCAAAATCGTCAACAAACAGAAAATACCCAGCATCACTACCATTGCGTGCCGGTGTAAACTGCCCGACATACGGAAACTAGTTAAACCAGCGACTAGCATAAAAGCCTGACCAATGCCGTTTACGATGCCATCGATAATGACGGTGTCGACAATCTTCCAGAGAAACAGAGACATGTCTTTCAGCGGATCAACGATATATTTGAAATAGAACTCATCGACGTAATATTTGTTGGTAAGCACCTTATGAATGCCGGAAAAACTCTTTTTGAGTTTGATGGCAGTTGGTGATGGTCCGTTTTTGTAAAGCACAATGGCGAAGCCAGCTGAAAGGAACATGCCCAGTACCGATATGCCCATCAAACCAAGTTCGAGTGAATGCGAGTATGTTGCGGTTAAGTGCGGCCAATGTTCAGCAGCGGCAGCTGGTACATGAATGATCGGACTTAGATAATGTTCAAACAGCAAATGCGGCAAACCAGGAATCACGTGTGGAACGTTGAGGTAACCTACAACTGCACTCAAGATCGCGAGTACAACAAGTGGCGCCCACATTACCGCGCTCGTCTCATGCAAATGCTCACGTGTGTGGTGATCACTGCGATTAGGCCCATAAAATGTCAGCATCAGGAGTCGGGTCATGTAGAAGGCAGTGCAAACCGCCGCCATTGCGCCCATACCCCAGATCACAGGACCGCCGCCAATCCAAGCTTTCCATAGGATCTCATCTTTCGAGAAGAAACCAGCAAGTCCTGGGAAGCCGATAATTGCTAGTACACCAACCAACATCACAGCGTGTGTGATCGGCATGTATTTGCGTAAGCCGCCCATCTCTTGCATATCTTGTTTATGGTGCATGGCAACAATGACACTACCCGCTCCAAGGAATAGAAGTGCTTTAAAGCATGCGTGTGTGAATAAGTGGAAAACACCGCCAGCATATGCACCAACACCGCAAGCCAAAACCATATAACCAAGCTGACTGACGGTCGAGTAAGCGAGTACTTTCTTGATGTCGTTTTGCACGATCGCAATCGTTGCTGCAAAGAGAGCGGTAGCAGCTCCCACAGACGCCACAATCATCTGGGTATCCGGCGCTAAGAAGTACAAGAAGTTCAAGCGGGTCATCATATAGATACCTGCCGTAACCATTGTTGCTGCGTGGATAAGAGCTGAAACTGGTGTCGGACCTGCCATCGCATCTGGAAGCCAAACATATAGAGGAAGCTGAGCAGACTTACCGCAAGCTCCGATAAAGAGCGCGAGAGTGATCCAACTAACAGCTTCAAGCTGAGGACCAGTCAGAGCATTACCATTGATGATGATGTCTTTAAGTTCGCTGAACGAGACCGTGCCGAAGAATTTAAAGCACAGGAATACGCCGATTAAGAATCCAATGTCACCGATCCTGTTTACTAGGAACGCTTTCATACCGGCAGCGGCGTTCGCATCGTCTTCGTACCAGTAGCCGATAAGGAGGTAACTACAAAGGCCCACGCCTTCCCAACCGATAAACATGATCAAGAGATTGTCGCCGAGAACTAGGAGCAGCATCATGAATACGAAAAGATTTAAATAAGAGAAAAAGCGCCAAGTGGCTTTTTCCTCATGCATGTAGCCACCGGCATAGATGTGGATCAAACTTCCGATTCCCGTGATGATTAGCATCATCATGCCGGAGAGGCGGTCGAGAATGAATTGAAACGGGGCTTTAAACCCACCAGCTTCGAGCCAGTCGAAACCAAAGATTACCTGGCCTTCACCGCCAGCAGACATCATTTGCATGTAGGCAGTGAGTGCGCAAGCAAATGAAGCGATAAGTGCGGATGCACCGACTATATGAGAGACAGTCTTTGATACTTTACGTAACAACAAACCGTTCAGAGCCGCACCAAGCAGAGGGAACAAGATCACGAGCCATAGCAACATCAGAAACATTCCTCCGGAAAATTATCCGCGCAGCACTCTCAGGAAATCGGTATCGATCGTGCCGTATTTTCTATAAAGAGCGATAACCATAGCTAAACCGACCGCAGCTTCGCACGCCGCAACCGTAATAACGAAAAACACCATAACTTGGCCGTCGACGTTGCCAAGGGTTTGGGTAGCTGAAACAAAGACGAGGTTTACCGCATTCAGCATCAACTCAATCGACATCATGACCAGAATGAGATTCTTCCGGAACAACACGCCAAATACGCCACAGCCAAACATGATCGTGGCGAGGATTAGATAGCTTTCACTGGTTGGCATTTACAGTTCTCCTGCGGCCCGGTTTTGCAGCCTTGTCTTTTTTGGCGATGACAATACTAGCAACCATCGCTAACAAAATAAGGATTGAAGCCAATTCAAATGGCCATAAGTACTTAGTAAATAAAACCATTCCGACGACGTAAGTGTTTCCTCCGGCGGCGGCGATCGCTTCCGGTGTCATCTCTCCAACCGTGGCCATGGATGGAACGCGCGCAACAAGGAAAGCGATAATGACAAAAGATAAGCCTGTGATTCCCATCATAACGATGTCAGGTATTGATACGCGGACCTTACCGTGACTTTCTTGTTCCAGATTGAGAAGCATGATTACGAAGACAAATAAGACTACGATCGCACCGGCATATACCAATACTTGAATGGCAGCTACAAAGTGGGCCTCCATCATGGCGTAGATACCGGCGAGAAGAAAAAGATCAAACACCAGAAACACAGCGGACGTTACCGGGTTACGCGAACCAACAACCATTACCGAGCAAAAGGTAACGAGGGCCGCAAACACATAGAATAAATGAAGTTGAGTCATATACGTTTCCCGACTACTTAAAATTCAAAATCGCTACAATAATTGCTGTGACAAATATGTTTGCAAGTCCAACAGGCAACATGAACTTCCATCCTAGAGACATCAGCTGGTCATATCTGAATCTTGGAAGCGTCCAGCGAACCCAGACATACATCCACATGAAAAAGCCTGCTTTAATGAACAACACTGCGACACCAATGAGTGATGCAATCAGCGAATGCACACCCATTTCTTGCAACGATAGTGAGAGGAACGGAGCGCCCCAGCCGACTAGGTCCAGAAGGTATGGGAGAACAGGGATATGCAATCCTCCTATCAGTTGCATCAGCGTGTCGTGCGGAACGAAAGGGATCTGCCAACCGCCGAAAAATACAGTCGATGCTAGGCAAGAAAGAATAAACATGACGACGTATTCTGTTAAGAAGATCAAAGCAAATTTAGCTGAACCATACTCAGTGTGGAAACCTGCAACTAACTCAGCTTCAGATTCAGCCAAGTCAAAAGGCGCGCGGTTTGTTTCTGCAAACATACAAACAAAGAAAATCATGAAAGAAATTGGCGACGTGATAATGCCCCAGTTCCAGAGATTCGATTGGCCAATTACGATTTGATTGAGATCAAGTGTTCCGTAAATCAATACGATTGGAATCAGAGACATTCCCAAAGGAATCTCGTAGCTGATCATTTGAGCAGAGGCGCGTAGCGATCCGAGAAGTGAATACTTATTGTTACTTGCCCAGCCTGCGATGGTTATGCCGTAAATACCCAAACTTGAAACGGCCAAAATAAACAAAAAACCAACATCAACATTAACGATTGATAATGGAATGTTGTAACCGAAGAGCTGGAAATCATTGCCATAAGGAATAGCGCAAGCAATAAGTAGTGCCGGAATGACGCCAAAAATCGGTGCGATCTGAAAGAAAATCTTGTTCGCACCTCTCGGAACGATTTCTTCCTTCAAAATCAATTTCACCGCATCAGCAGCAGACTGCAGTAAACCCCAAAGACGTAGCTTGAAGAAGCCAACGCGATTTGGTCCTTTACGACGTTGCATAAGTGCAGGCGCGCGACGTTCAACCCAAATCATGATCGGGGGAACCTGGATGCATATAGCGAAAACAACAGCAAACTTAATAGCTGTCGCAATGAGCTGGACTGCAAATTCATTGTCCAAGAAAGCTTGAATTTGTTGAAGATCTAGTCCCATTCGAGTGCTCCGCGTTTAACAACGTAAACATATCCAGCAACAAGTATCACAAGGAAAATAGTAACTTCGACAATGCCAAACCAGCCGAGCTCTCTAAAAGTTGTTGCCCAGAGGTAGAGAAAAATGGTTTCGATATCGAATAGAATAAATAGGATCGCAGTGAGGTAGAATTTGACGCTCATTTTGTCGCGTTCGCCGACCATTGGAACACCGCATTCATACGGTTCGTCTTTTACCGGAGACAACGTGCGTTTTCGTGGACCTATGAAATGCGAAAGCCCCGACATGATACAGCCGAAGATGATCGCAAAAACCAGGACAATTAAAACTGGCAGGTAGGGATTCATTTCGTCACAATACCTTATACAATAGTCGCAGCAACAGCTTGGGAACGTGATCTGACAGGAGCTTCCGATGACAATTCGACAAGGTGAAAAGATTCTCGTACTTGGCGCAGGTAATTTCGGTACCTGTCTAGCACAGCATCTTGCCGAAAAAGGTTACCAGGTAACAATGTGGACCCGGTCCGAAGACGTAGCCAACACGATTAACGCTTCCCATAAAAATCCCAAATATCTTAGTACAATTAACCTATCACCTAGATTGTCCGCAACAAGCATTATTAATGAAGCTCTCATCAACCAGCAGTCAGTCATCGTGCAAGCGACACCAACTCAGACCATGCGCGAGGTGTTGCTCGGGATCAAAAAGTTTTGGCGACCAGAGTTGCTGCTTATTTGTGCAGCGAAAGGGATTGAAATTGGCTCTCTAAAATTGCCTACAGATATTATCAGTGAGATCCTCGGACCAGACATTGCAATAAAGTCTACATTCCTTTCTGGGCCTAGCTTTGCGAGTGAGATAGCAGCGCATCAACCGACTGCGGTAGCAGTAGCCAGCAAGGACGCGAGTCGCGCGGCCTGGGCGCAAGAATTGTTTCACGCCGCTCACTTTCGCGTTTACACCAGCGATGATCCTATTGGTTTAGAAGTAGCTGGCGCGCTGAAAAATATTGTGGCTATTGCCGCTGGAGCCAGCGTTGGGATTGGGTTTCAGATGAATTCGCGGGCGGCATTGATCACGCGCGGCCTAGCTGAGATTACCCGGATTGGGGTTGCGCTCGGCGCAAATCCTCTGACCTTCAAAGGTCTAGGCGGCGTCGGCGATTTGTTTCTGACGTGTACCTCCGAAAAGAGCCGAAATTTCTCAGTCGGCTACCGTCTTGGAAAAGGTGAACAGCTAAATATCGTTTTGAAAGAGGTCGGGGTAGCTGAAGGTGTGACCACTGCAAGGGCTGCCTATGATTTAGTCAACAAACTCGGCGTTGATGCGCCAATCACCTCGGAAGTCTACCGGGTCCTTTACGAAGGGAAACCGATTGCTCAAGCAGTCATGGATCTTTTGACTCGGGAAGCTAAACCCGAGATAACCTGACCAACCAGTACAGAGCTGTGGATAGATTGTTGATTAACAAAACAACAGGCGGTGGAACCTAGTCCCCGCCTTGTTCGCATCGATTTGCGTCTACTGTGAATTCAAATTTTTACCGGTACCAGGACCGTTTGCTCTGGTGAATAGGCCTGTACCGGCTCTCTTTTGGTAACTTCAAGGACCTGAGTTTGAGCATTTAATTCGATCGTTAGTTTCTCTACATCTTGAACTGATTCGATCGTACTGAAAGCAAAGATTCTACCCGCCTCATCGACATCAATTGCAGTGATCGTACCCCTTAGGGCGAGGGCATCGTTTTTAACGCAGAAGTCTTTGATCTCAGCGCCAATCTGTCTGAATTGACAAACCGCATAATTGTCAAAAATGGAGGCAATGCCGCCTTTTTCTTCAATTTCGAGCGGACGCTGCATGTTTTGAACGAACTCTGGTTCTGCAACGATAGTTTTAAGGTCATTGCTAAGAACAATTAAATTGCGCCAGCCTTTAAGCACAAAAAAGTCACCGACTTTTAAACCCCAATAAAGATCGTCAAAGGTATTTTTTTCGACTTTACCAACTAGTTCTCCGTAAACAGGATGCTCGACCATATGGCGCAATTCAACAACTACGCCTGTTTTGGTTAGGCGGAATGCATTGTTGTTGGCGAAAAAATATTCAGTGAAGGAGGAGTTCAAAGCTTTCAAGCTATATGGGACGGGTGCTCTGGAAGTAACTTTGCTGATCCAAGTGTCTTCTGACGATGACCCATCAGTTGCAACGCTGTCCGGACCGACGAGTTCATAATCATCAAGTGAAGTTTTCATAACAGAAACTAGAATGACTTCGTCTTTGTTTTCGAAAACGCGCGCCAGACTCAAGCTGTCACCAGAGCGTTTTTTCCAAAAATCCATACTTTGGTAAGAATCATCATCTGCCGTGAAATAGATGCGGCTCTCACCTTCAACTTCTGTCAACCTAAACGAGCCTGGATTGACAGCGTCAGCGGAAATTTTCCAGGCTTTCCCATCGGACTTACGGACTAAATGGGCATCGGGTAACTCGTTGCCGATGCTTCTATATCTGAGAATCGCGAAGAACTTTGCATCGATATCTACGACTTTTTGCAAACGTGCAGGTAGAAGAATTTTGTAGACGGTTCCATCGACATCGACTTCAACTTCGAGGGTTGAAATTTCCTTACCGTCCTCACCAACGTTTGTTACCAGCATCTCTTCGTTGTCAGTGGTTCTGGTGCTTAAAAAAGGTCCTGCAAAGAGAACTTTCTTTATGTCACTACTGCGGAAACGATTTCCTTGGTCCAAAGGATCTTCAGTCAAAGGAATCGCAGGGTCTTGGTGATCTTCAGGGTCTTTCGCCGGATTTGGATTCTCCGTACCACTATCGGAAAAAGGATCGATTGATGGAAGGCAGGCATTCAAAAAAAGGCTTGAAAAACCAAATAGAAGCGAGCTGCGAAGTTTCATAGGGGGGGGGGCCTTCTTATGAGATGCGACAAAATTCGGAATCAAGTGAATAAATGAAAGTTTAGTTGTTGAGAAACCAGGTGGCAATATTCTCCGAACAGTTTTCCTGAGTTACCAAAACTGTTTCATTAAGACCCCGAAATTTCACAGTAAATAACTTCTTTTGCAGAGCCTCATGTGACTGTACTATCGCCCATTCAAATTCAAAAATACGTCACTAGGAGAGCAGATGACGATTCAGTTTTATTCCGATATTGAGAAATTCAATCAGATCTACAAATTGCCTTGCAATGATCAACCTGTTCTTTTAACTCCAGACCGCATTGAAAACTTTCGCGATATTCTTGCGGAAGAAGTCGAAGAGGCAAATGACATCTCAGACAAGTATCAAAAAATGCTGCAAGCATCTGGTGGCACACTAAATCCGCAGCAAAAACTCGAAATCCTTACCGATATGTCTGACTGGCTTGGCGATATTGTTGTTTACTGCTCAAGCGAAGCAAAACGCTGGGGTCTGCCACTTGACCAAATCTTAAATGTCATTATGCAATCTAATTTTTCAAAACTTGACGCCAACGGCGAACCGATTTACGACGAGCGTGGTAAAGTTATGAAGGGTCCGAATTACTGGAAGCCGGAACCAAAGATTAGTCAGCTACTTTCTGAAGACAAATGAGTGTAAATTTAAAAAAACACTTGGCAGAAGTTGAAGCTGTGGTGCGAAATACTGCGCCACAGCGCAACAAATTAAACCCCGCATCTTATATTGGTGGTGGGGTTTCTTCCTATCAGTATGCTGCACCGAGCGTACCGCAGGTTAGATCGATATATAAAAATACGCCGTTCTCTTTTTGTGATAAGACTCCTGCTGCAAAAATTCAAGAGATCAAAACCTGGGATTACATCTGGCAACAATCGCAAATTTACGAAGTCGCCAGCCTTTCGCTTATACACATGAGCGATGGTGTAAAAAAAGGCGAACTCCTAGCTCAGCACCTCCCGATGTTAAAGAAGTGGGCTCTGCGGATAGATAACTGGGCGCACAGCGATGGGTTGTCTTCAATCTATACCCGGATTTTAGAATCTGATCGCAAGGCAATGCTGCCAATTTTAGAAGACTGGAGTGACTCTAACAATCCATGGCTGAGGCGGCAGTCTATTGTCAGCCTGCTCTATTATTCTTCTGCACGCAAAGATGTCCTGTCATTTGTGAAGTTAATTAGCCTTGTTAAAAAGCAGCTGCATCACGAAGACTACTACGTTCAAAAGGGGGTTGGCTGGACATTGCGAGAGATTGGTAATGTCTATCCAGATGAGGTGTTTGCGTTTTTAGAAGCAAATATAGGGGCTGTTAGTGCCGGGGCTTTCTCCGCGGCTACCGAAAAACTTTCTCCAGCGCAAAAAACCCACATTAAGAAATTGCGAGCGCTAGCTAAAGGAGAAACCCTTGGACGCCGTTGAGCTCTGCGCAAGTGTTTCTGGTCGTAAAAGACATACAGGGCGTTGGCTCACAGTTGTATCATTCAGCGTCATTGTTTCTGGGCTCGCAGGTGGCGTTGCCTACACGGCTGGGCACACGGGTAGCGAACTAGGTTTCGCTGTTCTGACACTTTTGGGCTTGATGACAGTATACCTAGCTTTCTTGTTCACATCATTCGCCAATGACCTATGGCTTTTTTGTCATCGTAGGGAATTGCGGCACCTGCTTCCAATTTTATTTGTAATTTTTGCTTATATTCTATTCGGCGTAGGAACAGGGACATTTACTTGGCAGTCATTCGGAACGATCGGCGCCTTTGTTACGTTGCCAACTCTCTTTGCCGTGACTTGGCAAAGAGACTCAACGCCGCAGTGGTTCGATTGGCTGGCTGTTGCGTGCATTTGGCTTCCGTTTGATCTTGGTCTTCTTAAAAATGTATGGCTTTGGCCTCAGGGCAACGGTGCTTACATACTCAATACAGCTGTCGCGGTGTCTTTAGCGATATATCTATTCTCGTCGGTTCGTCGCATCGCTGATATCGGTTTTCGTTTGCGGTGGAAAAGATCGGATTTTAAAACGACCGCGATCATTTTCGGACTTTTTTGCATCATCGCCATACCATTTGGCGTCGCGAGTGACTTCATAAGTTTCAATGTAAAACCAGATGTCGTTAAAGGGCTATTAGCACCGATTGGGATTTTTCTGTTTATAGCTTACCCGGAAGAACTTCTTTTTCGTGGGCTGTTGCAAAATTTTCTAACTAAAAAATTCGGAAGTGAAAAAATCGCTTTAGTTGTCGCTGCAGTATTCTTTGGTGCAACTCATCTCAACAATGGACTCCAACCCGATTGGCGTTACTTCGTATTAGCGACCATCGCTGGATTTTTTTACGGCGCCGCTTATATAAAGACGAAAAATCTTTTCGTTCCGGCCGTCATCCACGCACTAGTAGATTCGGTTTGGATTCAATTTTTGATGAAAACCCCGTCCTAGGGTTTTACCTGATCTTCAGCCTTGTATAAGCGAGATAGCTGAGAAAAAATGAATTTTTCGCATTCCTCGCATGTCAAAATTATGACGCTCCGGTAAATAAGCAGCATTTGCCTGCTTAATGTAGATACATTTTGCTCTGTTATGTGCCGGTTGCAAGCCACCGATGCCTAAAACATGGTAGAATGGACCAACCCCTACATTGCTAAATAATATGATCCAAAGTCAATTACTACATCATGCTGGAGTGCTGTTAGCTTATGAGAAAGCAATTTGAACCTGCTATCGAAGATCTAAAAACTGACACAACTTCTGCGTCACCTCGCCTCTTCGATGAACTCGGGCACGACGATTTTTTTGGGGACGAACAAATTGATCGCGAGATTCAACTTCAGCTTCGTTCTGCAGAGCAGCAGTCAAATGAAAAGAAAGCTATCGACCGCTTTCTCTACGAAATTCTGAAGATCGAACAAGATCTTGTTCAGCAGTTAAAAAAGAAGATCTTCGACCAAGAAAATTCGCAAGCTTCTAAGCGCCTCGAAGACCGTATGCGCGCTGAAGAGCTTGCTTCACAGAACCGTATTCGAGAGAAGCTTTCGAAAGAGAAAATGGAATCTGAAAAGCGTATACAGCGCCAGATTCAATTAGAACAACTTCGCCTCCAAAACCGCTTTATCGAGAAGAAGAACGAGGAGGAGGCAACTCTTAAAGTTCGTAAAACCGAATTGTTAAAGAATGAGCAGACTGCGATTTCTTCATTGCGCTCTGACCTACAGATTAAAATGGAAACCGAATCCGCAGCAAGATTGAAAGAAGCTCTTGCGACAGAAAAGAAACTGGCGGATGAACGTCTCGAAGATCTCAAGAACAACGAATTTGCTCTTGTGCGCAAAAAAATCGCAGAGATGCGCAAACGAGAAGAGTCAGTCGTTGCCGAGACAATTGCTAATTACGAAAACCAAGCAAAAACTCAACTCGATGGCATGCTAAAGGCAGCCTTTGAAAAAGAGGAAGAGCTTTCAAAAGCTCGCATCGACGAAGCTTCAACCAATCATAAGCAAAAATTCGCAAGTGATATCGAGCGTTCCAAGAGGGTTGTATCTGTCGAAGCGGAAAAGATTAGAGCGAAGTTGCAAGAGAGTGAAAATCAGCGTCTTGTCAGAACCATTGCTGAACTTGAAAAAAATGCAGCAGCTGAAATCGAGACTCTACGAGCTTCGATGCTGGCAGATGAAGAGAAACAATCGTTGATTCGTATCCAAACTCGTATTCATGACGAAGCGAAAAATGTTGAATTGAGGTTGAAGCTTCGTTTTGAAGAAGAGAAAAAGACAAGCGACCGTCGTCGAAGCCAGCAGATCGCAATTGAAGTGACTGAATCAGAACACCGTGCGCAAAAACAACAGATATTAGAAGAAGCCGCTGCGGCAGCGCGTCTCCAATCCGACCTCAAACTGGAAAAAAATCAGTCATCAGAACGCATTGAAGCTGCGAAAATGATGGAGCTGGATGCCGCCCGTCAGCGTATAGTTGAGCAAAAAGCGGCCGAAGCTTCAGCGAAGACGCAGCGGATCGCCAGCAATGAAATTAAAGAACACAAGCATATTGAAGAGTTTTGCGAAGCACTAGCTGAGCGCGAAAAAATCGAAATTAATTGCCGCTTAGAGGAAAATCTTCGCGCAGAGCAATTAGACTCTCAGTCACGAATTAAGACCGCAAAAGAACAATTCGGCATCGCAGCAGCAAAAAAATTAGCTTCCGAGTTTGAAAAAGAAGCTCAGCAATCGAAAGTTCGGGTTCAACGGGCGATGGTAAGTGAAGACACTTACATTAGTGACTATGAATCGAAACTAATTGCTGATGAAGCAAAAGCACGTGACCTCCGTATTGCCGAGTCATTGGCAAAAGAGGAACAAGATTCCAAGAATAGAGCTCAGATCCGCTGGAGTGAAGAGAACAGAAAAGCAACAGCGCGAGTCGAGCAATGCCTTGTTACCGAAGCTAAAGAAAGTGATCACCGAATCAGCGCTCGCGTAATTAAAGAAGATATCGATGCCCAAGAGCGCATTGATACGAGAATAGATCGTGAGAAAAGCGATGCCAGCGCCCGCTTTTCAGTTATGATGCGTAAGGAATCGGAAGAAGCCGAAATTCGTGTCCGTCAACGCCTAGCAATGGAAGCCGCCGAAGCGGAACAACGCCGCGTTATACTATGTCAGAACGAAGAAGAACTCGCGAAAAAACGAGTGGTCTTGGCACTTGAGATTGAAGAATCCGAAGCGAAAGAGCGCTTATCTCGCATGTATTCAAAGGAGCGCATGGAAGCCGAGAAGCGTCTTGCTAGTCGCCTTGAATCTGAGGAATCCGATGCTCGGGTCCGTGTTTCAAGAAGACTCAATGATGAGATGGCGGAAGCTGAGAAACGCTCAGAACTGCATGTAGCGAAGGAAGAGCTGGAATCACAGCAGCGAGTTCGCAACCTGATGGAAAAAGAGCAAGCGTCAGCCAATAAGTGGCGAGAACAAGCCTTGGCCAAGGAAACTGTTGAAGCTGGCATCCGTCAAGAGAAGCGTTTGAAGGAAGAAAAAGAATCTAGCGACCGTCGTGCAGGGGCTCTTTTAGAAGAAGAAAAGACTACTGGCCGCGACCGCTTGAAGACATCTCTAGTAGAAGAAGATCAAGCATCAGCTCGTCGCGTTGCTCAGCGTATGGAAGCCGAGCAGCATGAACACGAACTTCGCATTGCTCAGTATCTTGCTGAAGAGTCAGAAGTTTCAGAACAGCGCCTCGCAGCTGTACTCGAACGAGAAGACATTGAATCTAAAAAGCGAATACGTCAATTGGTGGAACAAGAAGAACGAGAACATGTTTTACGTACTGAGCGTCAAATTGCCCGTGAAGAGCGAGAAAGCCGAGCTCGCCTCGAGTCATCGATAACCAAAGAACGCAAAGACTCTGAAACTCGCATCAAAGAGTATCTTGCGAAAGACGATTTGGAAGCGAAACGCCGTCATACTGAAAATCTCACCAAGGAAGCGGATGAAATGAAACGCTTCAAAGCTGAAGTCGTTGTCAAAGAAGAAACAACCTATCAAAGACGCCTAGCTTCGCGTTTGGAATTTGAACGCTCTGCCTCGCGCACTCGCGTCGAACAAGCAATTGCAAGTGAAGAGCTTGAGAGCCAAAAGCGAATCGAAGCCGCTTCTTATGCGATTGATGAAGAAGGCCGCTTCTTAGAAGACGAGCTAAAAACCGCAGAAGCTCTCGATGCTGAAAAACGGCAGATGTCTAGACTTCAAGAGGAGCAAAAGTTAATCCGTAAACTCGAAGATAAGCGGCATGATTTACGCGATCGCCGGGAGCTCGAGAAACGCCGCTTCCATGCCGAGCTAGTAGCGAGAGAGAACGAGGTGTTTATTGCAGGCTGTGCCCGTAAAGAGCAAGACATGGTCCACGAAGAGTCTAGAAGAGACCGTGAGATGATCGATCAATTGGCAGCAGAGTGTGAAACACTCCTTGCTCGTGTGGTTGATAATTTTGGTTTGAATATGCCAGTCGCAGGCCTTTTAGTTGCAAGAGATATGCGCGTCCAAAGTCCAAGCCGTAGGCAAGTAGTCACCCAAGCCAGAAACGAAGGTCTCGATCCAACCGTCGAATTCCAGTCTGTGGAAGACGAGTGCTTTAAGATCCTCAACGCGATGCCGAAAAAAGTTATTGGCCGCGAGCTAGGTCGCAAGACTCCTCATGAAGCCATGGCTCTTTTCCGCGAGTGCAGCGAGCGCGTTCGTTCCCATCTCTTGGATAGTCTCGGCGAACCAATGAGAAGCGTGTTTTCGCAGATGATTAGCGTTTCTTCACCGCAAGACCAAACAGATGTCTTAACAGTCATCGACACCGCTTCGTCCGAGAAGCTTGAAGAATTCGTCAACGATTTGCGCTACCAAGCTCAGATTAGCTTTAGTAATCCCGAGAAACTGTAAATTTTTACCTGGTTTGATTCGGTGCCACAGTACCTAATCACTAATTTCGGTTAAACTGTCATCTGATCGATAACGTCTTTCACGTTATCGATTTTCTTTATTTCCCCAACACTTTTCCCAGCCTGATAGAATTCCTTGTAATCACTTCCTTGACTCAACGATTTCTTGAGTTGCCAGACTGATTTTAGGCTGTAAAACGTCCGCATCCAGTGCTTTGTGCGGTTGTTTTTAAGTAGATATCTCGTCAGTGGGCCAGCCTTTGTCCCTACAGATTTAATATAAGGTGTGTTAATGACCGAAACAGGCACACCCGTTATTTTTTCAGACAAAACGATGTCTTCCGGCTGAGCCTTTAGAATCGCTTGTTTGTAGTCCGCATGCGCTGAACACTCTGTGGTAGCAATCATCCTAGTTCCAAGCTGAACGCCATCATAGCCCATAGCAAGAGCAGCTTTGTACGCAATTGGGCCTCCAATTCCTCCAGCACAGATCATCGGTAAATTGAACTTTTTGAGCGAGCTATAAAGCTCTTGTGGAGATATCCGACCGGCATGCCCACCTGCAGTGTTATTGACACAAATCAAGCCATGAACACCGCTATCGATAGCTTTTTTCGCATACTTTTCTTCAGTCACGTCATGAAACACAGTTCCACCAGCTTGCGCGACCCGGTCAGTAACCCACCTAGGATTGCCTAATGCTGTAATAAAAAACCTAACACCTTCTTCTAACGCCACATCCAACCATTCCTGGTTGCGTTTTAGGTATGTTTTTGACGAACCTTCGATCAACAGATTGAGGCCGATCGGTTTTTTCGTCAGCATTCGGATGTGTTTTAAACCGTCGCGAAAATTATAACGGTTCACAAACACCAGTGAGACTGGTTGTACAATTCCGATTCCACCCGCTTCAGATACCGCTGCTACAAGATCTGGATTGCTACACGGGTACATTGCACCACCTATAATCGGGTTTTTGATACCAAGTAATTTGGTGAAAGAAGTAGGTGCCATAAGTGCTCCGAAAAAGGTCCCAGATCAGAAGTCAGATTTCATTGTACGGAGAAGTCAGGTTCGATCTATAGGGCTTTTGATCATCCCATGAACCACCGCCCAGCTCATTTTTTAATCACAGGCATCAAAACCGCTCAAAAATTTCCCAGAATTCAACAATGAATGTCAGTATTTGAGAAAGACGGATGGGGGTAGGTTTTCGAAAATGCTGACATTTTTGTTTGCAAATGTATCTGAATGTTTTTAACTTGTCCTCCAGTCAGCTCAAAGTAAGACCAAATCTCTTTGATCCTCGTAGGTTCTCTTTTGAGAGCAATGCATAGTAAATCCTGTCGCTTAACGGATTGACCAGATGGCGAAAAAGAAAGCCGCTGCTAAGCAGCGTGCAAACAATGAGGGAAGTAGTAAACCGATGAAGAAAGGTTCAGCTAAAGCTAAAACCGAATCTAAAAAGCTTCCTCAGGTAGAACTCGATTCTGCAAAAGAAGTCATCGATAATGTTCGCAAGTCAGCCAAGATGATTACCGCGAGCAGTACTGCCGAATATTTCGCGAAAAACCTTCAGCAAGTGGGCTTCTCATCGCCAACCAAGGCGGTTTTAACCACGTTAAAAGAAGCTTTTGACAACGCTTTAGATGCATGTGAAGACGCTAGCATTCTTCCAGATATCCACGTTGTCGTTGAAAAAATCGGCGTTGGAACGTTGAAAAATACCGACCAGATTCTTATCCGCGTTGAAGATAACGGTCCTGGTATCGATCCCGACGATGTTCCAAAAGTATTCGGTGAATACCTAGCAAGTTCGAAATTCGGACGAGCACGTTGCTCGCGCGGACAGCAGGGTATTGGTATTTCTGCCGCAACTACCTGGGCAATGCAGACAACGGCGTCTGGTGCACGTGTTGTGACTAAGAAAAAGACTGCCCGCAAAGCATTTAGCTGCATTGTCGACATGGATCTCAAGCACAACCGTGGAATCGTCAAAAACAAAGAGAACATCGACTGGAAAAAAGAGCACGGCACGAACGTTGAATTTAAAATGGACGGCCGCGTTCAGTTAAACGGTGAAGGTGGTCTGTTGAACTACCTCCGCAGTACCATTCTCGTTAATCCGCATATGTCTATTACCTACACCTTGCCTGAAATGCAGAAGACAAGAGTAGAACGAGTTACTTCAGAAGTTCCTTTGATTCCTGAAGCAACTGAGCCTCATCCTCATACGATGATTTTAGGTGAGTTTTTAGCCCACGCTCGTCTTTTCGGTCATATCAAAGCTTCAACTTGGTTGAAAAAAGGCTTTTCACGCGTCTCCGATAAAACGCTCCAAGAGCTAGTCAGTTTGCATAAGCTGCCGCCTGCGATTTTGAATCAAGCAGTCGATACAATGTCTGAATCCGACATCAAAACTCTCTACAGCGCTATTCAAAAGTCTGCTCTGCAGGCACCTTCAACGAGTTCAGTACTCGCTATTGGTGAAGACGGGCTGGCGTTGAGTATCCAGCGCCTTGGTGATATCGACTTTTTTTCTGTCGTATCTCGTAAACCGATGATCGCGGACTTTAAACCAGTTCAGGTCGAAGTCGCTATCGCTCGTCAAAGAGGAGTGACTGGCGAAGATAAAGAAGAATCTGTACAGGTTCTTCGTTTCGCCAATAGGGTGCCGTTGCAGTTTGATAAAGCTGCGTGCGCGATAGTAAAAGCAATCACGTCGATCAATTGGAAGCCTTATGGTCTTAGACAGCCTAAGAATTCCTTACCAATCGGCCCTTACATCATCGCGATAAGTGTGGTTTCGCCGTTTATAAAATTCAAGAATGCATCAAAAGAAACAGTTGATGGTTCTGACGAGCTAGTTGAAGAATTTCGCCGCACCCTGATGCAGGCCGGTCAGCGCCTTTCTCGTTACCTCAAGCGCGAGCACAAAGCCGATGAGCTAGAACAACGGCAACAACATATCGAGCAATTTTGCCCAATCTTGGTCGAAACTCTCGCGCGCATTGTAAACGCACCAGAAAACCGCAAGGTAAAAGCTGAAGAAGGCCTAGCTAAGATTCTGGCGCGAGATACCAAAGGTATTCGCCAAGATTTGAATGTCGCTGATCAAAGGCTCGCCTCCTATCTTCAAGATAATAAGAAGCATCTTTCTGGATTCTTTGCGGATATCGAAAGCGAAGAAGCTGCTGCTCATTCAGAGCGTGACTTGGAAGACGGCGAAGTAGACGAAGATGTTGATTCCGATTCAGAAGATTCTGAAAAGGGTTCAGAAAAGTCTGCGAAAAAATCCAAGGGCAAAGCTTCTAAAGTCAAAGCTTCTAAAGGCAAAAAAGCAAAAGAGAAGAATTTCAAAAAAGCAGAGAAACCCGCAGCTAAAAAAGAAGCTATGCAAGAACCGAAAGCTAGTACGAAGAAATCCGAAGCTCCGAAAAAAGCACCGACTAAGACACCACCAGCGAAGAAAACTAAGCCAAAGGCTAAGTAAAAGGAACTAAATGGCACGCGTAGAAGGTAAGCGGATAGCTAAAAAAGACACCGAGATCATCTCCCTAGGTAAGGACCTGTGCGAGAAGATGCTAGGCGAGCTAGAGCGGGCACAGCGGCCTATTCTTCGTGCGACAAAGTGTGCACTAGATAACTCTATATATAATGCAAAAATCGGCTTTTTGACCCCCGGGGACAAGAAGGTCTCTTCTGAATTGAACGTGAGTTCAGTCAAAAAGATGACTCGTGCGATATTCATGTTAGAGATTCTACTTAGAAACGTCGAAATTTCTAACATCAACACGAAGCGTGAACTTTATTACGTCGTTAAAGGTTATGTTAAGCACGAAGCCAAACTTCGTCCTCTCGATTTTACCGATCAGTCTGAGTCCGACTCAGTCATCGATTTTATCTGCGAGATGATGGAAGCTTATCGCGAAGAACTAAACTGCGTAGCAGATGACCGAGGGGGTCAGACTTATTCCAAAAACTTAATCGTGACGGAGAAGGAGTTCGACGGCAACGAAGCGGTTGTTGACCTGTCTCTATTGGGTACCGCGCCTTACCAGCCACGTAACAGACCGCAGAATCTGGTTCTACAAGCTAAAAAGAAAATCGACTTCTGCATCATTATCGAGTCACAAGGTACAGCGAACACCCTTGTTGCCAATGGTTTCACTAAACGTCACAACTGTATTTTGATAGGTAGCCAAGGTGTTCCTTCGAACGCTGTACGTGCTTGGGTTAAAAGAATTCAAGATCAGTTATCTGTTCCTCTCTTTTTCTTTGGTGACCTCGACGCCTATACGATGCAAAACATTTTCCGCACGTTGAAGGCGGGATCGGCTGCATCACTTATCAGAAACTCCGAGTTCTGTGCTCCTGATGTTAAGTTCTTGGGCGTTCTTCCAGAAGACATCAAGAAATACGACCTGGTCGATTACGCCGTTAAAGAAAACGATCCTGCCGAAGCTCGGTCTCTCAAAAAAGCAAGAGACGCCCTTTCAAATGATCCATTCTTTAAAGACAAGAAGAACAAAGAGCTGACAGGTATTTTAGACTGGTTGGTTAAAAACAAGCGACGATGCGAACAGCAGTCCTTTATCTCAGTAGATCCTCGTGACCCGCAAATGATGGAAAAAATCATCATCGATAAAATTAAACGCGGTAACTACATTTAATAGTTTTCAAGGAAAAGGCTTCTATCAAGAAGCCTTTGCTTTTGACTTCAGAAGATGAGCAAAGGATGCACCTTCAGGTTTGCTGATCGCAACCAAATCGACTTTTCGAGTGAGACCTGGAATAGTTTGATTCGAAAAACGGTCGATTTTACATTGTGGCGAGTAACCCTGAGCTTTCGCGGTTTCAAAAGCCCGTGATGTAACCAATGATTTAGCACCAACGATTTTGGTGTACTTTTCGAGTTTTGCAGTCGTATTGACCGCGTCACCAATGATTGTGAATTCCATACGACCACCGCCGCCAACAGCTCCAAAAACAACATCTCCGACGGAACATGCAGCTCTCAAATCAACAGTTGGAAGACCCAGCTCGCGCCTTTCTGACTGCCAAAGTTCCGTTTTAAAGAGAATTTCCTCTATCGATTTTAGCGCGTCCGCTGCGTATGTTGAACTCGAACCTACAGCTCCATAGTGTGCAAGTATGCCCGTAGCCACAAGTGTCACGTAAACCATGATTCCCCAAGAGACTGAGGCGCAAACACCTGAGAAAACTACCTGTCCTGGTTGGAGGTGTAGGCTTCGCATGACGATGAGTAGAAAGATGTAGCTAAACATCGGTGTAGTACCGATTGCTTCCTCATTCGAAGAGTATTGAAAAAGTAACATCTGAATAAAGAAGAAATAGTCGACGGCAATAGATAGAGCGATGTCATACCATTCAAGTTTTTTAGTTAAAAGTCGGTTGATTGACCAGAGCCAGACCGTCATGTAGGTTGCGAAGAGTAAGGCGATCGGTAGTTGGTTGATCTTTAAGAGATTCCATCCGACATTTAGAACTAGCAGGCACCAGAGGCTGCAAACAAAAAACAGCTGCACGCCGTTGACGAAAAAAGCACGCCTAAGTTGATGCTCTAGGATCGCGCCTTTAGCTTGGTAGGTCTTCTTAGAGTTTTTTGGTTGCTGCTGCAGGTATACTTTCCAAATAAAAATCGATTGTTATCTATCGACAGTAAGTAAGGAAAACCGTAAATTGGAATTCTTGGAATATGATAAAAAACGGTCATTTTCCGAATGATTTCATGAAAAAAGCGACCGAGAATCTTTATGCCAGGGTACCGCAGTTTAAAAAAATTATTCGAAGAACTGGAGAAAGTTCTGCAGACTCCCCAGTCTGTTCAGGTTTCGGGTCTACCTGACTCCGTGATTCAGCTTCTGCTTTCAAACGTTGTTCAACGAAAACTTAATAACAAACTAATCATAGTGCTGCCGTCCCCACGCGAACTTTCTAGCTGGCTTCAGTTTTTCGAAGCGAATGGCTGCAATAGTGATGCCGGACCTTTATGTACAGTGCTGCCTTTTTTCAGCAATTTCGGTAACGACCGATTCATCGATCATGGTGCGACACAGAAATCGCGGATGTTCTCTATAAGCCAACTGCTTGATAGCGATGTTCCCCAGATTATTTTGACGACCTTGCGTGGGCTTCTTCAGAAGACTGTATCCGCTAATCTCTTTCACGGGTGTGCATTCACTCTAACCGTCGAATCTGAGTATGATCAAGAACAGCTGGTCCAAACCGTTGCCGATTTAGGATATGTGCAAGCATCTGTCGTTGACGAGGAAGGGAAGTTTTCTGTTCGTGGCGGCATTTTTGATATCTTCCCATTGAATTCTTTGGCTCCGGTTCGAATCGAATTTATAGGTGATTCAATAGGTGCAATTAGAGAGTTTGACGTTCAGTCCCAGCGTTCTAAAGCTTCGAAAAAAAGTTGCAGGATTGGATTGGCTCATGAGTGGAGTGCGCCTTCTGCGAGCAGAAAAGAAGACGCTCAGAAAGTTTATAATCATCTGCTAGATCAAAACATCCCGCAAGCCGATCGCGACGGGATGATCAACCAGTTTTTAAATGGCTTGTTTTTTAACGGCATCGATATGTTCGCACCTTTTCTAAGGAAAGAATCGAGCTCCGGTTTGGAGCTGGCTGCTGGGGTAGGAGCTAGGTTTTTTTATCCAAAGACGCTAAATCAATGTCTGAAGGACTATCTAGATTTCTTCGATGAAGTCTCCAGGAGTCGCGAAAGCGATATTGCGCGCGAGCGTCCGGTAGTTGACGTTGACTTTCATTTCTCAGAGGTCTCCGCCGAAGAGTCCTCTCTTCCGCCGCATCCATATGTAGAATTCGGCAATCCGTTTGTTTCCAATGAGGCCCACCATTTCCGAATGGAATCGCGGTTAGTTGTTGAGAATACCCCTCCGCTGTCCCAATCAGCGTCTGTCATGTTTGACCGCTGGATCGATGTCATTCAGGAAAGTCTTAATGCAGAAGTTAAAGTCGGCATTCTATACGTCGGTGACGAGCAAAGGGAGCGGATTGAGAATCTTCTAAATCACCGAAACCTTTCTTTCTCCGCAAAAAAGGATTTACTGCGTACAGCCCTTCAGGACAGCAAAGATTCGGTAGGCATTTATCTGTCGCAAGGTGATCTTGCGTCTCATATTAAACTTGCAGATTCAAATTGGTTGCTGATACCTGATCACATTCTTTTCGGATCGCGGCCTCGTAGCAAAAAATCGGGTTCGCGCAAACTACAGAATTATCTTAGTTCCTTTGCCGACTTGAAAGCCGGCGATCTCGTCGTGCATGTCATGCACGGCATCGGCAAATACAATGGTCTCTCTAATTTATCGATTGGCGGCGCAAGCTCAGATTTCCTAGTTATTGAATACGCCGGCGCCGATAAGATCTATTTACCTGTTGATCGACTAAGTCTCCTTCAACGCTACACATCTGGTGGGGAAGGCGCGGCAGCGCACACTCTTGACCGTTTAGGCACCCAAACTTGGGAAAAACGGAAATCGAAAGCTAGGGGTGCTGCCAAAGATATGGCGGCCGAGCTACTGAGCCTGCAAGCAAAACGGGCCATTGCTGACGCACCGCATTTCTCCGCACCTGAAGATTCTTACTTTAAATTCGAAGCCTCTTTCCCTTACGAAGAAACCGAAGACCAGCTTAAAGCGATCATGGATGTCGAAGCAGACGTTCGGTCCGCGCGCGCCATGGACCGCCTCATTTGCGGCGATGTTGGTTTTGGCAAGACCGAAGTGGCTCTGCGCGCAGCATTTCGCGCGGTTCTTGAGGGTTACCAAGTTCTCGTCCTCGTACCGACTACAGTCCTCTGCTACCAACATTATCGAACATTCGCAGATCGTCTGACAAATTTTGGAGTAACCGTTGCTTACGTTAATCGGTTTGTCAAAGGCGTCGACGAGAAGTCTGCAATTGATGGTCTTCAACGCGGAACCGTCGACATTCTGATCGGCACTCACCGTCTTTTGAGCAAAGACATCAAACCTAAACGTCTCGGTCTTTTGATTATCGATGAAGAGCAGCGCTTTGGTGTCACTCACAAAGAAAAACTCAAACACCTTCGTGCTGGCGCCCATGTTCTAACGTTGAGCGCAACTCCGATCCCACGCACTCTCCATCTTGCGATGGTTGGTCTGCGCGACATCTCTCTCATTGCAACCCCGCCTCAGGAACGTATTGCGATCAAGACCTACGTGTCCCGCTTTGACGACGAGTTGATCAAAGACGCAATTGAAAGTGAAATTCGGCGGGGTGGACAAGTATTCTTTGTCCATAACCGGGTTGAAGATATCGAAGAAGTCGCGTCTTACCTTAAGCGTTTAATTCCAAAAACCGAAGTGCGTGTCGGTCACGGCCAAATGCGTGAGCATCAACTTGAAAAAGTGATCCTTGATTTTGTTGAGCACAAATTTCCCGTTCTCCTTTGCACGACGATTATCGAGTCGGGCATTGATATGCCAAACGTCAACACCCTCATCGTCAATCGCGCCGACCGTTTCGGACTAGCACAGCTCTATCAGCTGCGCGGTCGCGTTGGACGCTCTAGTCGGCAGGCTTACGCGTATTTCATGACACCTGCTGTTGAAACCCTAACGGAAGACGCGCAAAAACGCCTAGATATCCTCTCCGCATTTCAAGAGCTCGGCGCTGGATTTCAAATCGCAAGCTTTGATCTAGAGATGCGCGGTGCAGGTAACTTGCTTGGCGGTGATCAGTCTGGCCATGCGTCAACAGTTGGACTCGAGCTGTATACTCAGATGCTTGATGAAGCGATCGCAGAGGTTCGCGGTGAAGCCGTTCGTCAACGCCGTGATACCGAGATCAAAGTTCCCGTTAACGCGTTCATCCCAATGTCCTACATCGCAGCAGAGCGGCAGCGTCTTCATATGTATAAGTCGATTTTTGGTTGCGAATCAGACGGTGAACTCAGGCAGCTCCGTGATGATTTGCGCGATCGCTACGGTGAAGAGCCAGCTGAAGTACAGTTACTCTTCTTAGTCGCGCGGCTGAAAATGCGTCTCGCCGCAATGAACGCTGTTCGCCTGAGCGCGGGCAAAGGCGTCTACGAGATAGTATTCGGAGTCCTCGACAATTCTTTTATCGACCGACTGATGCGCGCGGTCAAAATGCATCCCGAAACTTATCAACTTGCTCCAGATAACCGTTTACTGATCAAAGGCGAAACACCAGCCGGTGGCCAAATCAAAAGACAGGAAGAGATGCTTACAGCGCTTCTCTCAAAGATAATTCCCCTTTCAGAATAGATGGTTAGATTCAACGTGGGTCACTTTATGAACAGCCGCAAATATGCTAAACTTTCTATGTTCCCCGGAAAAAGGAGTGAGAATTGTTTAAGCACTGGTACCTCATTGCGTCGGTCGTGTGCTTCGCGCTAGGCGCATATGTCTGGAAGATTGGAAGCAAGATCACACCTGCTTCATTGGCTGCAAGTCAGCTAGAACGATCGAGCTCCACGAAATTTGGCTCTGTCATTGTCGAGGTCGGCAAAGAAAAAATCCTTCGCGACGATGTGGAGTGGGAGTATCAGCTTCTAACTCATGGCATTACTGATGCGTCCAACCTAACACCTATCCCAAACCTTGGCTCAAAGATTCACTCTGAGCTTGGTCCGCTTAGGCGATCAATTCTAGAAAGCCTCATCGAGCGAAAATTACTTTACGCTATGGTTCGCCGTGACGAAGGATTTGATGGCACCAATGCTGCGAGATACAGCGATTGCCTAACCGAATGGCAAAAGGCAGGTACTGCTCTTCCTCCCGAAGTGTCGGGAAGTAGAGCACGTGAGCGACTAAAGTCACGACTGTGCGAGCGCTCGATCGTTGAGCAGTACTTATCTGAGATCGTCTACAAAGAGGCGGTTGTAACAGAATCCGAGATTACTGAGTATTTTAAGAGCCGTGTAGAAGTATTGGGCGTTTCCGAACAGATTGTCATCAGGCAGATCGTTGTAGCTGATGAGACCACAGCAAAAAAAGTTAGCAACCAAACTACTTCCAGTAATTTCTCAGACATGGCCCGTCAATATTCAATCACTCCCGAAGGAAAATCTGGCGGACGCCTTGGCCCTTTTGGAAAGCATAAGATGCCAACCTTCTTCGAAGCTGCATTCGCCATGAAAAAGGGTCAAATCAGTACAGTTTTGAAGTCCAATTACGGCTATCACATCATGATCGTTGATGAAAGAATCGCCGAACACAATCAAAGCTTCGATGAAGCACGTCCTGCAATTCATAAAAAACTTCTTACTGAGAAAAAAGAAGCTGCCTATCGCGATTGGGTGGAGCTCGCCTTAGTTGCGATTAGCGTCAAAGCGCCTTCGGCTCTTTGGTAGGATAAAAAAACCTTCCTTTTTTCAGTCCAACGGATAATCTATCCATTCGAATCACTTTTTTGGTGAGAACATGACTAAATTTAAATGCTTACTTGGTGCAGCGATATTTTGTGTGGCTGCAACTTCTGTCATTGCTCAAGAGGTTATCCTCGACCGTATCGTCGCAATCGTTGATGGATCACCGATTCTTTACAGCGAGATCCAGGACAAAATCACCAAGGGACCTCTCGTCATGGTTTCGGAATATCCAGCCGAAGAGACAGCTCCGCCAGCCGAGCGCGCATTGCAAGATGCCATCAACTTCGAGCTAGTGATTACCAAAGCTAGAGAGATGGAAATCGACGTCTTAGATGACGAAGTCGACGCCGAGATCAAGATGTTCCTTGATAGCAAGAATCTGACAATGGAAGACTTGACGAAACACTTAGCGACCCAAGATACAACGATTCTAGACTATAAAACAGACTTCAAAGACCAGATGATTTTCCGCCGTTTCCAAGGCCGCGTCATCAATCCTTTGGTTAAGATCACCGACAAAGACATCGAAACTTACTACCTAAAACGCTCGGGATCGACCTCTGATCTTGTAGAACTTGTTCTCCGTCAGATCTTGATTTCAGTCGCCGGCAATGCCTCTGAAGACATCGTCGAAGCAAAACGCAAGCTATCTGCTGAAGTCCACCAAAAACTCCTCGATGGTATGGCTTTCGCTGAAGCTGCGAAGATTTATTCGGATGAGGAAAAAGCACGCGACAATGGCGGACTGATGAATCCTATCAAACTAAAAGACTTGGTTGGAACAATCCGCACCGAAGTCGAGACTCTCGACATCGGGCAATTCACATTGCCAGTTCGAACATCCCTTGGATTCCATGTGTTCTTTTTAGAAGAGAAAAGATTTGCTGGCAGTCAAGAGTTCCAGCAGCAAAAGCGTCAGCTTGAGTTCGAACTTCGGACACTTGAGTTGCAAGCTCAAACGCGTCGCTGGCTGCAGGAGCAACGGCAAAAAACCAAAGTTGAGATCGTAAAAGAATAATCAGCTCGGACCAGCGCGGCCTTCTCTCTCACAGATCGCGCTGATTTCGGACTCTTCGGTTAAATGTCCCGCCAGTATTTTTCCCGCGTAATTACTCACGCATCCCATCTTAGTATTACCAGGCAGGCCGCCATCAGTCTCTATTTGTACGGCAAGCCAGCTATTTCCAGGCCGTCCTTCGGGCAAACCATCAACAATTGTAAATGACAAAAGATTTTCTTGTGCATTCAGCGGCACCGCGTGGAATTCACCTTTTGCGGCTACAAAAATATGCGTCGTTGTTGGCGGCTGAACTTCGGATTGAAACACTACATCGGTCACCCTGAAGAGGATATTTCGCCCGAAGCTAGACATCTTGGTGGGATCTCCCCGGAAAACATCTGCCCGAAAGCTTCCGGCAACCATCCCAGTCTGCGGATCTTTCAAAAATGCACTTGGGTTCAATGCTGAACTAGCGGCGAAATAACGAGACTCTCGTGTCATCCGCATATCTTCCTTGATCTGCTGCCAAAAATCTCTACCCTTATCGGCGACTTGAGTTCTATAAATGTGACTGAGCACGGCGCTCTTTGGGTTATAGAGGGCGAGAAGGGGCTGATCGACCCCAAATATCCGAAACAAGTATGTTCCAACTCCAGGGTCATCTTGGCCCTTGCTTTCTTCCAGTTTAGGCAGAAGTTCAGGTTCGTTTTTTGCTGGAGAGAAGCATCCCGAAGTCAAAACCATTGCTAGGGCCATCATTGTCCATTTCATTTTCCATCTCCTCGATTTACCTATATATTCTAGCACGCCTTGCCCATAAGTGCCGTCCTTCAAGGCCCTCGCCTGAAGCGGTATCTAAGGATCCTATTAAAAAAATTATATTTGGATCTAGTTTCGGGTTGACACTCTCGCCCCGTTTGCATACAACCTGACCCCTCAGGTAAGCCTGCTTTAAGCAAGCCTATGCCATTCTTAGTCTGGCTGACGTATTTCCTCATCAAAGCCAGTTACTTATGGTCTATGCCGAATTAGGGCTCACCTGCCAAAGTCAAAACGAACGTATAAATTTAAGAAAGCGGATTCATATGGAAAGTCAAAAAATTCGCATCCGTCTGCGTGGGTACGATTACAGATTGTTAGATCAATCTGCTGCAGACATTGTCGAGCGCGCTAAGCGGACCGGCGCACGTGTAGCTGGCCCAATCCCTTTGCCGACTGGCATTAGCAAGTACACAGTACTTCGCTCCCCGCATGTTGACAAAAAATCGCGTGAACAGTTTGAAATTCGTACGCATAAGCGTGTGATCGATATCCTCGAGCCTAAGCAGCAAACAATCGACGCTCTCATGAAACTCGATCTTGCTTCTGGTGTGGATGTGGAAATCAAACTCTACTGAGTTTTGTAACTGATTAACCAAGGGCTGACGTGAATCACCCCTTTAATTTACTGACAGGTTGAAACGAATGACAACAGCTGGACTCATCGCCAAGAAAATCGGAATGACCCGTATGGTTACCCCCGAAGGTCAGATGACTGCAGTTACACTTTTGCAGATCACTCCGCAAAAAGTGACTAAAATTCTTACTGCAGATCGTGATGGATATACCGGATACCAGATTGGGTATTTCGAGAAGCGTGAAAAACGCCTCGCGAAACCTGACATCAGCAGACTTCGTAAAGCGAGTGTTGATAACAACTTCACACGCTTTAAAGAGTTCAGAGCCGATGCTCTTCCTGCAGGTTACGACCTGGGAGCTCCTCTCGCTGTTTCTGCTTTCGAAGGCATTCCATCGGTAGACGTAACAGGGATCACCAAAGGTCGCGGCTTCACCGGTACTCCAGTTCGCTGGAACACTGCTGTCGGTCGTATGACACACGGTTCCCGTCACCACCGCCGTCCTGGTTCACTAGGTATGCGCGCGACCCCAGGACGAGTTTTCAAAAACCGTCCGAATCCAGGTCACTACGGTGATGAGCAAGTTACCATTCAAAATCTCAAAATCTTGGACATCGATACAGTTAATAGCGTCATTGCTGTTCAGGGCGCAGTCCCCGGCCATCGCGACGGTTACCTGTGTGTATATCCTTCTTTGAAGATCAAAGCGCCGAAGGCCAAGAAGTAAGATTAAAACGTATTGCCGCTATTAGAGCGGATATGGAGATATAAACGGATATGGATCTACAGGTCTTTAACATCCAAGGTAAACCGGTCAGAACCATCAAGGTTCCTGATGAAATCTACGGCGTAGATATGAATACTGCGGTACTTCATACAGTCGTAAAAGCATACCGTGCAAACCGTCGTCAAGGTACACACGCTACCAAGACTAAGGCTATGGTATCCGGCGGCGGCAAGAAGCCATTCAAACAAAAAGGTACTGGTGGAGCTCGTCAAGGTTCTACTCGAAACCCACATATGCCAGGTGGCGGTGAGAACTTTGGTCCTCAACCAAGAGACTACCGTTTAGGCGTTAATAAAAAAGTTCGTCAGTTGGGCCTAAAAATTGCTCTTTCTGATAAAATCCGTCATGGAAAACTCATTGTTGTTGAAGACTTCGGTCTAGCGAAATGCAGCACTAAGCACATAACTGGAGTTATGGCAGCATTCAAAGCAGCAAAAGCAATGTTCTCTGACGAGCGAAAAGACGACTTTCTTTACAAGTCAGCTAGGAACATATACGGTGCGGGCGCTGTAACTCCCGCTGAAATCAATGCTGAAAATGTCTTGCGTTATGAGAACCTGATTCTCAGCGAAACAGCCCTCAACGCAATCGCACAGAGACTCGGGGGAGCTACTAAGTGAATCCATATAGCGTATTACTAAAGCCTCTTCTTTCTGAGAAGAGCAACAGAGGCCGCGAAAACGAGAATAAGTACACTTTTCTCGTCGAGCCAAAATCATCAAAAACTGATGTGAAAAAAGCCGTAGAAAAAGTATTCAGCGTGAGCGTTGTAGGAGTTACCACTCTCATCACTCGCGGTAAAGTTAAGCGCAGAGGCAACAACATTTCTAAGCTTGCTAATACCAAGAAAGCAGTTGTTACCTTAAAAGAAGGCGAAAAAATTAGTCTATTTGAAGACTTGTAATCGAACGCGGTGAAGGACTAGTACGATGGCAATCAAGATATATAAAGCAACATCAGCCGGCCGACGCGGTATGTCAGTAGTAGACTACAGCGAGCTCGACAAGATTGAGCCGGTTCGTAGTTTGACTGTTTCTCTGCAAAAAAATGGCGGACGAAACAACCATGGTCGCATCACTACTCGCCACAAAGGTGGTGGTAGCCGTCGTCAATACAGAATCATTGACTGGCGTCGCGACAAACTAAACATTGTCGGTAAAGTCGAAGCGATCGAATACGATCCAAACAGAACTGCATTCATTGCAAGAGTACTGTACAAAGACGGCGAGCGTCGTTACATCATCGCTCCTGACGCTTTGAAAAAAGGCATGGAAGTTATTGCATCAGAAAAAGCTGACATCAAAGTCGGTAATGCGATGCCACTAAAATCCATTCCTTTCGGTACAGAAGTTCACAATATCGAAATGAAGCCTGGTAAGGGCGCTCAACTGGTCCGCTCAGCTGGTACACGTTGCCAGCTAGTTGGCCGAGTTGATGGATACGCTCAGTTAAAAATGCCAAGTGGTGAGATGCGCCGCGTCCCTGAAGCTTGCATGGCAACTATCGGTGTAGTGAGCAATCAGGATCATTTCAACGTTAGCCTAGGAAAAGCTGGCCGAGCACGCTGGAAAGGCGTAAGACCAACTGTCCGCGGTGTTGCGATGAACCCAGTTGATCACCCTCATGGTGGTGGTGAAGGTAAATCCTCCGGTGGTCGTCACCCGGTTACACCTTGGGCTGTTCCTACTAAAGGTTACAAAACTCGTAAGAACAAGCGTACTAACAAAGACATTATTCGTCGCCGTTCTAAACGAACTGGCGCATAATTAGGGAGATAAAGAGTGGCTCGTTCAATTAAAAAAGGTCCTTTTATTGACTCCTATCTGCTCAAAAAAGCAGAAGTCGCTAAGCAGGACAAGAAGCCGATCAAGACTTGGTCAAGACGTTCGACAATCATTCCTGATTTCGTTGGTCTGACTTTCGCGGTTCATAACGGTAAAAAGTTCATCCCTGTGTACGTCTCAGAAAACATGGTTGGCCATAAGCTTGGCGAGTTCGCCCCGACCAGAACGTTTTCTAGTCATTCAGGCGATCGTAAGGCGAAGTAAATTATTTAGGGCATTTGGAGTAAGTAATGTCGGAAGCGTCTCGAGCAGTTTTGAAAGGTGTAAGAATCACACCACGTAAAGCCAGACTCGTCGTTGATATGGTCAGAGGCAAGCCCGTTCAATATGCATTGGACTTGCTGAAGCTAACTAATAAGAAAGCGGCTCCGATCCTTTTCAAAATGATCGAATCTGCAATTGCAAACGCACAAGTCAAATCTACAGTTGATGTAGATAGATTGATAGTTTCTGAAGGTTTCGTTAATGGCGGAACTTCGTTGAAGCGTTGGTTGCCACGAGCTCAAGGTCGTGCAACTCCGATTCAAAAACGAACGTCGCATATTACGATCAAACTTAAGGAAATCTGAGAACTGCTAAGTGCAGTTTCAGAATTTAAAGAAAGGTGAAGCTTTGGGACAGAAGGTCAATCCAATCGGGTTCAGATTAGGTACTACAAAAACCTGGTCGTCTAAGTGGTACGCTGGCAAAAAGGATTACGCGACTAATCTGATGGAAGACGTCCGTATTCGTAAGTATATCACCAAGAAGTTTGATGCTGCTGGTGTTGCGCGAGTTGAGATCGAACGCGCCGCTAAGAACCTGACAGTCAACATCTACTCTAGCCGCCCTGGTATCATCATCGGTAAAAAGGGTGCTGGCGCCGAGAGTCTTAAAGAAGAACTCGTGAGAATAGCAAAAATCCAGTCCGGCGAACCCGTACTGAATGTTTTCGAAGTAAAGAAACCAGATCAAGAAGCAACCCTTCTTGCTGACAACGTTCGCCAACAGCTAGAAAGAAGGGTTTCCTTCCGTCGAGCGATGAAAAAAGTCATCGGTCAAGCGATCAAAGCTGGAGCGAAAGGCGTTAAAATTCAATGTTCTGGCCGTCTAGGCGGTGCTGATATGTCTAGAACTGAGCGTTACATGGAAGGTCGCGTACCTTTGCATACACTCAGAGCAGATATCGATTACGGAGTAGCAGAAGCCTATACCACTTTCGGTTTGATTGGCGTAAAAGTTTGGGTGTTCCGTGGCGAAGTTTACGATGTGGTTAAGTAAGGCACACTGGTAAAGGAGAGTTGCTAAGATGCTTTCACCTAAGAAAATGAAATACCGTAAGAGCCACCGCGGCCGCGTCAAAGGACATGCGCAACGTGGAACTACTCTTGGAGCTGGTGACTTCGGAATTATGGCAGCTGAGAATGGCCGCATTACTGCACGCCAAATCGAAGCAGCTCGTATTGCGATGACACGTCATATTAAAAGGGGTGGTCAGGTTTGGATTAAAGTGTTCCCACACTTCCCAATCACCAAAAAACCCGCTGAAGTTCGCATGGGTGCTGGTAAAGGTTCAGTAGATCATTACGAAGCACGCGTAAGAGCAGGTCGTATTTTATATGAGATGGAAGGCGTAGATAAAACAACTGCTACTGAGGCACTTGCACTTGCAGCAGCTAAGCTTCCGCTTAAAACTAAGTTAATTCTTCGTGGCACTGATCCTTGGGCATAATCCAAGTGACATAAATTGGGAAGAGACATGGAACTTCATAAACTGGACATGGAAACAATAAAAGGTTACGACTCCGCGAGACTCCGCGAAGCCGAAGCAGAAGTCCGCAAGGAAATGGTAAATATTCGGATGGATATCTACACTGCTCGGAATCAGCATACAGCGAAGATCCGTGGTCTCAAAAAGTCGCTAGCTAGGCTCTTGACCGTAAGTGGCCAACCAGCGAAAAGTGTAAAAACACCAGTAGGAAAAGGTAAGTAAAGTGAGCGAAACAACAGTTTCAAAAGTCAGACCGATAAAAGTCGTTGTTCTGAGCGATAAAATGAACAAGTCACGAGTCGGTGTGCAGGAACGTTTAGTTCAGCATGCAGAATTCGGCAAATATATCCGCCGCCGTACAAAGTTCATGTTTCATGACGAAAAAAACGAAACAAACGTCGGTGACGTCGTTTTGATCAAGCCTTCACGTCCTTTAAGTGCTCGTAAGAGATTTGCGTTACATAAAATTGTCAAGAAGACTGAAGCGTAGTAATACACTGGCACCAAGTGCCAATTGATTAAATAGGCAAACGAACATGATACAGATGGAAACAGTTCTGGCGAGTGCAGATAACTCCGGAGCGAAGAAGGTCAAGTGCTTCAAAGTTCTTGGCGGTAGTAAGAAACGCTACGCCAGAGTCGGTGACATTATCGTCGTTT
>CAMAXT010000006.1 GCA_945862295.1 Pseudobacteriovorax antillogorgiicola
GGACCGGTAGTTTCTAGGTATATTTAAATGAATAGTAATCAGGATGCTCATGGTTTCTATGAATGAAAACCTATCGATAGAACAACAGTGGACCTTAGTCCTCGATCAGGCCACCTCTATCGAATCTTTGATGCGTCGATATCCTGAACAGTGGGACGGGGTAAAAGATTCAATCAGCCGGGCGCTTAACGCTGAAAACCCAGAAATCGTGAGCGAGCTTTTAACAAAAGCTGACACTAACGCTCGCAGCTGGCATAACAGGGTCAAAGTGGCATCGCAGATAACCAAAGCTCGCACTGAGGCTTTGCCGCATCTCGTGAAAAGCCGAATGATTCATCTTGCTGTGAAGAAGGTTCTCGACCGCTCGCTGAATGCGGGTAACTCAGATATAGTCCAATCTAAGCTCGATAAAATCCTGTGTAATTTTCTTTTCTATGCACCATATGGTCAGCACCGACCGGCGAGTTCGTTAGCCGTTAAAACGCTCTGGCCGGCCGTGCGAGATAAGACTGCTGCAGTCGCGAAAGCGAAGAAGTTAGGCTTCTACTGCCTTTACACCGATAAATTCATCAACTTCGTTAGAAAAGTCAGTAAGGACCAAAACGTCCTAGAAATCGCAGCTGGTTCCGGAATTTTGACTCTGCTTTTGCAAAAGTCAGGTGTTGCTTGTCGGGCAACAGACGATCTCAGTTGGGGGCATGCTGTCAGGTTTGGCCGTCATGTTGAAGATCTGGATGCTGCAAAAGCGCTGAAGAAATATAATCCGATAGTTGTTCTTTGCAGCTGGCCTCCACCAGAAAACTCCTTTGAGGAGTCAGTATTTCTATCGGCTTCGGTCGACACCTATATCGTCGTAGGTAGTAAACACCATTTTGCAACTGGTGCCCGCGATCATTACTTGAAACAAAAGGACTTCACTATGGAAGTCGTTGCTTGCCCTGATAAATTACTTGCGCCGCCAGGTCTTGACGGCGAGGTGCTTTTGTTTACTAGGAAAATGTCAGTTGTTTAGTCGCGAGCGCTCAGTGTCCCTCTGAAAGGTTGCACAAAATGAATTCCTTTACTCGATTTCTCAGACATTTTCGCGTTTCATATTTTGTTTCTGCGTTAGGATTGTCTCTACCAAACGTCGCATTGGCAAAGGATTTTATCCCCGCAAAACCTGTTGGCTTTGTTCTTGGGTTAATGGGGGGGTGTTGTTTGGCATGAAACAGGTCACTGGCTTGTTGCAAAATCTATGGGCTGGGAAACTATCGGATTTCAGTTCGGTAAGATCGGTGATGGAGTAGGTGGTGCCGTTACCGTAACTCCCATAGGCACTCCAGAAACTAATAAGTCGGCGTTTTTAGCTGTTTTCGCCGCCGGCTCGCTCGGGCAGATTTTTCCAGTGCTTGCCGCTCCGTTGATTCGTAAGCGAACCAGTAGTGCTTATTTGCGATCAACATTGGATTCGATGTCGATGTTTGGAGCAGCAGATTTCTTTTTTTATGCGACTAAAGATCTGCTCATCTCAAGATTTGATTCTAAAAATTCGTTGAAAGGCGACTGGCAACAGTTTTCGGAAATCTCCGGGATTCCGCTTTATGTCATAAGTGTGGTGAGTCTTGTTTGGACTGGAGTTCTGATAAATTACCAAGCAAGCATGGTTGAATCGGAGCTTCAGCAATCTGATAATGCAGTTTTGCCCACTCAGTTTGATCTACCGCGTTCAATTTATGTTTTAGATGTCGCATTCGCTATTTTTTGAACTATCGTTCATCACGCGATGTAAACCTCTTCGTAGTTTTTGTGTTCGGTGGGTGTCAACGAACCGCCGGTAAAATATGGCGTTTTTTTTAACACCAACGGGTTGCCATGTCGCTGGCGGTGGAAGGAGACTTAAAATTGTGGTACGAAACATGATGTCATTTAAAAAGGGATCAGATGTTCGATCTTTTCAGATACTTGTTTCTTCTTAGTCTCTTGACTACTGGTTGCATCTCAACTGGTGTCTCAAATATCGAAACAGACGAAGGATTCGACTGGAATACTCTGAAGCGGGATCAGATTCTGATGTCCCCGCTGTTAGATTTACGCGATAGGAAAATAGCACCAGCCGGGCAAAACCAATCTTTGGAATTTTTTAGTTCTGCCGAACGGGTGTCTTTTCCGGAAAAATTTAAGCAAGAATTCGTTCGGCTAAGAAAGGACATTCGAGTCTTCGGCGCTGGCGGTGCTTTTGAACACATGTCAGCTTTAAAGGATCTTGACTCCATAGCGCGTGATGTTATGGCAAAACGGGCACTTAGTGATGATGTTCGCTCCCGAGTTTTAGCGGGCTCTCAGGATATTCGCTTTGTCTTTTTTTTCGCAGTAACGGCTGAGCGCAATTACTACGGTGTTGATTATACCTTTCGCAGTGACACCAGGCTTGACTTGAAAAAGTACACCTCAACTCGCGAGATGACAATCAAGCTAGCTCTGTGGGATTCGAAAGAGAATAAGACAGTTTGGATCGCCACCGAAGTTATCAGCCCCTCGTCCAGCAGTACCCGTGAAGTATCTAACCCCACAAAGTATCTAGTATCACCAAAAGGCAAGAAACCATACTGGGAGGGGACGACTCCTTTTGTAAATTTAGAAACCGAGATTGCAGAAAGCCGCGATCAATTCCCAAGTTTTCCTGGGAGAGAGCCAAAGTTCAGCGACACGTTTGACGACTTTGCGTTGGCCCTGCCCATTCATCCTTCCGAACAGAAATTGATTGAGTATTCTAATTTCACTTATCATCGACCCGAAGCCCAGTTGCGCACCAGCGCGCTCGGCCCGCTCACTCACGTAGGTCTTCAGCTAGGAACATCGTCGGTCATTAATTACGTCTGGCGAGTTGGAGGAGCGTTTGTCCTCCCTTTAACATCACCAACTGTCAGGCATAACGGGCGCGACTTTGATTTGCAGATGACCGCTTTTGGATTGACGTTTGACTACGAGCAAGAGCTAACGAAAAAAAGCCGGCTTTTAGTCGGCGTTATGGCTGGCAGTGCTATGTACGCGATGAATGATCCATTAGACGATGATAATGATGAAACATTAGATCAAAATGAAAGTAAAGATATCGTAGACGGTTTGGGATTTGCTTGGCCTCGGATCTACCTACTTTTTGGTGAAAAAGGTGGATTTCAGTGGGGTGTAGGCGCTGCCTACCGTTACTACGATGGATTAGAGAAGACAGAGTTACGAGCTTACAAACCTTTGTCAATCAGTGTTGATTTAGGCATGTCGTATGCTTTTAGAGGGTTTTAACACCGCCGCTAAAACTGGGAGCGGATAACAGGTCTGAAGGTACCTTTTAATATTGTTTGCACATGCGGGCAAGCGCTAGTACCATCGCCTAAATTATTTTCAACTCAATTTATTTGCGATTCTATAGTCGTTTTTTCCCGTCGTGCATTTTACCTTTCTTATTGGGAGTAATTGTGAAAAATCTTAGTTTTTTAGGTTTATTGATTGGTTTGGTTTTCTTAAATGGTTGCAGAACTAACGATGAGGGTTCTGATACAAGTGCGGCCGGTCAAGTCACTCCGAATCCCGGCGGCCAGGCGGTGACTGATGCTACCAGTGGTTGTGCTGCCGCTCTCAACACATTTGGATTTCCAAATTCTTGTAGCTGCCCAAATGGTTACGGCTATAATTCTACGATTGGTAAGTGTACCTCGAGTAACAGAATGTGCACTATGGCAATCGTTAGAATGTTTCAACCGGATACTGGGAAATGTGTGAGTGCGACCAACGGCTGTGACGCTAGTGACCTTGAAACTGGTGGCTGGCGCCGTATGGATACTACCGATCAATGCGGTGTCCCGGCCCAAGGAAACGTACAAGTAAAAGCAAAAGTAGCAGGATTTGATTTTAAAGGGTTTCGCATTGCCGCGGCATTGGACCAAAATGCCGCCTGTCCTATGGTAGCCACTGCAGAAAGCGATGCCTGTCTAAATGCAAATGGCACTACCAGTTTTGACAAAGGTTGTGGTGTTCTTTGTTCACTTCCCATTGCAGCAAAAACCAAGGTCGCTGGATTTAATTTCAAAGGACTAAAGATTGCGGCAGCGTTGGGGCAAAATAGCGCCTGTCCACAGGTTGCCACTGCAGAGACAGATGCATGCATTAAAGCTGCTGGCTCTACAACTTATGATAAAGGCTGCAATACGCTCTGCTCAAAACCGATTGCGAAAAAAGGCAAAGTGGCTGGTTTTAATTTTTCAGGTTTTAAAATTTTAGATGCATTGCCTGCTAACACTGCCTGTCCAATGGTCGCAACTGCAGAATCAGATGCCTGTATTGATGCTGGTGGATCCAGTTCGTTTGATAAAGGTTGTAGCGTGCTCTGTTCGGTACCAATTTCACAGTAAAAGTCTGTGGTAGGTCTTCAACGTTTCGACATTCAAATTTAAAAAAACCTAAGGATTGATCCTTGGGTTTTTTTGACTTATTTTCAGTAATTCTCAGACAAATAAAGAAATTTGTTATTTGCACAGACGGCGTGAGCTTTTCTGGCCGATTTTTGCGTGTCGGATTTTCTCGCATGTCATGGTGCACCCTACGTTTTCCACAGGCCATAGACGGCAGTTCTAACAAAAGCTACAGACTTACTTAAAGATGTGAGAATGTTTGTTCGCATGTAAGGTTAAGTCAACGGCTTTTTAGCCCAGATGATTATTTGGAGAATTTATGAATCGCCTATTTTCTGTTAGTCCGTTCATAGTCGCCGTATTCCTCTCCAGCGGCGCTTTTGCAAACGACAGTTATCTTTCACGATTGGGACTTTATACCTCCCAAAACTGACCTGGCTTAGCCTACGCCGTACTCAGTAACGGTAAGACAATCGACGGCGGGTCTTTTTGTTTCGCTGACCGCGCGAGCAGTGTGTTGAACGCACAAAATTCTCTTTTCAACATCGCATCAAATTCCAAGCAGTTCACGGCGATGGCAATCATGCTGCTAGAACGGGATGGAACGGTTGCTCTCGACGATTTAGTAAGCAAATTTATTCCAGAACTACCCGAATACGCAAAAGACCTGAAGGTTCGTCATCTTGTTTATCATACGTCGGGACTTCCGGATTATATGTCGATTTGCCGCGCGACTGCACCGGTGCAAAACGCCGAGGTCATCAACTTTCTGAGAAGTGAGAAGAAACTTTTATTCACTGCCGGATCTGAACATGAATATAGCAACACAGGGTATGTTTTGCTGTCAGAGATTGTTCAACCTGCCTCAGGTATGACATTTCCTAGTTTCATTCAAAGCCAGATCTTCGATAAACTAGGAATGACTAATTCCCGCGTTGTCAAAATAGGCGATCGGCGTCCATTCCCGAATCAAGCTTCAGGTTACGGTGAATGGCCGTTCTTCAATCTGATGAACGAGGTGCCTTGTGACTATATTTATGGTGACGGCGGGATCTATACATCAGTCGAAGACTATTATAAGTGGTTGGTCGCCTTGTCTAAGCCTGGATTTTTATCAGAAGCGTTATTGACCAAATGGTTTACCGCTGGAACCCTCGATTCTGGTGAATCGGTGCGTTATGCCTATGGCTGGGGTCTGGATGATTTCGATGGAATCCCGATGATTGCTCATAGTGGATCTTGGACCGGGTATAAAAGCGTAGCGGCAATAATGCCGCAAAAAAACATTATTGTAATTGTTTTGTCGAACTATCGAAACATACCTATCTGGGGAATAGCAGATGAATTGCTCGGCAAACATCTAAAGGTTTCTTCTAAGAAGTAATTGCAGTCATGGTCCCACAGTCGTGGGACCAAAAAGCAAAAGGCTACGGATTATTTTTTGTAATAAATGCCACTAACTCGCTGACATACTCTTTCGGTATAAACCCTTGAGTAACAGCAGATAGATGCGATTTACCTTTCAGCACAACAGATTTAAAATCTTTTAAATCGCGGTTCATACGATAGGTCTTTGCATTTGGACTATCGTACTGCCCATTGATTGCTAACACCGGAATGCTAACTTTTGTTAAGTCGATCTTCTCATGCTCCGGCCCGCTCCATGGAGCATTGCTACCACATGCTTTCATTGCCGCCATGTCATGCTTTATCACAGACATCAGCACAGCTTTAGCTTCAACTTCCTGTGGATCCGGACCTGGGTCATCCGCAGGGATTTTTTTCTCTTCCGTAGCATTATATTCGCCAATACCAGACCCGCCGTAGGCGGCTGTAATAAACCGCTCGGGATGATGATATAGCAACTGGGTCGTAACCGACCCACCCATACTATACCCGTGGACATGAGATTTCTTGACGTTCTGATCGTCAAGAACCATTAAGGCGTCCTGCCAAAGGTGCTCACCGTAAGAGGCAGCATCGTGCGGCTTATCGCTCTTACCGTGTCCACGGTGGTCAACAAGAATAACCTTGTTAGTTTTGATGAGCGCTGGAACGATGCCGTTGTCATAAAAGTTATCTTTACCTGTAGCATAGTAGCCATGCAAAAGAAGAACAGGCGTGCCCTTACCGATGGTTTGGTAGTGGATCTTAACGCCGTCTTTTGCTGTTAGGTAGTGTGAGGTCAACTCAGTGCTGTCCGGCTTAGGTTTTACTTGTTCTTCAGGCTTAGGCTTCTGTGCTGCGTCTTCGTTTTTCTTAGGGTTGCATGAGCCAGTGGTGCAAGCACTGCAAAGAAGAACGAGTCCAAGTAAGGTTTTGGCGTTTAAAGTCACGGATTGCCCCTCGAAAAAGATTGAGCTCCGACTTTAACTGAACGTTATTTGTAAGCATAGAAGAAACAGAAGTCGCTTAGATTACAGGACTATCATTCTTCTTCGTCCGTTTTTCTGGCTTTGGTCGTCGTGCGCTTGGTTCCGGAGTAAATATCAAAGATAAGTAGCGTACATTTGATATTACCATTTAGGACCGGGATCTTTTTTGTCGGTTTTAGGCCAACAAATTTATAAGGAGAATCGACTGCCGCTAAAAGGCAGCATCTCCAACCGGCGTACTTTTGCTTTAGGGTGTCACCGATCTGTTTGAAAAATGCTTTGAGGTCCTCATCCTTCATCAAACGGTCGCCGTAGGGAAGATTTGTAATCATCAGACCAGAGTCAGCTGGAGCTGGGAGTTCAAAGAAACTACCAACAGAGAATTCCATGTGTTTTTCAACGCGCGCCCGTACCGCATTCTTCTTTGCCATATCGACGAATTTTTCGCTGATGTCCGAGGCAAAAATCTTCGCGTATGGATCTTCAAGCTTATTGTCACGAGATTCGTCTTGGATCTCGCGCCAGAGTTTGTGATTAAATTCGAGGAGCCATTCAAAAAGAAAATCGCCTTTTTTCCTGAGAATGAGTGGTGATTGATTTAAAGCCATCATGGCAGCTTCAATTGCTATTGTTCCGCTTCCACACATCGGGTCGTGAAATGCCTTCATGCCGTCGTATTCGGCCATTTTTAGTAAAGATGCTGCTAGCGTTTCCTTGATTGGCGCCGGGTGACCTTCTAAGCGGTATCCTCTTTTATGTAGGGCTTTACCGCAGGTGTCAAAACTGATGATGCATTTTCCTTGACGGATAAATGCAACGATTACGACTTTCGGGTCTTCTAAATCAACTTTTGGGATTTTGCCGATATGCTTTTGAAAAACTTCCTGCAATGCTTCGCGAATGCGTTTGCTAATTTCATTAGCTGTCATGAATTCAGGACCGCGGTCGCCGGGAATCCCCTCGATCAGATAACCGCGAGTGACGTCAAAAAGTTTGTCCCATTGAATGCGGCGCGCTTGTGAAAAAAGCATCTCGGGTGTTTTAGCTGAGAAGGTCTTTATCACCTTTAGTATCCGGCTAGCTGTTCGAAGTTTCAGGTGACACTCAAAGAAGGTCCGTTCATCGACAGAAAATTCAACCGCGCGAAATCCTGATTGGATGTCGGTCCCCCCGAGTTCCTTAATTTCTGCCATAAGGACTTCTTTGGTTTCTTCGGGGCAGGTAGCGATAAGTCGAATAGATGTCATAGATTTTCCTGGTATGTCTAAAGCGGCAAAGAGCGCTTGTGTAGCATAGAGCGACGATCAAATACCAGAAGAATAGCAAAACTGGTAATATGGTTATTTTATAGTAAATTCAGTCAGATAACAGCAAAGCCTCGCCCCTGGGCCAGGCTTGCTTTCGAAAAACGATCTTTTAAGAAGCCTTAACTACCACCTTCTACCGTAATAGTAGTAGCGGTGTCCGTAATATCCATACGGTGAATGGCTACCGTAATAGGTGCGCCAAGTTGGGCGCGAATACGGGTAGTAGCTACCGTAGCTGTAATAACTCGGATAATAGGTACTGTAGTAATTTGTACTATAGAAGCCCGGAGTTCCGTAGTGGCGGTATGCTCCGTAGTGCCTCGGTCCGTAGTACCAACCACTTGTAGCTGAGTCTGATGTGACATCTGTTTCGGTAACAGCAGCATCAACATCTACAGGTTCAGCGCTGTTAAACGCGGTCGCATAGTCGCTCTCTGTATTTAATCCTCCACCTCTATGCATTGCAGTGTCTGCACCACTGACTAGCTCTTCACCCTTCTCGTTGATAGGTACCCTGACAATTAGTCCATTAGTATCCTTCAACGTATTGAGGAATCCACTATCGGCATCTGAACCAGAATCTCCATCTGCAATAGCAACCGGCCCCAAAAGAAGAGCGGATGCGATGAGCGCATTGCGAATATTTTTTATCGTCATGTCTTGCCTCCATCTCTAAATTTCAGCCTTTCCCTATGAAAAGCCGTACAATCTCCTCCATAATCCTCCTTAAGACATGAGATTTCGATTGGTGCGGTGACTGTTTTGCAAGGGGGTGGTATAAAAATGATTCACCGGTGAGGACAAAATTCGGATGGTTTTTAAGTTAAAATCTAGTTGTTACTTGTTCCTATTGGCTTTCATTTTGTTTACCGATACATCGTTCGCAAGATTTCTTGAATCTGATGTCGAAAAAGTCGATCAAGAAGAACGTTATAATACCGAAACCTACAATGATAAATTTTCCTACCGCTATCCCTCTGATTGGAACCAGATATATGAAAAAAGCGACGCTGGGGTACGGATGAATGCTGGCAGCCTGAATGCCACTCGCTTTGATTATTATGAAGACGTCAAACTCCATGCGGCTAATGAGACCGCAGGATTTCAGTTCAATCAGCATCGGCACGAAGACGTTGTCGAGCAAGGTACTTATAGGGAGATAAGAGCCAACGGGTTTTTTAGTCATGGTCTGTATATTTCAATGGTATCTGACGGTGGAACTTTTAAAGAGTACGGAGATGTCGGTTGGGCTCTAGGATACGGTGATGTCAGGCGACCGTTGGTAGAGATTCTCTACTGGTCGGTAGATCATTTTTACGACACTAAAAAATCCGACATTGCAGATGAGAGAACGAGTCAAACTTGGACTCTTGCGCTGAAAAGTAATCTGCCGTTAGGAGAGAGAGTGCTGGTCTCTCTAGGTGCGGAGTATGATCACCCGCTTACGTGGCATCGGCCAAGTCATGGCTACCTTTACAAATATCAGCAAGAGAATGTAAATTTGAATGCAGTTTACGAACTAAGTAGCGAGCAGAAAATTATTTTAGATTTTTCTTCAGCTCGTAAGAAAGAGTCGAAAGCTTGGAATCAAATCAACTTTGCAAAAAGTCTAGATCGCGAAGTGAATATCAGTGAAATGAAATGGTCGCAAAAAATTGCTGAGACTGTCAATGAAGTTGGCGGTGGCTATATCGATAGACGGGCAGCATATGTTCATCGAATAGATCCTGCCAACCAGGCCCAAGGTTTACCTGAAGACATGAGCCCAGCACATTCAAAACGTGACGAAACGGTTCTGTGGGCTACGCGCTACGAGCCGTGGATTGCTGCGCGGCATTTTATGCAATACGGATTTTTTATAAATTACGTGAATCTTAAAGAATCTCGTCATGACGTTGTCGCCGAGTCAAAGGTGCAATGGGCATGGGAATACCGCTATCTTACAGGCACGCGTGTTGTTCTAAACACTACATGGGATATCAATCAGTTAACCGATGATTTTCCCTATGATAAAGAATCGTTTAAACCCTGGGGCGGTGGAGATATTCAGTTCATTGCTGCTTTTTAATAGTGTAGATTGCTGTGATTCGTTTATGTCGTGTGGGGACCAGATATGGATAATGCTCAGATCAAAGCAGCTATGACAATCTCGTTAGACTTTCCAGGCGGGGTCCTACCACCTGCTCCTAAATTTAAGTCAGAATTGCGGCGAGCACCAAGACGCCAGTCGACACTGAGCTTAAATGATAGAAAACTCGCTTTGAGGAATGCTCTTCGCTACATCCCAGAAACATTTCATGCCGAACTTGCGCCGGAATTTCTCGGGGAGTTTGAACAACATGGCAGGATCTATGGTTATAGATTTAGACCCGAGGGTCAAATAAAAGCGCGGCCCGTTAGCGAGTATGCGGGCAAATGCTTAGCAGGGCGTGCTTTACAGGTCATGATTGATAACAATCTGGATTTTGACATCGCACTCTATCCGTATGAGTTAGTCACTTACGGTGAGACCGGCCAGGTTTGTCAGAACTGGATGCAGTATCAACTGATTAAGAAATACCTCTCTGCAATCACCGAGGATCAAACATTAGTGCTCTATTCCGGTCACCCGGTTGGTCTTTTTCCTTCACGCCCGGAAGCCCCGCGGGTCATTCTGACGAACGCCATGATGATCGGTATGTATGATGATCCAAACAACTGGGCGCGAGCAGCAGCGATGGGCGTAGCTAATTATGGACAAATGACTGCTGGTGGTTGGATGTATATCGGACCTCAAGGCATTGTTCACGGTACCTACAACACAATTTCAATCGCAGGCCGGATGAAGCTTGGGATTCCAGCTGATAAAAATTTGCGTGGCACGCTCTTTGTGACCTCAGGTCTTGGTGGCATGTCAGGAGCTCAAGGCAAAGCAATCGAGATCGCTGGCGGTGTCGGCATCATTGCGGAAGTCGACGCGTCGCGAATCAAGACCCGCAAAGAACAAGGGTGGGTTAGCGATGTTGCTGAGTCTCCTGAGCAAGCATTCGCAATTGCGGTAAAAGCAAAAAAAGAAGGTAAAGCTGTCGCTATTGCCTTTCACGGAAATATCGTCGATCTCCTGCAGTACGCCGTAAAGACCAATCAAAAAATTGATATGCTGTCAGATCAAACGAGCTGTCACGCAGTTTATGAAGGCGGCTATTGCCCGCAAGGCGTGACATTCGCAGAGCGCACTCGCTTGATTGGTGAGGATCCAGATGAATTCCGGCGGCTAGTCGACAAGACGCTGAAAGCACATTACCTCGCGATCAAAGATTTGACTGCTAAAGGCACTTATTTCTTTGACTACGGCAACGCGTTTATGAAGTCAGTCTTTGATACTGGCATCAAAGAAATTTCAAAAAATGGCGTCGATGATCGCGAAGGATTTATATGGCCATCATACGTTGAAGATATTCTCGGTCCTGAATTGTTCGACTATGGCTACGGCCCCTTTCGCTGGGTGTGCTTGAGTGGACTCGATTCTGATTTGAAGAAAACAGACCATGCTGCTGGCGAAACGATTTTGAAAGTTCGACCAGTGCTTCGTTACCAAGACCGTGATAATTACCAGTGGGTTCAGGACGCAGAAAAAAATCGCCTCGTAGTTGGTTCGAAGGCTAGGATTCTTTATCAAGACGCACGAGGTCGTAGAGAAATCGCTCTCAAGTTTAATCAAATGGTGCGAGACGGTGTTGTCGGCCCGATTATGCTAGGGCGCGACCACCATGATACCGGTGGAACCGATTCCCCGTTTCGTGAGACTTCAAATATTAAAGATGGATCAAATGTCACCGCGGATATGGCGATTAACATCTTTGCAGGAAATGCAGCGCGCGGCATGACCCTGTGCGCGTTGCACAACGGTGGAGGTGTTGGGATTGGCAAGTCGATCAATGGTGGTTTTGGGTTACTTCTAGACGGCACACCGAAGACGGATGAGATCATTCGTACAGCGATGACTTGGGATGTAATGGGCGGAGTTGCTCGCCGTTCTTGGGCTCGGAATGATCATGCGATTGAAGTTTCGGCTGAGTTTAATCGCAACGGCGAAGGGCACATTACCCTGCCGTATTTAGTTAACGATAACTTGATCGATCGACTGGTGAAATAAATCTTTTCTTGAACTGAAAAAGACGCCTGAGCGTCTTTTTTTTCTAGAGATATTTTACTCGAATTCTAAATACTAATCGGGGCTTCACAACTTGTGAATGCTATCATTTGACCCGACTGGAATTCCGACTGCGACATCCGATATGCTTGATAGTAGAGGTTGCACAAAAGTTTGATCCTTTAAAGCAGCAACTTTAAAGGATCTGTGAAACCCCAAAACCAAACCATTTCAGGAGTCAGTTATGAAAGTCTCAAGTACAATTATCGCGAAAAAATCAGTTTTGGTAAAGTCAGTTAAAGTAGTCGCATTGGCTGCCCTTCTCTCGTCAACGGTTGCTTGCAGCAACTACACAATCGCACCGGTTTGCAATCAAGACAACGCCGTGTCTCCTCCAGGATTGACAGGTACTTATACCTTGTCTTTGCAAAACGAAGACTTCTCCACGACGACTCAGGAATTCGACGTTCGTTATAGCAATGTCAAAGGACAACTGTTGTTAAAGGAAGAAGGTAAGGCAGTCACTACCTCAAGCCTTTGCTCTATCAATGGTTACATTGTCCAAGAAAGTTTTGATGATGAAATCGGCTACTACAGTCAAGAAAGGCTGATGATTACTGGCATGGGACTTAGTTTTTCTCCGATCTTCTTCGATCGAAATGAGCTAGTCGCTGCAGGAGTACCGGTAGAAGTAGTCGAGCTTCCTGGCAAAATTTACGGAATGCTTGCTCTTGGATTAGACGTTGCTAAAAAAGAAGGCTTCGTCGGAGCGATGTCGAAGATGATCAGCGGAACAACTGATCCAATTCCTGCTCTCATAGTCGATAACAGCAACCAAACTTCCTCTGTTGTCTTTGGTGCTGCCAAAACGGGACCAGTTAGTCTCAATCTTCTCCGCAAGTAATTTATACTAAAATGCAAAATTTGTTTGTTATGCGAGTCTCTACCGGTATTTAAAAACTGCATACCGGTAGGGATTTCAGTGCTCACGGATTGTGAATACTAATCATCGCTAGATAGTTGGACGCCGTTTTTTGTCAAGCTATACTCGTTGTAAGTTTTAAATAATTTGAATGCTGACGGACAATTTATGACCCCGCTTCCTCCGAAAAAACCGAGTATCGAGCCTGAAGAGGGTGCTAATAAGCCGGATATTTTTGAGTTCATGGATTACCGTCAGTATCTTTTAGCAAGACTTGAATACCTTCAAACACTCGATCGTAAGTACTCCCAGCGCTGGGTAGCTAAACGCGCAGGGATCAAATCACCACAGCTTCTCACCATGATTATAAAAGGTCAGCGCCAGCTTAACCGCGATCTGGCTGCTCCAATAGCTGCCGCCTTAAAAATGGACGAGCGTGAAGCAGGTTATTTCCGTCTCATAGTTGATTTAGCGTTAACTGAATCCGATTCATCACGGCAAGAACTTCTTAAGAAAATAAATGCCTTAGTAAAAGAAGACATGTTTACAAGTATCACTCCCGACGGTGCGGTGATTTTTCGGGAGTGGTTCTATCCTGCAATTCGTGAAATCGTCATGCTAAAAGACTTTCGTGCAGATCCGACCTGGATTTCTGAACGCTTACAGATAGAGCCAAAACAAGCTGAGGACGCATTGAAAGAGCTGCTTGAACGCGGATTCCTCCGAGACGAAGACGGCTCACTCACTCGAACTGAACCAAGTGTCAGAACCGCGAAAGACAAGCTATATCCAATGTACCTTGGCGCCTATCATCTAAAGATTCTTAACGAAGCCTTTCGAGGTGTGCGTCATGACCGAGACAAAAGGCATTTCGAAGCATTGACCGTTTCAATCCCCAAAGCATTGATGCCACGTATAAAGCAAGAGATTCAAAAATTTTTTCGCGAGATAGATACGATGTGTGAAAGCGAAGAAAGCCGCGAAGAAGTCGTCCAGCTGCATATGTCAATGTTTCCACTTACGATCTGGAATAATATGGAGAGTTCAGAAAAATGAAGTCTGTTACCGTCTTTTCTATGACTACTCTACAGTCACTTTTATTAACTGCCGTCGCACTGGTGTCGGTGGGTTCACAAGGTGGAACTGGTGCTGGTAATGAGTTTAAACATCTGATCAATCAGGAATTCGACTTTCACGTCGGTATGCCAGACGACTGGGTTTGCAACGATTGCATGCAGGTGGAAGCTTCTGGAGCGGGAAGCGAATCCGAGATCCTCTGGAATATGGGTGCGCCTGAGGGATCTACATGGTTGAAAGCACGTTTTATCTCTGGCTTCCCTGCCACGACTGAAGCGGAATTGCATGATGAGATTAGTCGACGCCACCAGGGTACAGTTTGGCACTCTATGCAAAGGGCAGACGGCGCATTTATTGGGTATAGCAACTCACCTCTTGGTGATGCCGCTAACGCTGCTCTTGAGTACTACCTTGTAAAATCTAATATGGTCGTTTCGATTGAGTGGCTAAAAAATCCGGCCTTTCCTGAGCGGGCGTTGCAGCTTGATTTAATAAAAGCGTCAATTGACCGCGTTAGTGCACCCATCAAGATTAAGGGTATTAAAACTGAGACGGGAGGTGTTGTCCGCCCTGGTGACACTGTTTGTTGGCAAATTGAAGTCGATGATCTTAGATCGGGTTTTTCTGGAGATAGCATCCGCTCATTCGATATAAAAGGTGCGGTTAAACATTTTAGTTTTAAGTCGATTCAATGGATTGCAGATAAAAATTGGTTTCGCATTTGTCAGAAAGTCTCTTCTGTGTCAGGGGAAGATGGACTTACTGTCGATCAGGTCTCTTTTACGGATGGTTTCAGGGAAGTTTCGTGTAGGATCCCTGATTACAAAGCAAAGATAACAACTGACAAAAACAAGACTTCGGATGTTCTTTCCTGCAGTGGATTCGTTGATTCTGGCCAAGCTCCGCCTCCCTATTTGATAAGCCAGAGAGTTGCGAAAGTCGCTGTCGCGACTCGAAATGAGATGGGACCAATTGTTTCCAATATAAGTTTTGATGCAGTATCCAAAAAACTGCTGATCGATGCGCAGGATGAAAACGGTTTATACATGGCATCTATACATACCGCAAAAGGCTCAATTGTTGTGTACCCAGACCAACTGCTTAACCGATCTGAAGTCGATCTTAGCCAGTTGAGCTTTCCTGGCTGGAATCACGTTGTGCGAATCATCATCTATGACCGGGAAGGCCTTGCAACTATTTTAGATGCCCCTCAGTCACTCGACTCGTCTTTGAAAACGCGAGTCTTCTATGAAGTCCGAGATTGGAATGGTCAACGAAATTTAAGCAATATACCTGTCGTCGCTTGGTTGCAAGCTAGGAGGATTAGTCAGTGAATACTAAAATGGGATTAGGCTTCGTCATCGTTATACACTTCGCTTTGATCGCTTCTGGATGTGAGACTCCATTGAGGGCGCCTCTTTGCCAGGAAGGTGAGTTTGAGTTTCCACCGAATGCTGCTGGTCGGTACCGATTAACTACAATGGGACAAAGCCCGTCTTACAGCGGTGCTTTCGCGCAATTTGAAGATTTCGAATTCGAAATCTCTGAACAGAACAACCATTATGAACTCGCGACTTTTGGACCTGTTATGCTTCCCGCTAGAATTTTTGGCTTGAAAAACAATAGTACTGTCCACGTCCAAAAAGCACTTTCTGATTCCAAACAGTCGTTGGACGATAGTTCTCCGATTCTTGATATCGGATTACCACTTTCAGTCTGTAAAATTGGTGGCGTTTATTATGCCCAAAATCTTAATGAGAACTCAACCTACAGCATTTCACGCCTGGATGTATCTCCAACAGGTATGACGACTACTGCCATTGGTTGGAGTCCGGACTCGCTTAAATCTATCGGCGTTTCCTATTTTGCGTTGCCGGGATTCAATCAATTTGCCGACGATGGCAAGATGGAATTCGACCAATTAAGTCCCGTTACTATAATTGCTGAAAATAGTAATATTGATGAAGCTACCCGTCTCAAATTACTTGCTGTCGCGCGACCAACATTTTTCGGGACAGTATTTAGCCGGTTGCCTGAAAAGGCGCTAAAGCGAGCAGTATCAAGGAAATTGCTGTTACCCAAGGCCCGGTAATTTGAGAAGTGATTTAAACAAAAAAAAGACGCTAAAAGCGTCTTTTTTATACCAGAAAACCTATAACTACTTCTTAGCAGCGGCCTTCGGCTCTTCTACTTTCTCGATAGAAAGAAGTTCAACTTCGAAAATCAAAGTTGAGTTCGGGCCGATAGATTCGCCTGCGCCGCCTTCACCATAAGCTAGCTCAGCTGGGATGAAAAGCTGCCATTTAGAACCTGGTTTCATCAATTGGAGTGCTTCTGTCCAACCTTTGATGACACCGTTAACTGGAAATGTAGCCGGTTGGCCTCTTTTGTATGAGCTGTCGAATTCAGTACCGTTGATCAAAGTTCCGCGGTAGTGAGTTTTAACAGTGTCAGTTGCTTTTGGTGAATCGCCTTTACCTGCAGTCAATTCTTTGTACTGCATGCCGCTAGGAAGTTTAACGATGTCTTTTTTCTTAGCGTTTTCTTCTAGGAAAGCTTTGCCTTCTTTAGAGTTCTTTTCGCCGTCAGTTTTTTGCTTAGTTTCAGCTTTTGCTTGCAGATTTTTCTGCAAATCAGTCATCAGCTTCTGAGATTCTTCTGCATTCAGAGGTGAAGCAACGCCAGAATTAGCTTCCTTCATTCCGTTCAGAACCATGTTCATGTCAACATCAAGTCCGTCTCTTTTGAAGTTCGAACCGATTTGGTAACCGATCATGTAGCTTACTTTGTCTTTTTCGCTGCTAAGTTTTGTTGCTGCAAGAGCACCAGAAGTGCCAAGTGCCAAAGCAGGAATCACTAAAAATTTTAAAAGAGACGTTTTCATCAAAATCACACCCTATGTTATATGAATTGATCCGACCTAATCAGCATAAGATTCTACTCACGCAACGAACTACCGACACGATGCGGCGTTTATTGACAGCTTTTGTCCCTGCTGTTAGCTTGCATAAATCTATCAAATACAATTAAAAAAGCTACAAACAAAGCTAAGGGTCCAAATTGTATATGAATTGGGGAACTGAGCGCACTTTTGCCGTCAGAAGTTCAAAAATCGTCACTCCGGCTGGTCTTATAGATGGTGCGGTTTTTGTCGAGGCGGGCAAAATTTCAGCAGTTGGTGGGGCTGATTCGATACCTAAAGGCACCCGCGTCTATGATGCTGGGAACCTAATGGTCATTCCTGGGTTAGTTGATACTCATGTTCATATTAACGAGCCTGGTCGTACAGATTGGGAAGGGTATGATTCAGCGACTAGGGCTGCTGCCGCAGGTGGGATTACCTGTGTTGTTGATATGCCGCTTAACTGCATTCCTGTTACGACGTCATTGAAAGCATTTAAAGAAAAACTTGCTGCGGTTGGATCACAGATCCATGTTGATTGCGCCTACTACGGTGGCGTGATCCCGGGTAATCAGTCGGCTCTATCCGACATGGTAAAAGCTGGTGTCGTCGGCTTTAAAGCTTTTATGGTTGATTCCGGAATCGATGATTTTCCTTATACCAAACCCGCTGACCTATCTACGGCGATGCAAATTCTTAAAAGTCTGGATGTACCGCTTCTAGTCCATGCTGAGCTTGACGATTCTGACGGTACGGCGGTTTACGCGGAACACAAGCTTCCTGAGCCCTACGCCAGCTATCTGAAATCAAGACCAGCTTCATGGGAAGTTGAAGCGATAAAAACTGTGATTGGTTTGAGTACGCAGCATGATTGTCGAACACATATTGTCCATTTATCCGCTGCCGCGGCAGTCCCAGATATCATGGCGGCAAAAGCCCGAGGCACAAAAATAACTGTCGAGACATGTCCGCACTATTTGTCTTTTGACGCTGAAAGTATTGCGTCAGGAGATACAAGATTTAAGTGCGCGCCTCCTGTTCGAGAAAAAGCTAACCAAGATAAGCTTTGGCAGCACTTAGCTGCTGGACAGATCGATTTTGTTGTTTCAGATCACTCTCCATGCACTCCTCAACTCAAGTTGATGGGAGAAGGCGATTTTGAGCATGCTTGGGGTGGGATAGCAGGGCTTCAATTCGGGCTACCTGCTATTTGGAGTGGTGCACAAAAACGAAACATCTCGGCAGAGACCATTGTCAGATGGATGTGTGAACAGCCGCCGAAACTTGTCGGACTGAGTGCAAAAAAGGGTAAAATTGCCCCTGGATTTGATGCCGACTTAGTAGTTTTTGATCCAACTCAGTCGGTTTCAACTGCAGCAAAAGATATTCGCCATAAACACAAAGTCACTCCATACTCTGATCTACCTCTGCAAGGTCGAGTCGAAGCAACATTTGTTCGCGGTGCATTGGTTTATGAGTCAGGTAAATTTCCGACCGAACATTTCGGTAAGTCTTTATTGAAAGGACAGTTTTAGTTATGGCGCATGTTGAAGCTGCAGATGGAACATTGCCGGAGTTTGCCAATCTAGTCGATTTAGTTTCTGAGCGAGTGGGAGGTTTGCCCATTTTCGCTTCGGATGAATTTTTTGCTGAGAAAGAAAATTTAGTTAAGCCGGGTCGCGGTGTGTTTATTGTGGACAAGTTTACAGATCGCGGTAAGTGGATGGACGGCTGGGAATCGCGTCGCAAACGTGACACAGGATACGACTGGTGCATTATCAGAATGGGTTTACCAGGAACGATCAAAGGTTTTGACATCGATACAAACTTCTTCCTGGGTAACCACCCGCCCTTTGCTTCGATTGATGCCTTGTGGTCGGCTCAGAGACTAGGGCCGAGAGATGACTTTTCTGCTTTGAAATGGCAGGAAATCTTACCAAAATCCGCCTTAAAGCCAGGCTCGCGTAATTTTTTCAAGGTATCGACCGGAGATACTTGGAATTATCTGAGGCTTAATATCTATCCAGACGGTGGTGTTGCTCGCTTTAAAGTATTTGGAGAAACTAAACCTGATCTCTCTCATCTGACAAACAACGACGTCATTGATCTGGCCGCCATAGAAAATGGTGGTGTTGTTCTTGGGTGCAATGACGCTTTTTTTGGACCGAAAGACAATCTGATCATGCCAGGCCGCGGTATCAATATGGGCGATGGTTGGGAAACCCGTCGAAAACGGCAATTGCCCGGACACGACTGGGTGATTTTGAAAATGGGTGTTGCGGGCACGCCTCGACGCATTTTGGTCGACACCAATCACTTCAAAGGCAACTATCCGGATCGATGCAGTATTGAAGGAATTCATGCTCCAAACGCCACTCTTGAGGCGCTGGCAAAAAGTCAAGATTGGCAACCGATCCTACCCGAAACGAAACTTCAAGCGCACATGATCCACGAATTTGCTGGTGAATTGAAGGCAATCGGCAAGATCACGCACGCTAGATTGCGAATTTTTCCGGACGGTGGGGTCAGCCGTTTGAGGATTTTTGGAAATCCAGCTGTATGAGCAAAGTAAACTATAATTTTTTTAATGACCTTGATCAAAAGCAAGTTAAGGGTGTGTTCTTGCAATGCTGCGGCAGTCGGGTCTGGGCTGATACCGTTTGTAAGGACTTACCTTTTACTGATCCGACGCATCTACATAAGGTAATTGATGGTGCCTTTAATGCCATGACCAAGACTGATTGGTTAGAAGCATTTGCCCATCACCCCATGATCGGTGACGTTAAATCGATAAGAGAGAAGTTTGCCTCAACGGCTCACCTTGCTTCAAAAGAGCAGTCAGGAGTGGTTGGTGCGGATGAGCAAATCTACGTGCAGCTAGCGGATTTTAATAAGCGCTATTTTGCCAAATTTGGCTTTATTTTCATCATTTTTGCGAGCGGAAAATCTGCTGAGACGATGCTAGAGAGTTTGAAAAAGAGATTTAGTAACGATACCGATACTGAAATAAAGAATGCTGCAGCCGAGCAACGAAAAATCACTTGGCTGCGATTAGAAAAGGTTGGCGCTCAATGAGTCCCATTACGACCCATATTCTCGATTTAGAGTCTGGACTGCCGGCAGCTGATGTGTCGGTAGCGCTCTTTAAAGAACAAAAAGGTAGTTGGCAGGAACTTGCTAAAGGTAAGACTGACAGCGATGGTCGCGTAAAGACGTTCCTGGCGCCAGGATCTCTTGTCGCTGGAACATATAAACTAGTTTTCAATGTCGGCGCCTATTTTGATGCGCGCAGCAAAAAAAGTTTCTACAAATCTGTTCCAGTCGAATTTTCGATCGATGTGGTGGACAGGCACTTCCATGTACCACTTTTAATTAGTCCATTTGGCTATTCTACATACCGAGGCAGCTAACTTTTACAGGTGTATAAAAATGAAACTATCTCTTAGCAGCAAATCTATTAGTCCCGTTTTAGACCGCCTAAAACACGGAAATTTAGCTCTCAACGCCGTTTATTCTGGTGAAACGCCTGATCGTCAGCCCGTTCATACTGTCTATGGGGGCGCGCATCTTTTTTCCCACGACACTGCCGGGAAACTTGGCCGCGTTGCAGTTCGTAATCTAGAAGAATTTGCTGCTAACGGCAGAGAATTTGCTGATGCGTTGGGAATTGTCGCGACCGATTCGTCGCAAGACAAGTGGTTGGCTGATACTGTGTATGCAAGAGTAAAAGAAAAATTGCAAAGGGAAGCGATTGAAGACTTTCGTATCGATTTTGAAGACGGCTTCGGTATTCGTCCGGATGCGGAAGAAGACGCAGTAGCTGAGCGGGCCGCAAAAGAAGTAGCTCTTGGCATGAAGAATAAATCTTTGCCACCGTTTATTGGTATTCGAATAAAGACATTGAACGAAGAACTTAAGGGCAGAGCAGTCCGTACTCTAGATATTTTTGTAACGACATTGTTGAATGAAACTGGGAATAAATTCCCCGACAACTTTATCGTCACCTTACCTAAGGTAACCCATAAAGGTCAGGTTGTTGCATTTGTTGAGATACTTAAATTATTAGAAAAAAGTCTGAATTTACCTGCAAAAACCATCAAATTTGAAATCATGATTGAGACCACTCAATCAATTTTGAATGATGACGGTCAAAGTAATCTTCAATTGTTCATCAAATCCGGTGACGGCCGCATTGTCGCCGCTCACTTCGGAACCTATGACTATACGGCTTCCTGCAATATAACAGCTGCATGGCAGAGCATGGATCACCAGGCTTGCGATTTCGCGCGGCATATGATGAAGGTAGCTTACGCCGGTCAACCTATTTGGCTGTCTGACGGTGCAACAAATGTCATGCCGGTCGGTCCGCACAGAGCTGCCAAAGACGGACCGGCCCTTACTGCAAAACAAGTACTTGAGAACAAGGAAGTCGTTCATCGCGCCTGGAAGCTATCGTTTAATCACGTAACTCACTCTCTTCGGAACGCGTTCTACCAAGGCTGGGATTTGCATCCTGGGCAATTCCCTGTCCGTTACGCAGCTTGCTACGCATTCTTTCTAGATGGTCTAAAGCCTGCGACAGACCGCTTACGGACATTTATTGAAAAAGCAGCGCAGGCGACACTACTTGGTGATGTTTTTGACGATGCCGCAACTGGCCAAGGTCTGTTAAATTTCTTCCTTCGTGCGCTAAATTGTGGCGCGATTACTATGGACGAAGTCCTAGCAACGGGACTTAAACTCGACGAAATACAAAGCCGCTCATTTCTGAAAATCTTAGAAAACAGGAAGAAGCTTGGTTAAGCGGAGGCAAGGGAGACTAGTCATGAAGGCAGCAGTCGAAGCTTATCTAAAAAAACACCCGCCGGTGACCAGTATGAAAAAGAAGGGTTTGAAATTTAAACCTAAAGCCAAAGCCAAGCTCGTAGGGAAAAAGAAATCTTAGGCCGAGTTTGCTTAGCGGTATCGGCTGGTAGGGAATCTGGTTGAATGAAGTTTCTTACCATTATTAATGTCATTGTTTGGATCATTGCTGCGACTTGGCGGTGCACGCTCTACTACCGCTTTCCCGTATGCGGGGACGATCCTTACGGTCTTGGCGATATTCTGGAGTTTTTTTTAACATGTCTGGCGTTGGCTATTACAGCTCTATGCATTCTTTGGGGTAGTATTAAAGCTTTGCTCGCCAAGTCGCAATGGCGTGCGCAAGTAAGCCTAATATTCGTATTCATAGTCATTGCGATAGTAGGCTTCAATGCAAGTGGAAAGATCTGCCGCTCGAAGTTTTTTCACGACGTTCCATTCCTCACTCATTGCGCAGGCGAGCATAAGTAGATCAACGATTGCTCGATTTAAAGCACTCTGCTACCAATTTTGCTAATAAGTATTAAATAGTAATACTGGATTTTTGGCATTTGATCAAAAATCCAACCCACCGTAAGACTTCATCCGAGCGGATTTGCACCCCGCTTTAGGCTTTAGCCCAAAAACAACCTGATCTCTGGCTGAATAGGAAACCCCAATATGTCCAATCAAACCGATTTTTTTGTTCGTTTACAAAACGTACGGCGTCTAGCTGAACAATTTTGTAGCCAAACATTCTGCGAAAATCTCGTTCAGGCTTATATCGAAGACACCGGATTTTTACGCGCTGATGTCATTAAACGCGAGATCTTAGCGCCGGCGCAGCTTCTTGCGTTACCTGATTGGCAGCATCCTCGACTTGGCAGCCGCACATCATTAGGTAAAGTCGCAGTGATGGTACCCAAGAACGGCATCGGTTTGATTTTGGCCAAAGCGATTGTCTCATCTTATATCATGGGAAATCAGACTATTGTTCGATTACCTAGGCAGTTGACGCGGACAGTGAAAATCTATGAAGATCTGCTTGGCGCTTTTCTTCCAGGCACAACTTTTGCGCCGGTTGGACAATCGGGTGAGGCATTTCTAAAAGCAAGCTTGGCGGACCCCGAAGTTGCAGCAGTCGTTATCTATGGTGATGACGCTTGGATTGATGCTTATTGGCCACAAGCGAAAGAGACTGGAACAAAGCTTCTTTTCGAAGGCCCGGGAAATGATGCCTTGATCGTCATGCCTGATGCCGATGTCGACGAAGCTGTCGATGCGGCTATTCGAGGTGGCATGAACAACGGCGGTCAATCTTGCTCAGCTTTTGAACGTTTTGTTGTACACCAGGATATCGAAGCTGATTTTACTGCAGCATTGATTGCGCGTTTGTCTACGATGCAAGTCGGAGTACCCGAAGATCCAAGAAGCGCAATTGGACCTATAGTTTCGCGCTTTGTGCTGGACCGGATATTGAAGCAACTTAGGGAAGCCATTCAGGCCGGCGCAGTGTTATGCCATGGTGGTGATGTCATATCGAATGTTTGGCGCGGGATGCCCGCTCTCAATCCAGCGGTTTTGACAAATTGCACACCTGATATGAGTGTTGTCAAAGACGAAACGTTTGGACCTGTTTTTCCTGTTCTGCGTTTCGAGTCAACTGAAGACCTTTTGCGCATTGTTGATCAAACCCAATACGGTCTTAACGTTGCCGTTTATGGATCGTACCCCAAAGTGCTGGCAGCATATTTGGAATCTCATCACCGCAACGTCTACTACAACGCGACGCCGGTAGACGCTGATGTCATAGCAACACGTTTAGTAGACGGCGGCTTTCGGCGCTCTGGCTTTGTCTGGGAGGAGCGTGATGGAGGGTACCAAAGCCGTGAGGGTCGCCGCTATTTAAGCGACGAGCTGTCATCCGATCCGGTTCTATCTCAAATCACCAAAAACAGTCTAGCCTCGGGAAGTTAATATGAATTCTACCTCACCAAGATTAGATCCATTACCACTTGCAACATTTCGACCTGAATGGTTGGCGACACTGGCGAGAATTCCCGGCGAAGGTCTGAAGGGTAGCAACTTTCCACTCAATGTCATGGGAACGATCGCTCATAACGGCGACACGTTTGGACCTTTTCTCGAGTATTGGGTTATGTCTAAATCGGCGATGTCACTTTCTGTGCGCGAGCAGGAGTTAGTCATTCTGCGTATGGGATATCTTTTCCAATCCGATTATGTATGGAAACACCACATCCCTGTCGCGGAAGAGTTTGGCTTAACACCTATTGAAATAGACGCCGCTCGCTCGTTAGCGCCTTTTGATAAGCTTAAGGAGAGAGACCACTCACTTCTTGCCTTGACTGACGAGTTGGTCGAGCAGCGGACCATTGGGGATAAAGTGTGGAATCAGCACGGGTCTGCCTTTGAGGCCAGAGAGTTAATCGATTTGATCGCTCTTGTGTCCCAGTATGTATTCTTTGCGCTGGTGAATAATGCAATGAAGGTGCGATTGGAAGGAAATCTCGGTGAGATTCGTGGATTTCAGTGTTAGGTGTATCATTCGCCAAAAAAGTAAAGGCGAGAAGGGAAACTCGCTAGGAATTTCCGTTTCTCGCCTAATACCTTTTAGGACAGATTAGCTAGCTTGCTGACCTGGTTTTTGACCAGGTTGCTGCCCAGGCTTTTGACCTGGCTGCTGTCCAGGTTTCTGACCTGGGTTGCTAGGATCTCGTCCTGGAATAATGACTGTTTGATCACCGGTAGGGCGACCAGGTACAGCGATACTCTGACCGATAACAACAATAGTGATTACAGATTTGATGAATTTTCCAACTTCGTCCGTACAGGTAGCTTCCACTCGGAACTGACCTTCAGTAGCCAAAGCATGCTGAACACTGTTGCCTGTTGAAGTCGCACCATCACCAAAGTTCCATGTGATGGTGTGAGTTTTTCGAAGACCACAGGTACCAGTGAAGGTGATTGTTTGGCCTTTGCTTGCAACCATTGGGTCTGCCGAGATAGTCAAACCGCCATCTTCGAGGGTCATATTACTGTTTTCGTCAACAACCGTGATTGTTATTGAAGCCACTGCTGTTTCATTTTCATTGCTTGTGACTACCATCGAGATTTCATATTCACCGGTTCTGGTAAACACATGCGGAACACTAAGGGTTTCACAACCACTAATGCGTTCTGCTTTTAGCGCTTTTTGATAGTCAAGTTCGTATTCTGCTTTAATGATACCAGGGTTGGTACATTGACTGACCCCAATATCATCTGGATCGACTGTATCGTATGACGGTTTGATTGTGACTGGGCTGTTTACTTTTACGATCACTACGGGCCTATTGTTCCAGATCACTTCCATTTTTGCCGTCGGCGGCACATTGCCGATAATCGGCGTAGGAGCCGTATCGCTAGGGTCTTTTTGTTCTGGCGCAATGGAATTCGGATTTCCATTTTCGCCAACTTTTTTGTTTTTTCCAGGTTTAATGATTTCGTAAGATGCAGGTCGGCAGCTCGACTGAGCAACCGCGGAACCTACTAACAACAAGGCAATTGACACACATTGACTAAACTTCACAACATTCTCCTTCAACAACAACTTCAGCAACTAACAACAAGTTCAACAACAACTACAGGGAAAGGAACAGTCACAATATGGATACTACATGCACCCTATTTGGTGTCACGGTAGATTGTAAATTCTACACGGCGGTTAAGCTGACGACCTTGGAAGTTACCGTTGTCAGCGATTGGATTGCTTTCGCCCTTACCGAACGACGATAGTTTCGCTGGATCAATCTTATGCTTCTCGATCAGCCACTTTCTAATGGTGTTAGCGCGGCGACGGCTTAAATCAGTATTATATTCTACAGAACCAATACTATCTGTGTGTCCTTCAATTACCAGTTTCGTGAACACTGGCTTTTGATTTATGTAATTTACTAACTTCTTAAGAGTGTTGTCGGCACCACCAACAACAAGGCTATCAGAATCAAACTCGAACAAAACGTCATGAATGACGATCTTTTCTTTTGGCTGCATTGGGCCAGAGAAAGCATCAACTGGTTTTCCAGCAACAGTCTTGGTTGATTCTTTTGGTGCGCTAAATACTGGACCAGTTGTATAGTTCAATCCTGCATAAACTCGAAAGTCTGGCGAGCCGCGTCCATGGATAAGTTCAGTGCCGGCACCGATGTGCCCTGCAAGTGCAGTTGTGAAGTCATATTTCAGTCCGGCGATTGCTTCCGCTGAAGACGAAAGACGATCTGAGTTCTCGTTTTCGCTTTTAGCTGGTTGGGAACCAAAAACTTCAAAAATTATTTTTGTATCAATGGATGAAAACAGGTAACTCGCTGCCACTGAACCAATGATTTGATTTCCTAATGGTTCAATTGGTGATTCTGCATCGACTTTAGTGCCTGGATTTCTCCATCTATGGCCAAGGTTGAGACCGAGAGCGATGTTCTTAATTGTTGTATCCATGACAAGTTCAAGATTTGTTGTTGGACCAGCATCTTTACCAGTATAGGGGTTGTTTTTAATTCTGTTGATGTTCGCAGAGCCGACGACTGCGACACCGTATTCATCTGTACCCCAGAGGCGTATTTTTGTATTAAAGCGGATCTCAGTGTTACCGTTGCTACCAAATTGACCTCGGAAACCTTCCGATTCAACTTCTTGATGCAGCATCTGCGGAGCACTAAAGCCAATGTCCCAACCTGGTAGGAGGCCAATACCGATATTTAAATCACCAGCTAAGATCGAATCTGAATATTTAGTGGGCCCGATCGCGCTGTTATCGAAATGGGGGAGAGTATTATAGGCTTGATTGATGAATAGGCCGAAGTTTACAACTCCTGGCTTCAATGTTTCAGACGATTGAACCGTAACGAAGTCTAAGCCAGAAGTAATCGTATTAAAATTCTGAGTGTCACTGCCCACAACATTGGCAAAACTGACAGGTGTCAATGCTTGTGACAGGCATATTAGACCTGAAACCCAGCTCATTGCTTGTTTCGATTTTCTCAATTTTCTCAACATCAGCGGCGACATATAAAACTCCACAGGGCCCTTCGGGTATCGGTGATGGCAGCGAACTGTCATCGTCACTCCCACCCTTTTTGCAACGAAAGTGCCAGAACGTAAGGTTCGTTTTTATGGATCATATCGTTATTAGCCGCAAGTTGTAGGTTTGCTAGGTGTCATAAAAAGCGTCCTACTGACCAGTTTTTTTGCACAATTTGCTAGGAATCTGGAATTTCACCTCACAAGTTTCAGAGGGTTACGGACTTGGCCGTTGGCATCCTCCTTGCTTTACCACCAGTGTTGCGAATCCCTGTTGTTGCTGTCCCTGTCCTGAATTGGGTGGTTTATGGAAAAGATGCTGGGTGTGAAATTTAGCCGTCAAGCTTGGAGTTCTGTCTTAGCTGCCGCTGCTGTATTCAGTCTTGCTGGCGCTTGGTTGTTCGATGCTGTTGGGTTCAGCTCCCAATCATTGACACCGCTGAACTTTGTTTTTTCGATTATTTTGGCGTGTATCGGCGCATATTTGTTTCTACCTGTTTTAAAAGATCATGGTCCGCAAGCTTCGACGATCATCAAAGATGTTATTCTAGAAACTCGTAAGACATTGGCAAGATACCGCCTAACAGAAACTAAAAAGAACATGTCTCTATGGGACGAACACGATCCCCGAGTTGATATGGGATTATTTTCTGCCAATGTTCCAACTTTTGTTCTCAATAATGAGCAGCGTTTCCTAGACTGGAATGTCGCCTTCGATTTGATTTTTGGCCATAGCGCTACCATAAAAAAAGGCGGACACATCTCTGCTTGGTTTGAACACCTAGACAATTTTAAACGAGTCGCAGTGCGGTCCCAGAAGCTTTATGGGGAAGGAATCTTGCCTATTTCAGACCGTGAACGCGCCACCTATATGTCAAAAGAATTTGGTCGCATGGTTTTCACTAAAATCATGAGTCCTATCATTGACCGTCAGACCGGCAGGATCGTTGGCTGGAATGTCGTCCTAAATATCAATTCGGTAAATAAGCGCGAGTTGTTTCTCGAGAAACTCTATGCTGCTATCGAACTTGAAACCAAACGCATTCGTTACGCATCGGCTTACGATAGTTTATTTGGCAGCTACAGCGCGTACAAAAAAGTAGTTGATACTCATTTGGATACCCATAAGGATGCTGAGCGGCTTTTAGAAGTTGGCTGCGGTACTGGGGCTGTTACCTGTAAAGGTGCTGCGCGCGGTATCAAGGTCACTGCTATCGATGGTGACGTTCATATGCTCAGAAAGCTCAGAGATAAAAAAGATATCAATGCCCTTCCTGTTCGTATTATTAAGCAACATCCTGAAGACATGAAAAAAGTTCCTGAGAACCGTTACGATGGTGCAGTGATGATGCTGAATGCACACAAATATCAGGATATAACGACCGTTTTTCGCTCGATATTTAATTCATTGAAACCAGGTGCGCTGTTGTCAGTGAGCGCTCTCGATGCCCAGAACGGTTTAGACGGCATGTACAACGGCCTTAGGACTTCATTGGAAGTGAACGGTAAATACGAGAAGCTCAAGCATCAGTTCAATCAAGTTGTTGATTTTGATCAAGAGCTTTTCCGTCGAAACGCCTACCGTCATGTTAGCCGCGAAGATTTGCGAGCTTTGATGCTTGAGGCCGGCTTTTCCATTGCTGACGAAAAATCCGGAATGTTAGGTGGTTGCGCACTTATGGTTGTCGGCCGTAAGTAAAATCAGCCGTAATATTTCTATTCAATTACCCTCTTCAGTGTGATAAATGCCTCCAGAATGAAAACCTTTCTGGAGGCCAACTTTTATGGCAGCTAACCGAAAAAAAGAAGTCGATGCAGCAGTTGCAGATGTTGACTTTGCTAAGAATGATTACCAAGTAAAACTGAAAACAAGCATGGGTGACATCACCTTAGATCTCTGGCCAGACGTTGCACCAGGACATTGCAAAAATATTATAGGACTAGCAAAAATTGGCTTCTATGACGGTCTGATTTTTCACCGCGTCATTGAAGGGTTCGTCATTCAGGGCGGTTGCCCTGTTAAAAATGGTACCGGCGGTCCGGGATATAACGTCAATGCAGAATTCAACAAACGTCCGCATGACAAAGGCGTATTGTCGATGGCACGGGCACAAGATCCGAACTCAGCTGGCAGCCAGTTTTTTCTCTGCCTTGGTCGCGTAGCAAACCTTGATAACCAATATACTGGTTTCGGTGTAACTGCAGATCAATCTAGCTTAGATGTTGTTTTGAAGATTGGTTCTGTAAGAACAGGCCCTGGCGATAAGCCTGTTGAAGACGTGACCATTCAAAAGGCCAGCGTTAGCGTAAAAGCAAAATAATTTTCAGAATTTTATATCTGGCCCTGATTCCATAAAGGTGATCAGGGCCTTGTTTATTTATAGACGCTGTATGTTAGGCCGAAAGAATCGAGCTCTTTAATGTCATGCTGAGTACTTATCCAGATTTCTTGATCTTTAGCCGTTGGGATAGTCAGATGCAGATGCATAGTTTGAATTGTGGACTTCCTATAGTCCCACCATTTTTCAGCTTTCGCCACGATTTTGACTGCTTCAAAGTGGTATAAAATCTGAAGCAATGCGCCCGCACCAAGTCGATGATTGTCTAAAAAGTTAGTACTGTATTCTGCATGTAGTGTTGCTAATAGTGCGCCCTGCAGAGTTCCCGCAAAAGCCTCTGCTGCTGCTCCAATCGCAGGTAGAAACCGTACACTTTTACAGTTTCTGCATGCTTCAGGATCATCTTCGGATGCAATGTCTGCTAAAATGCGCCAAGCAGGTGAAAAACCCACTGGGTTTGTTTGACGAAAATTTGCAGTACTGATCAGAATCATTTGGTCGAGGTCTAAGTACTTTTCAGAGATACCGTACCTCAGAGACGGAGCCAAAAATACGACTTCGAGGTTTGAACTTGATGGATCAGTCCCACTCAAATACTCGTGAACCGCAGGTCGGATAGTTGCTGTTAGCCATGCTGATGATTGCGAATGTTCGAAACCCAAACCATAGCGAAACGTTCCTGGTTTATCATGGGGTGGATAAGGATTTGGTTTTGCAGGAGTAGGGTTAGCAATGCCGCTTTGTGCTCTCTTGCGCAGCAACTCTTTCGTCAATGCTGCAGCGTTATCTCCTATTGCCCCTTGTGCGCTGTGCTTGTTGTAGTTCATGTAGAGAATTGCAGTATCTAGCACCGCTACATCGTTAGTTACAACTTTGTTACCTTTCAGACTCACGTGAAAGTCGGTCCTCTGCTCAGGTGACAGCGAGTCATAACTTCTTTTTATCCTGCTATGAAGAGACGGTCTAAAGGTCCAAGATTGAACAATCCCCGCATTGATTAAAACTTTGATCGTATCAATCGGGATGACCCATGTGTTCAATGTCCCTGTTAGGTCATGTTCAGGTGTGACTGCTTCGATGGCTTTGAGTAAGTGATATGAACAATTTTCGTCGAAAAAGAAATATTCCCAGTGCGCATTGTTGATTAGTTCGTAGAGGTGTAGGGTCAAGTTTTGGCTTTGTTCTTCCGGCACCGCCTCATTTAAATCTTTAAGAAAATCCCCAAATATGTTGTAGTTGGCATGTAGGAGCTTCCGATGCCAACTTTGACGCAATTAGAATACATCGCAGCAGTGGATCGCTTTCGCCATTTTGGCAAAGCTGCAAAAGCGTGCCATGTGTCCCAACCTACGCTTTCGATGCAAATTCAAAAAGCAGAAGAGGAGCTTGGTGTTGTTCTATTCGATCGAGAAAAAAAACCGATAGAGCCGACAGAAAAAGGACTACAACTTCTCCTGCAAGTCACTCAAGTGATCGGTGAGCATCAGCGTCTGATGCAACTCGCTAAGGACCGATCAGGAGAAATTTCCGGTAACTTTCGTTTAGGAATAATTCCTACTCTCGCACCCTATGTTCTTCCACTCTTTGTCCGCAATTTTTCGTCGGAATACCCGAAGGTCAATCTATATGTCGAAGAAGTCAAAACAGCTGATATTGTCACTCGCATCAGAAACGACGAATTAGACTGCGGACTTTTGGCAACGCCACTTTCTGAAAATCATATGACTGAGCATGTTTTGTTCTACGAGCCATTTTATTTGTATGTCTATCCAGGACATAAATTAGCCGACCGCAAGAAGATAGTTGAAGGCGATTTGGACTCAAAAGAACTTCTCCTTCTTCAGGACGGCCACTGCTTTCGTAATCAAGTAGTGCATTATTGCGGTGTACCTAGTCGGAAGGGAACGGTCGGTAGTGTTCGTTTTGAAAGCGGAAGTTTCGAAACTCTTAGAAATCTTGTTGATGAAGAATACGGCTACACGCTTTTCCCACATCTTTTTGTTGCACGTCTCTCCGGTCCCGAGAAGGCCCGTTCTGTGCGTCTTCTGACCAATCCTCAACCCGCACGTGAGGTCAGTCTGATCACCCGCGAGCATCATCTAAAGACGAATATCGTTCTGGCTTTGAAGGAATCTATTATAAAATCTCTGCCAAAAGAATTGCGGGCCTTTAAAAATGACCAAGCAGAGATTCTTCCAGTTCTTTAAATGCAACTTCGTTTTTTAATGCTTTGTGATGAGAATCCGGGCAAAAACTCCCGGTTTCCGGTATATGAGTCGCCCAATTTTTATCTTCACCACCTCCTTATTAAATATTGTAATATCAGTGAGTTGCGTGTACCTTATGGCTCGTGAAATGTGAGTCAAAGCTCTTATTTCCGAAATGCACGTTGCGGTAAATATTTTGTTAACTACTAATGATTACCAGTAATAGCTGTGTTTTCATGGCAATAGTGCGTCGGCACAGGTTTAATCCATTTCTAAATGATTCACGTAAAATGCCGAAGGGCTTTCAAGATCTTACGATTATGTTGTCTGTTACTTTGTGAAGGAGTGTTGTTATGGGCGAATTTCACGGCTGGCTTACACAGAATATCGGAGTCGGTGCTTGGGCGCTGTTTTTGATAGCGCTGCTTGTTACCGGCTTTGTAGGTTCACCGCTTGTGGTATGGACAGTAGTGGTAGCGATAGGCATGTGGCTGACGGGTGTTCATCCAATTTTGTTTGTTGTTGTAATGGTGCCATTCATTTTTATGAATATCGTCCCGCTTAGACGTGCGATCGTCTCAAGTCAAGTCATGACGATCCTAAAGAAAATGAAATTGATGCCAGTGATCTCAGAAACAGAACGCGTCGCGCTCGAAGCCGGTTCGACCTGGGTTGACGCCGAGCTTTTCTCTGGCCGTCCTGACTTCAACCGTATCAGAAAAGAGCCGTATGCAAGACCGTCTGTGGAAGAACAGGCATTTGTCGACAACCAAGTCGCAAAAGTTTGTAGCATGGTTTCCGATTGGGAGGTCTTTAACCGTGGTGACTTGCCTCCAGAAGTTTGGGCGTACCTAAAGAAAGAAAAGTTTTTTGGCATGATTGTGCCAAAGGAATACGGCGGCCTCGGATTCTCTGCCGTCGGACATAGCGAAGTTATCGCAAAACTAGGTACCCACTCGACGCCACTATGCGTAACGGTCATGGTGCCAAATTCACTCGGGCCAGCTGAACTTCTAGCGCATTATGGTACTGACGAGCAGAAGAAATACTATCTGCCTCGGCTAGCTGATGGTTTGGAAATCCCGTGTTTTGCCTTGACCGAACCTAATGCAGGATCTGATGCCGGATCTTTAACTTCGAGTGCTGTTGTGTTCAAAGGTGATGATGGAAAATTGTACCTGAAACTTAACTGGGACAAACGCTACATCACGCTTGCTGCTGTCGCGACCCTAGTTGGTTTAGCGGTCAAACTTAAAGACCCAGATAATCTACTTGGTAAAGGTACTGATCCAGGAATAACCTGCGTTCTGGTACCGGCAAAAACTAAAGGTGTGATTTTGGGCAAGCGCCACAACCCAATGGGTGTGCCGTTCTACAACTGTCCAACACACGGTGAAAATGTTGTAGTATCAGTCGATCAGATTATTGGCGGCGCTGCAGGTGCCGGTCGTGGATGGCAGATGCTAATGGAGTGCTTAGCCGCAGGTCGCGCTATTTCGCTGCCCTCTCAAGCTGCCGGAGGTGCGAAATTTCTGACGCGTTTAACGAGTGGTTACTGTGCTGTTCGTCGTCAATTCGGGCTGCAAATCGGTCACTTTGAAGGCGTTGAAGAGCCTTTAGCGCGTATTACCGCGTTATCATACCTAATGGAAGCCGCACGCCTCTACACAGTGGGTGCAGTTGATAGTGGTCTGAAGCCGGCAGTAGTTTCTGCAATTGCAAAATACAATCAGACTGAGCTGTCTCGAAAACTCATGAATGATGCTATGGACGTTCTCGGCGGCGCGGCGATTTCTCGTGGACCACGAAACCGCATTGCAAATGCATACATCGGCACGCCGATTAGTATCACTGTGGAAGGCGCCAATATCCTGACTCGCTGTATGATTATCTTTGGACAAGGTGCGATTCGTTGCCATCCTTTCGCCTACCGCGAAGTCAAAGCTATGGCCGAGAAAAATACCAAAGAATTCGATTCAGCATTTTGGGGCCACATCGGACACGTTGTGCGAAACACCTGCCGCTCGCTCTTGCTCAGCTTGTCTCGCGGGTATCTTGCAAAAGTTCCTTCTGGTCCCGGGGCAAAGTATTACCGCAAACTAGCTTGGGCTTCCGCTAGCTTTTCCATCATGGCAGACATTGCGATGGGCACGCTTGGTGGCAAGTTAAAACTTAAGGAGAAACTAACTGGTCGTTACGCTGATATCTTGTCTTGGATGTACCTAGCTAGTGCGACACTTAGAAGGTATGAAGCAGAAGGTTACCGTAAAGACCATGAAGACGTGTTCCATTATTCAATGCAGTATTCAATGGCCCGGATTCAAGAAGGTTTTAACGGCATCTTTAGCAACTTCGAAGCTCCAATTATCGGTGGAATTTTCCGCACTGTTCTCGCTGGCTGGTCTCGCATCAATTCTCTCGGATTCGAAGCGTCAGATGAACTAGGTCATCGCATTTCGCGCGCTGTGCAAGTTCCAGGTGAATTTAGAAACTCGCTCACCCAAGGTATTATCGAATCCGCAAAACCGGGCGACGCAGGCGCGATACTTGAGCGTGCATTTACACTCTGCTTCCAGTCCGAAGAAATCTTAAAACGAATTAGCAAAGCGTCTCGCAAGAAATTGTTACCTAAGAAAAGAGCAACCCTCTTGGTGAAAGAAGCTGTTGAAGCGAAAATCATCACCGAGCAGGAAGCAAAAATCCTGGAAGAAGCAAACGCTGCCCGGGACGAAGCGATTAAAGTTGATGCCTTTAGTTTGGAAGATTTTAAGGCGAATCTGATGGAAGTGTCCGACCACGCGGTTAGTTAAGAAGTAAGAATGCTCAGAATGGCCGCGTCATTCACTGTGTTGAAAGAAACGTTTAGAGTCGGTGTAACACCTTAGGTGCCACCGACCCTTGTTTTGGATCTACCTTAAAGTTATCGCTTCTTAGCAGCATTCTCTTCCTAGTCCGTATAGTTGCGCTGGTTTAAAAATTGACATAGAAAAGAAGGATTGGAGTTCATCCAGCCTTGTTTTCGTGGAGCGATCAAGATGAAAAAAGTTGGTCTATTTGTTGGTTTAGGCATTGTCGTCATCATTATCATCGCGGCTATGATGGCAGGTAAAATGGGTGAGACTAGCTATGCGTTCGCAAAAGGTGAAATCATTCTTGATGAATCTTTACTTGAATCCGCTGCCAGAGCATCGACTCTCTATATTATTATCTCGGGAATAGATCGTCCGATGCCTTTCGGAGCATTTCGTAAAACCATCACCTCAGCGCCAGGCAAAGATGTTTACAAGTTTGTTTTGACGAAAGACAACATTCAAGCAATGCAGGATATCTCTACGTGGCCAAACGAAATCAAGCTCAAGGCGCGCTTGGATCTGGACGGCGCGGCCGGACCAGATCAGCCTGGAGACTTAGTCGGAGAACTTTATCCAGTGACCCTTGGTTCTAAAGATCTTGTTTTGAAAATCGACCGACTGGTCAATTAGAATCTCTTTTTCCGGAAAAAATCTTTCAGAATTTGTCCGCACTCATTGCTTAGCACGCCACTAGTAATTTGAAACTTGTGGTTGAGCCTGTCGTCGTCGTGGATGTTGTAAAGACTGCCCGTCGCTCCAGATTTAGGATCCAATGCGCCGAAAACAACGCGATCAATCCTTGACTGATAGATTGCCCCAACACACATCAAGCAGGGTTCGAGGGTGACGTATAATGTGCAGTCTGTGAGTCGCCAGGATGAAAGTTTTTGGTTGGCTATTTGTATGGCTTCGAGTTCTGCGTGCGAAAGAACACTGAATTTTTTTTCGCGCTGATTAAAACCTTCGGCGATCACTTGACCATCGCGCACAATCAATGCGCCAACAGGTACTTCGTCTATGTCTGAAGCAGATTGCGCCAGGCTAAGAGCCCGGCGCATCCATATTTCATCGCTAACTTCTGAAATCAAACTGAGGTCGCCCCATTAACAACTGCCGAACCTGTCATGACTTGGGCAGTTACCGGACCTTTTCGGCGTGCAAAGTGCTTGGCAATGTTGCCAAGGCGGCGAAGACCGAGGTGAGCCATGATTTCTTCAGGCATCTTGCCAAGTGACATCAAGTAATTGACGGCGAAGTGGCGAAGTTGTTCCGTATTTAGATGGCTCAATCCTGCTTTAGTTCCAATTTCATATAATATGAATTTGAGTCCATGGCGTGTCATCACCGGAAGCGGACTAGCAGCATCACGGCCTTTGAAGGCGATGAACATACGTTTTTCTTTGCAATTCAAAATTGCTGGATGTTTAAGTTCGTCGTAGTAGCGTTTATAGCCATCTAAAAACGAAAAAGTATCAGAAGACAGGGGTACAGAGCGGGCTTTGGTCCCGGCTACATGTAACCAGCTGCGATTGCCTTCTCTCATAAAGTCGCGCCAGGTCAATGCAATGACCTCGTTCGCCTTCAGGCCTTCATGCGCCAACAGAGAAACAATCGCTGCATCCCGAGCTGCCTTGAAATCAGGCTTTCCGCTTAAAGCGATCTGCAACAAATTGTCGATGTCATCATCTGACAAATCGTTAGGCAGAGTTTCGTCGCGTGAAGGAATTGGTACGCAATCAAATGGAGTCGATTGGATTTGTTGAGAATCGGAAAGGAAGCGGTAAAACTGCCTCACACCGATTACAGCTCTGCGAACGGAGTTCTCGCGCTCATCACAATCTGATTTGAGAAAAGATTGGTAAGCAACTAGGGTGTCCGGATCGACTTGGGCTGGTGCCATCTTAGCAGCACTCAAAAACTCCAAAAAACGGCTAGCGTCGCGACAATATGACTCGACAGTCGACGGTTGCTTGCCCCGAGACTTCAGGCATTCTGCAAATTTATCTACCGAAATATGATCCACGAGCATGAATCGACCTCTATGCAGGTTTGGATTTACAAAATGAAACGTACCCCTAATTCTTGTTATATGCAAAGGGGGAGTGAATTTTTTTTTATATTCTTATGCATAAATTTTTATAGTGGTTCTGCTCTGTAATGGCGTAAAATTCCTGACAGCAAAACCATTTTGGGAGTCAATTCCTTGAAAACACAAAGAATTAGCCTGCGGTCGATTGTATCGAGCGCGGCTCTGCTTATTTTTTGCTCAGTACTTGCTGGCTGGGTTCGTCCTGAACTTCCAACGAAGACGAAGCCGGCCACATCATTTTCTGCACAGCTGCAGCAGGTCTCTGTTGAGATAAACGGCGTCTCTCATCTTGTGAAGAATGGTGAAACGCTGCGTGTCGTGCGCGGTGACCGGATCAAGATCATCGAAGGAAAACTGAACGACGCCGGGAAAAAAATTGAGGCGATTAATGTCATCGGCTTTAATTCTCCGAAGAGCCGCAATGGTGACGACCGAAAGATAGAATTCTCTTCTTTCTCTTTTCAACGTGATTGGTCCGAAAATAAGCAAGGTGATACTTTTGTCGCTATAGCTAGTTCTGGTAACGAGACACACGGCGCAGTGTTTTTTAAAGTGATTGAACCTGAACTTAATTTTGCTGTTCTTGACGTCAACGGCCGCGAAGTAGTGCTACGCTCTGGCGAACCGTTTGTCGGTGCATCGACCGATCAAGTACGGGTAAAAAGAGTCGTCACAAATGTTGCAGATAATGACAACGTTTTTGTCCAAATGGTTCCCGTCAAAGGACGAAGCGGTGAGTATGAGATGCGCTTTTTGCGTGAAAAACATATTTTTGCTAAGTTGCCGCTGAAGTTGGAGAAGTAATGGCATTCTTGTCCATGAATTCGACGGCGGAGCGGAAGCGCTTGCTCGAAGTGGTTGCCATTGTGGTCACCACTTTTCTTTTGGTCGTCATTTCCCGGCTCGAGACAAGACTTTTTGAACTCAGCGATCATCTCGCGCGCAATCATGAATTCTTTACATCAGTAATTTACTTCGGTTTGATCAATTTCAATGTCGTTTTGATTTTGATTCTGAGCTTTCTTCTTTTTCGCAACATTGCAAAACTGGTGGTTGAGCGGCGACGCGGGATTTTTGGTTCGAATCTTAGAACAAAACTAGTCGTTACTTTGATGTTTTTTGCATTAGCCCCGACCGTCTTATTTTTCTACATTTCCTCGCGCTACATTATTACGAGTTTTGATGAATGGTTTTCAGAAAAAGTTCGCGTCACCATGCATCAAACGCGAGAAGCAGGCGCACGCGTCTATAAACAAGATCAAAGACGCTTAGAAAGTCTTGCTCGGATAGCGCTCCATCGCATTAAAGTCCTGCCTCCAGACGAACAGTTTGTCACCGACCAACAGCTGATAATTCCAGCGCAACTCGAAGGTTTTGAAACGCAGTACGGTCTTGATGCGGTCATGGTTTATAACATGCAAGGCTCATTGATCTGGTCTAGTCGTGTCATTCCCGGAATTAATAATGGTGATGTTACCCCCGATGTTTTCTTAATCGAAGCTCTGAACCGGTTTCATGCTGAGCCTGGATTATTCTCCATAAGCACTGTCGTTGGTGACGATAACCAAGACATCGTTAAAGGTGTCGCACCTATTATCCAGGAAAAATCTCGGGAGGTGGTCGGCATTGTTCTTGTCGAAACCAGGTTTGAGACTCAGATCCTTAAAAGTATCGAGTCTATCCAGCAGGCATTTTCTGACTTAAGACCCAGTGCGCAGCTAATTAAACTCAACTACTTGGTTCTACTTGTTGTTATGACGCTGCTTGTTAGTTTTTCTGCCGTCTGGCTCGGATTTTATGTAGCGCGAGGCATCACGGGACCGATTCAGAGTCTTGCCGAGGGAACAAGAGAGGTCGCTCTCGGGAACTACAACATCACCCTGTCGACCCGGTCCGAAGACGAGACGGGTCAGCTGGTAAAATCGTTCAATAAGATGACCTCGGATCTGCAGAGCCATAGAATGCGAGCAGAAGAGGCGAAGGTGGCCTTGTTAGAGAGTAAAGAGGAATCTGAACGCCGCCGTCAGTACATGGAAGTAGTCCTTAAAAACATCACAGCCGGAGTTGTTGCTTTAGATAAAAACGGCATCGTTACGTCGGTCAATAACGCCGCTATGGATCTACTGCAAATTGGGGAAGTTGATATCGTTGGCTCGCATATCAAAGATGCTTTTGATACCGATACCTATAATGCGATGTGGAAGCCGCTTTTTGAACAATATCTCAGGCAGCAAACCTTTTCCTACCAAATCGATATTAAGGCAGAAAGCAAAGCACTAACCCTGTTGATCGATGGCACTCACATCATTGATGAAGACGGGGAAGATCAAGGTTATGTAATCGTTTTTGACGATGCTACTGAGCGAGTTAAAGCTCAGCGTGTGGCCGCTTGGCGAGAAGTAGCTCGTCGGATCGCTCACGAGATCAAAAACCCAGTGACTCCGATCAAGCTTAGCGCTCAACGCCTTCTACGCCGCTTTCATGAAAAGTTTGAAGGTCAGGACCGCGAAGTATTTGAATCCTGTCTCGAAACGATCTTAAAACAAGTGGATTCTTTGCGAGATCTCGTCAACGAATTTTCTAAGTTTTCTCGATTGCCGCAGATCAAGCCGGTGATTGCTGATATCAACGAAATCATTATGAATGCTGTTAATCTTTATGCTATGAGTTACCCAAAAATTAAGATTAATCTAGATGAACTGGGTGGATTGCCGCAGTTTTTGTTAGATACCGATCAAATGAACAGAGTGTTCGTAAATATTTTCTCCAATGCCGTAGCGGCTCTCGATAACGTCGAACGCGGTACCATCGATGTTCGCAGCTCTCTCCTTCGCGAACTTAATACTGTCCGCATCGAGGTCGCAGATAACGGTTGCGGGATCCCAAGTCATTTACGAGACCGAGTTTTAGAACCGTATTTTTCCACAAAAGATGGTGGCACAGGTCTTGGTCTCGCGATTGTAAATCAAATTATCTCTGACCACGGCGGCTATCTACGGGTAGAAGACAATGTTCCGAGTGGAACGCGTATTGTTATTGAACTCCCATTGAGTATTGCGCCTTCTACTCAATCTTGACGGGTGAGACTGTGTCTTCAACGAAATCAAAGGCTAAAAAGCGCCCCCTCGCTCTCATCATCGATGACGAAGAATCCATTTGCCACTCACTGGCTGGTGTTTTGTCTGACGAAGGCTGGGGAACTGTGACAGCCCTGAACGGCCAGGCTGGCATGATCGAATTTAAACTTCATCAACCGGATTTAGTGTTTTTAGACGTCTGGATGCCTGGCCTAGACGGTATTGAAACCATGCAGCTGCTTAAAGACATGAATCCTGAAGTGCCCATCATCATCATGAGTGGGCATGGAACGATTGAAACTGCTGTTCGAGCGACAAAACTAGGTGCTTTCGACTTTATCGAAAAGCCAATGTCGATCGATAAAATTCTCCCGTTAGCGGAGCAGGTTGCTAGTAATAGACTGCAAAAATTGTCTGCCACGGTACGAAACCTCAAAAAACCAGACCTCATCGGTAGCTCGCCTGCAATGCAACCGATTCAAAAGCAGTTAAGTATTGTCGCCCCGCGCCACGCTTGGGTTCTCATAACTGGTGAGAACGGCACCGGAAAAGAAGTCCTAGCGATGAATATCCATACCTTAAGCCCGAGAGCAGAGAAGCCCTTTATTGCTGTCAATTGCGCGGCGATCCCAGAAGAATTGATCGAAAGTGAGCTTTTTGGACACGAAAAAGGTGCATTTACCGGTGCGGTTTCCAGCCAGCGCGGCCGATTTGAACAAGCCTCAGGTGGCACGCTGTTTTTAGATGAAATTGGCGACATGTCACTTCGCACTCAAGCAAAGATTTTGCGAGTTTTGCAGGAACAGTCGTTTGAACGGCTAGGCGGCGAAGAAACCATTAAAGTAGATGTCAGAGTGATTGCGGCAACCAATAAAATCCTCGAAGAAGAGATCGCCAACGGTCAATTTCGCGAGGATTTGTTCTACCGCTTGAATATAGTTCCTTTTAATCTGCCGCCATTGCGTGAAAGAACAGAAGATTTAGAAGAACTCACCAAACATTTTCTAAAGATCATGTCATTTGACCTGAATGAACCTAAAAAAGTGATCGATCCAGAGGTGTTTGCGATCATGAAACACTATCCATGGCCTGGAAACATTAGGGAGCTTCGCAATCTTATCGAAAGGCTTTGTATTATGGTTCCCGGCAATGCAATTACCCGGGCAGACTTGCCGGAAAACATAGTTTTACGTTCCGAAAATGGTCCATTAGATAGTCGAAACGAGGCCTCAACCCTTAGGGAAGCAAAATCGGACTTTGAACGAGCTTTCATTCTTGATAAACTTCAAGAAAATCAGTGGAATGTCTCAAAGACAGCAGAGGCTATCGGTATCGAGCGAAGCAACCTGCATAGAAAGCTGAAGTTGTTCAATATCGATCCGAAGCAGTTGAAAGATTGAGCGCACGACTAACGAGGTCTTTTCGTATGGAACCAGGTAAAACAGCAGCGCTTTCAAAACCAGGTAATTCCTACACCGTTGAGCGCCAAGGCACGGGCATTCTTGTCAGTGGCGGAACGATTGCTGACGATGATACTGTCGCCTGGAACGCAAAGATCATCGATGAAAAACGAATACTTCTTCTTTCAGATGATGCTGCCGGTCAAATGCTTAACGCACCAGCAGGCATGGCAAAATGCAGGGCGGATATTTTCAAAAGCTTCTTAATCGGCTTGCATCAATCCAAATGGAGCGGCGTGATTTCCATTGATACAGGGTACGGGATCAAGAGAGTGTGGCTCTCCAGTGGAGAGCTAGCTTTTGCCGCATCGAATATTATCGACGATCGTTTGGGTGAAGTTATTTACCGCGAAGAACGAATCACAATCGATGAACTCACGGATTCAGCAGCTCAGGTAACAAAAGCGACAAAATTCGGTCAGGTTCTTCTAGCTAGCGGTATTTTCTCAAATGCCGACCTCTGGAATGCGTTAAAAATGCAAGTATTGCAAATTGTGCGGTCGCTTTTCATGATCGACACCATTTATTTCGAACTCGACAGTGTGAACCAATATGCTCCGACTGAAATTGTGTTCCAAGAATCCTTTGAATCGCTTGTTGACGACGCATTCAGCTATGGTTGTTCGTTCCGATCTTTTGTGTCGCGTTTACGAGCCGAGAGTGAGATTGAACTTCTTGCTCCCGTTGCGGATTTGCACCACCGCTTTGCTTCTGGAAGTTTCCTTGGCGATTTGGTTAGTCTGATCGAGACTCATAAAAATGTTGAGAGCCTTCTTGATGCATCCAAATTAATCGACGCGTATACTATTGCGGCTCTTTCATCGTTAGTGAATCACGGTGTTTGTAAGATTCATCCTGATCCAGATTCTGACCAACGTTCATTGCCATTGATGGCGCCCCTCAAGACTAAATTTGATTCGCTAGCATACGTGTATAATTTAGTGCGCAAAGCTTTCAAAGACGCCGGTAAGGACTTCCCGTTGATTGATTATAATTCCTTCGTTGCTTCGCTTAATCCTTTAGGATTTCCATCTCTATTTCTCGATCCAGACGGCACTATCGGAAGAAACTGCGTTTCAACAGTGTTTAGCCAATGCACAAGCCAAGAGCGCGTAACTTATTTCTGCAACCGCATTGATGCGATGATTCAGTTTCTATTGCAGATCACAAGTGACGTCCTTGATTTCAAAATAGCTGGCGGGATTCGTCGTGACTTTAGGTCTGTGTCTGCATGAGTCCTAAACATCAAGGTCCGAAATCAGGCAAGAAAGATGCGCCGCGTTCACAAGTCCAACCGGGACATTCAAAAGGAAAACCCGCGCCGCATAATCAAAAGCAGAGTCAATCTGCTGGTCGGCCACATACACGTGATCATTCAAAACAAAACTCAAAACCAAGTCCTCTATCTCCTCAAGAATACCTTGTGGAAGGGCAGTCTTCGGTTTTGGAGTATGTGCGGTTTAGACCTGATTCAGTCTTAGAAATTTATGCGAATGCGCAAGCGACTGATGATCTCGCGCGCACTTTGAAATCTCTCCAGTTTGTATCAAAGATTTCTGACATCGCTGCGCTCAAAGAATCGTTCAATGTGTCATCTCCTGTTGCAGCAAAAGTCAATTTAAAAGCGCTAGAATTACAGGCATTCGAAAAACGCATCGAAAGTCGCACAAAAGATCTTGTACTTGTACTCGATCATTTGGAAGACCCACGAAATCTCGGTGCAATTGTGAGAAGCGCAGGATTTTTTGGCGTGCGCGAAATAATTGTTCCAGACCGCAGACAAGTATTTATCACGCAATCAGCAGTTGCTACCGCACAAGGTGGATTCGCAGTTTGTGATTTGGTTGTAGTGCCTAATCTTGTGCGTTTTGCCGAGAAAATGAAGAAAGAGTCAGCTTATTGGGTAATCGGAGCAGATATGGACGGCGAACATTTTTCTAAACTTACAAACGAGTACGCAAAAGTTTTACTTGTTGTTGGCAGCGAAGGAAGCGGCATGAGTCGCATGATGCGCGAGGCTTGTGACCGTATTGCAATGATTCCAGGTAAGCCCGGAGCATTAGAATCTTTAAATGTCTCAGTCGCTGCAGGCATTCTTTTGTCAGCATTTTCGGCTAGTACCGCTTCTTTGTGAAATATTTTTAAGTCCCTCCGCAAGTGCTTGACATTACGGATCTATCATAGTATTCCATTACATCTAATTGCCACCGAACATGCCGAAACCATTAAGGTTTTTAAATCGCATGATCCCGGCATCTAGGCTTCAGACGGTTACTACGCTGGTGTAGCTCAATTGGTAGAGCAGCTGACTTGTAATCAGCAGGTTGCGGGTTCAAGTCCCATCACCAGCTCCACCGTCTGAAAAACAGATGTCGAATAAATGCTGAGTATGTCAGGCGGCGGTTTTTTTTTGATCCGGAGGGTTGCCCGAGCGGCCAATGGGGGCGGGCTGTAAACCCGTTGACTTACGTCTTCGAAGGTTCGAATCCTTAACCCTCCACCATCAAAAATAAAGGTGATTGGAATGTGATGTTTGGTTTTGGGTAGTGAAATAATTACACAAGCCAACTATTTTTAATTCCAAAAGCCAACGGATACGTTAGTATCCTCGGTTATTGAGCGGGAGTAGCTCAGCTGGCTAGAGCATTAGCCTTCCAAGCTAAGGGTCGCGGGTTCGAATCCCGTTTCCCGCTCCACTGAAACATTATCATCAGCGACAGAGAAACCGGCGCTCCGGAGAGCTAAGAAACTGTCGCTGGTGTTTGTATCTCTGAAGATCGTAACTGCAGATGTAGTTTTGATTTTAGGCAGGCCCGGGTAGCTCAGGGGTAGAGCGCGTCCTTGGTAAGGACGAGGTCGTGGGTTCAATTCCCATCCTGGGCTCCATTGGTTTTGGAAACACGACTCGGTTGAGTCTTATTAAGTATTTTGATAACCACACGGTAAACTGGTCGCTTCTTCAGTGTTTGAAGGCAGCCAGCCATAGCGGGAGGAATGAGATGGCTAAGGAAAAGTTCGAACGGAAGAAACCTCACGTAAACATCGGTACTATTGGTCACGTTGACCATGGTAAGACGACGCTTACAGCTGCCATTACTAAAGTTATGGCAATGAAACATGGCGGCGCTTTCATGGCGTACGACCAAATCGACAAGTCGCCCGAAGAAAAAGCACGTGGTATCACAATTTCCACGGCTCACGTTGAGTACGAATCCGCCGCGCGCCACTACGCACACGTCGACTGCCCAGGACATGCTGACTATGTAAAAAACATGATCACTGGTGCGGCTCAGATGGACGGCGCGATTCTTGTTGTAAGCGCAGCTGATGGCCCAATGCCTCAGACTCGTGAACACATCCTCTTGTCTCGTCAAGTAGGTGTTCCAAAAATCGTTGTGTTCATGAACAAGACCGATATGGTTGACGATGCAGAACTTCTCGAACTTGTAGAGATGGAAGTTCGTGACCTCCTCACCACCTATAAATTCCCGGGTGACGAGACTCCAATCGTCAAAGGTTCAGCTTTGAAAGCTCTAGAAGCTTCAAGTCCTGACGATGAATGGGCGAAGAAAATTGTTGAGCTGATCGACGCAGTCGACAAATACATCCCGGTTCCTGAGCGCGCGATTAACCTGCCGTTCTTGATGCCTATCGAAGACGTATTCTCCATCTCAGGTCGTGGTACAGTTGTTACTGGCCGTATCGAGCGCGGAATTGTTAAAGTCAACGAAGAGCTCGAGATCGTAGGTCTTCGCGACACTACTAAGACTGTATGTACTGGTGTTGAGATGTTCCGCAAGATCCTCGATCAGGGGCAAGCTGGTGACAACGTCGGTGTACTTCTTCGTGGTACTAAACGTGAAGAAATTGAGCGTGGCCAAGTTCTTGCGAAGCCAGGCACAATCAAGCCTCACAAAAAATTCAAAGCTGCTGTGTACATCTTGAGTAAGGAAGAAGGCGGACGCCATACTCCTTTCTTCAAGAACTACCGTCCACAGTTCTACTTCCGTACAACGGACGTAACCGGCACGATCACTCTTCCAGAAAACGTAGAGATGGTTATGCCTGGTGACAACATCTCAATTGATGTTGAACTCATCACGCCGATCGCGATGGAAAAAGAACTACGCTTCGCAATTCGCGAGGGTGGCCGTACAGTCGGCGCAGGCGTTGTTGCGGAAATCATCGCGTAATAACGATTTGAAATTGTTATAGTTTTTAAAGCAACTGCCCTTATGGGCAGTTGTATATTTTAGGCGAGTAGCTCCAACGGTAGAGCAGCGGATTCCAAATCCGCGTGTTGTGGGTTCGAATCCCTCCTCGCCTGCCATTAAATGTAAGAGAACTTTTTTGATTAAACGCATTGGGCTGGGGTAATCATGGGCAAGGACGACGCTACCTGGTTAAACGTAAGTTATGTTTGTTTTACGTTTTTGAGTGCCTACATCTTCTATAAAGCATTCGAAATGACGGGCATCCAACTTGGATGGATCGAACGTTACGATTGGTTTGCGTACGCAGCGACTGCATTAGCTGTAGTACTAGGGGTCGGCATTGTGTTGTTGGTCAGATCTAGTTCTTCAAGAAATGAATATTACCTCTCAGCTATTGCTGAGCTTCGCAAAGTAACTTGGCCAAGCTGGCCGGATACTAAAAGAATGACGATCATCGTTGCAGTCGTTGTGGCTTTTTTTGCGGTGATCGTAAGTGTGTTTGACTTCGTGTGGTCTGGCCTTCTGAAGTTTTTGGTATCTTGAGATTAACGAATTTAAAGTTAAGGAACATGTGGCATGTCTGAAGAGATTGAAAGCACGGTAGATGGTGGAGCAGAAGGGCCCTCTCTCGGTTCGCGAGACAGAAACCAAAAATTCCGCTGGTTCGTGGTGCATACATATTCAATGTTCGAAGAAAAAGCCAAAACTACGCTTCTCGAACGCATCAAGAACAATAATATGGAAGCTCGCTTCGGCGAAGTTATTGTCCCCAAGACCTCTTCTGAAACCGTACTGAAAAGTGGTAAAAAGAAGAAAGTCGAACGCAATGCATTTCCAGGGTACATCCTTGTCGAAATGGAGATGGATGAACAGACAAACCATCTAGTGCGTGATACTCCCAAAATCACAGGCTTCGTCGGCAACGCGCGCAACCCTCGTCCGATCACGGACGAAGAAGCACTTCGTTTGACCAATCCTGAGTCCATCAAGGAAGCGGCTAAGATCCAAGCGTCTAACCTCTCTTTCGAAAAAGGCGAAGCCGTCAAAGTTATCGACGGTGCGTTCACGAATTTTGATGGTGTAGTAGACGCTGTTCAGTCCGATAAGATGAAACTAAGAATTCTAGTTAGTATTTTCGGCCGGGAAACACCGGTTGAGCTTGAATATAGTCAGGTTCAAAAACTCTCTTAATGCCACGGTAGTACCGTCTTTTCTGGCGGTAATGAGAAGTTTTTAATCTTCAGGTGAGATAGTGCGCGATACAGCTTGACAGTAACAGTAGAATCCCGTAAATCAGCCCACTCTCGTTTTTTTTAGTGTCCGGTTTTTACAGCAAGGAGTATCTCGGTGGCAAAGAAAGTCGTCGGATTTATCAAATTACAAATTCCAGCAGGCAAAGCAAACCCTGCGCCACCTGTTGGTCCAGCACTTGGTCAACGCGGTGTAAATATCATGGCTTTCTGCAAAGAGTTTAACGCTCGTACGCAAAAAGCAATCGGATCTAACTTGCCGACGATCATCACTGTTTACGCTGATAAATCGTTTACATTCATTACTAAGAATCCTCCAGCTTCTGACCTCCTCAAAAAGGCTTCAAAAGTTGACAAAGGGTCTCAGACTCCTGGTAAGGCTACTTGTGGTTCGATAACTATGGCTGAAATCAAAGAAGTCGCGAAGATTAAGATGGCAGACTTGAACTGCTACGATGAAGCTGCAGCATGCAAAATTTTAGCTGGCTCAGCACGTTCGATGGGACTAGAAGTTAAAGCCTGATTTCAGGTTGTAAACATAAAAGTAGGAGAGTCTTGCTAGACGAGACTCGTTTGAACTACGGAGATTATAAATGGCTAAACGCGGCAAAAAATACCGTGCCTCCTTGGCAAAGGTAAATCGGGATACATTCTATCAACTTGATGAAGCCATCAAGCTTGTACAACAAACTTCTTATTCTAAATTCGATGCAACGGTCGATATGGCCGTAAACCTTGGTCTTGACCCACGTCAAGCGGATCAAAACATCCGTGGCGCGGTACCACTTCCTAATGGTACAGGTAAGTCTGTTCGAATCATCGTTTTCGCTAAAGGCGAAAAGGCTACCCAAGCAAAAACGACAGGCGTAGTTGACGTCGGTGGTGATGAGCTCGCTGCTAAAATTCAAGGCGGCTGGATGGATTTCGATGCTGTCATCGCTACCCCAGACATGATGGGTGTCGTAGGTAAATTAGGTAAGGTTTTAGGTCCTCGTGGTCTTATGCCAAACCCTAAGACTGGTACTGTAACCATGGACGTGGTTAAAGCGGTCAACGAACTTAACGCTGGTCGTACGGAATTCCGAGTCGACAAAGCAGGTATCATTCATGCTCCAGTCGGCAAAGTAAGCTTTGCTACTGATAAGTTGGTTGAGAACGCAAAAGCTGTTATTGATGCGCTGACGAAGGCGAAGCCAGCAACTGCGAAAGGTACTTACATGCAGAAGTTAAATCTTTCTGCAACTATGGGTCCTGGCGTTAAAGTTGATGTAACTCCTTTCAGGCTCTGAAACGATCTGGATTTAAGGGAATATTGCCATGCCAATGAGTAAAGCCCGCAAGGCTACATTGAAAACGGATCTGGCCGGTCGCTTCCAAAAAGCGAACGCTGCGATCGTTGCGGAATACCGCGGATTGACAGTTGCTGACTTGACTCAACTGAGAGTCAAACTAAGAGAATCAAATTCTGAGTTCAAAATAGTAAAGAACAGGGTAGCGAAAGTAGCTATCAGAGAAGACTCACCAACAAGTAGTGATCTCTCGGCCAATTTAAAAGGTCCTGTTGGAGTTGTGTTTGTCTACGGTGATCCTGCAGCCGCTGCAAAGTCGGTACTGGAATTCGCCAAAGAGAAGCCAGAGTTATTCAAGGTGACCGGTGGTCTCATGGATGGCAAGGGCGTTTCGGCAGCACAACTGAAAGTTATCGCCGATCTACCGAGTAGAGACGTGCTGATGGCTCAAATCGTGGGTTCTCTGGTGGCGCCGCACCGTGGTCTTGTTACAGTCATGGCAGGTGTTACGCGGCAACTAGTCCAGGTAATCAATGCTATAAAAGAAAAGAAAGTATAAATGCCGCTTCGTAAGCTGATGCTACGAGGCTTGAGGGAGGAATCACAATGTCAAGCGTAACTAAAGAGCAAGTAATCACATTCCTAGAGAACCTAACGTTGCTAGAAGCAGCTGGTTTGGTCAAGGAGCTAGAAGAGAAGTTTGGTGTAAGTGCAGCAGCTCCTGTTGCATTTGCGGCTGCTCCTGCTGCTGGCGGAGCTGCAGTGGAAGAGCAGACTGAATTCACAGTCATTCTTTCTTCTGTTCCAGCTGACAAGAAGATCAACGTGATCAAAGAGATCCGTACGATCACTGGTCTGGGTTTGAAAGAAGCGAAAGACCTTGTTGAAGGCGCTCCTAAGAACGTCAAGGAAGCGGTTAACAAAGAAGAAGCAGCAAAAATCAAGAAATCTCTTGAAGATGCTGGCGCTAAAGTTGACCTTAAGTAAGCCCGGTTCTAAACATTCTCCCGAACTTGGGGAATTAAGCTGCTTACGTTTTGTAGACACAGATATTGTCCTGGGTGCTTTTGTTAGCCCTAAACTGGTGAAAAAACTAGTTTGGTAAGTTGCCAAAAGTTACACCCGGGATTGTGTTTTGTCTATTGACACGAAGGCGAATGCTTGGGATTGTTTCGCTAAATTTGACTTTGCCCAAATTTTGCATGCATGGGATGTATTGTATTCCCTATGCAAGATTACTCACTGCCATACCCTACAGTTAGGAGTGCTATATGACCTCCCTGGCGTCCAGCTATACGCGCCCAAGGAAAGTTTTCGCCAAAGTTCCTTCCGCGGTGGAAATGCCTTATCTTATCGAAGTCCAGAGAAATAGTTACGAACAATTTTTGCAGATGAATATCGATCCTGACAAGAGAAAAAATGTCGGGCTTGAAGGCGTTTTCCGTTCGGTCTTTCCGATCCATGATTTTCAGGAAACCGCCTCTGTTGAGTTCGTAAGTTTTTCCTTTGAAGAACCTAAATACACTGTTGATGAATGTCGTCAAAGAGGCATGAGCTTTGCTGCGCCTCTTAAAGTCGTTATTCGGTTAGTCGTTTGGGACGTCGATAAAGACACAAGCGTAAAAACAATCAAAGACGTTAAAGAGCAAGAAGTCTATTTCGGCGAAATCCCGCTTATGACTGACTCTGGAACGTTCATCATCAACGGTACTGAGCGCGTTATCGTATCTCAGCTTCACCGGTCTGCTGGTGTATTTTTCGACCATGATAAAGGTAAAAACAGCGCCACTGGTAAAGTGCTTTACACTGCTCGTGTAATTCCTTACCGCGGTAGCTGGCTGGACTTTGAATTCGATTCAAAAGATATCCTTTATGTGCGTATCGACCGTCGTCGCAAACTGCACGCAACAATCTTGCTCAAAGCCCTTGGCTTTAGTGACAAGCAGTTGCTCGATTACTTCTACGAAAAAGAAATCATCCGGATTCAAGATGGTCGTTTCGAGAAGAAACTAAACTTCGACATTCTACGTGGACAGAGAGCATCTTCGGATCTCGTCGATCCAAAGAACGGCAAAGTTTACGTTAAAAAGAACAGAAGAATTTCTCAAGGCGCTATCCGTCAAATGCAACAGGCAGGACTTGAATTCCAAGTTTTGACGCCTGAAGATATGATCGGAAAAGTTCTTTCTGAAGACGTGCTCGATGATGACGGCAACGTTATTATCCAGGTCAACGCTGACCTCGACAAAGCACTCATCAAAGAGATCATGAGCCGTGGTGTTAAAGAGCTTTCGATCTTGTTTATGGACGGTGTCAACGTTGACGCTTCCTTCAGAAACACCCTGGTAAGCGACAAGATCACGACTCAAGACGAAGCGGTACTCGAAATCTACCGTCGTCTACGTCCTGGTGATCCGCCGACAATCGACGCAGCTAAAGTTCTATTCGAGAACCTCTTTTTCAACGCAGATCGTTACGATTTGTCGACCGTTGGTCGTTTGAAGTTGAATGAGCGTTTAGCGCAGAACGAATCTTTGGAACAGCGCACGCTAACCAAGGACGACATTTTGAAAACTGTCGGCTACCTACTTAAATTGAAAACAGGTAACGGTGAAATCGACGATATTGACCACTTGGGTAATCGTCGTGTTCGTGCCGTGGGTGAGCTTTTAGAGAACCAATACCGTATTGGTCTACTAAGAATCGAGCGCGCGATCCGTGAGCGTCTACAGTTGCAAGACGTAGATACCTTGTTGCCGCATGACTTCATCAACAACAAGCCAGCGTCTGCTGTTGTGAAAGAATTCTTCGGAAGTTCACAGCTTAGTCAGTTTATGGATCAGACCAACCCACTATCTGAAGTCACGCACAAGCGTCGTCTCTCAGCTCTTGGACCTGGTGGTTTGAGTCGTGAGCGTGCTGGCTTCGAAGTTCGTGACGTTCACCCTACACATTATGGTCGTATCTGCCCGGTAGAGACACCAGAGGGTCCGAACATTGGTTTGATCTCATCTTTGGCGTCATACGGTCGAGTTAACGAGTACGGATTCATTGAAACGCCTTACCGTGACCTTCGTACTACCGATAAGAAGAATGATGTTAAGTACTACTCTGCAAACGAAGAACACGCAGACCACGTTATTGCGCAAGCAAGCATCGACGGTGCTCATGCTCCAGATGACTTGATCGGTGTACGTCGACTTGGTGAGAGTGAGATTGCTCGCGCTGAAGAAGCTGACTTAATGGACGTTGCTCCAAACCAGTTGGTGTCAGTTGCAGCATCACTTATTCCATTCTTGCAGAATGACGATGCGAACCGCGCTTTGATGGGCTCGAACATGCAACGTCAAGCGGTACCGCTCTTGCGTACACGCGCTCCACTCATCGGTACCGGTCTCGAAAGAACCGTTGCTCGTGACTCTGGTGCAGCGGTTGTAGCAAAACGTGACGGTATCATTGTAGCTGTCGATGCTGACCGTATCGTTGTTAAAACTATGGAACAGAATCCGGACGAACTGACTGAAGTCGGTGCCGACGTTGATATTTATAATTTGCAAAAATATAAGCGTTCAAACCTTGATACCTGTATCAATCAGAAGCCTATCGTCCACAAAGGCGAGAGTGTTAGACGCGGTGACGTTATCGCCGACGGTTTCGCGATTGAGATGGGTGAACTAGCTCTTGGGCAAAACGTGGTCGTAGCATTCATGCCTTGGAGTGGTTACAACTTCGAAGATTCGATTTTGATCTCTGAGCGTGTTGTTAAAGAAGACCTTTACACAAGTATCCACATTCAAGAATTCGAGTGTATTTCTCGCGATACCAAATTGGGCCAAGAAGAAATCACTGGTGACATTCCAAACGTCGGTGAAGAAGCACTTCGCAACCTCGATGAATCAGGAATCATTCGCGTCGGAGCTGAAGTTCAGCCGAATGACCTCTTGGTCGGTAAAATCACACCTAAAGGTGAAACGCAGCTAACTCCAGAAGAGAAGCTCCTAAGAGCGATCTTCGGTGAGAAAGCAGGGGACGTTCGTGACACATCGCTCCGCGTTCCTCCTGGTGTTGTTGGAACTGTTATCGGTGCAAAAATCTTTGCCCGTGCTGGTGCAGAAAAAGACGTTCGTAGCGTTCAGATCGAAGAGCAGGAAATCCTGAAACTTCGTAAAGACGAAGGCGACCGTATCAACATCATCAAAGACTCCGCTGTTCGTAAGATGGCGAGTATTGCTTCTGGTGATGCACTTGCTGCAGACATTAAAAACTCTACTGGTGATTTGGTTGTTAAAAAAGGTACGTCTGTTGATAACGACGTTCTCTTGGCACTTGACTATGTCTTGTGGGACCAACTCAGCCTAAAAGACGCGTCTAAGAACAGTCTTTTGACTAAAGCGCTTGATAACTTGCGTGACAAGATCAACTTGATTCGCTTTATGACTGAAGAACAAATCAAGAAAATCAAGAAGGGCGATGAACTCCCTCCAGGCGTTATCAAGATGGTTAAAGTTTATGTTGCCATTAAGCGTAAGCTTCAAGTTGGTGACAAGATGGCGGGACGCCACGGAAACAAAGGTGTTGTTTCCAGAATCTTGCCTGAAGAAGATTTGCCGTTCTTAGAAAGCGGTCGTCCAGTTGATATCGTTCTGAACCCACTTGGTGTTCCGTCACGGATGAACGTTGGACAGATCCTTGAAACACACCTTGGCTGGGCTGCTAAGGGTGTTGGTGAGCGCCTCAACCAGATGATCGTTGAAAGCTTCAACCGTAAAGCGGTCGAAGACTACATCCTTCAAATCTGGGATGACGCCGAAGTTAAAAAGTTTGTTAAAGACGCGACTGATGATCAGTTGAAAGCGTTTGCTCGTAAGTATGCAGAAGGCGTTCACTTCGCTAACCCTGTATTCGATGGCGCTGACGAGTCAGACATCCGCAAGTATCTTGAGCTAGCTGGAGTTTCGCCAGATGGCCAAACAGACCTCTATGACGGTCGTACTGGCGCGAAGTTTGACAACAAAGTAACAGTCGGTGTGATGTACGTTCTGAAACTCCATCACTTGGTTGATGAGAAAATTCACGCACGTTCAATTGGTCCGTACTCTCTTGTTACACAGCAACCTCTCGGTGGTAAGGCTCAGTTCGGTGGTCAGCGCCTCGGAGAGATGGAAGTGTGGGCAATGGAAGCATACGGTGCTGCCTTTACTCTCCAAGAGTTCTTGACTGTTAAGTCCGATGACGTACTAGGTCGTACAAGAATGTACGAGTCAATCGTCAAAGGTCAAAACATGATGACTCCAGGACTTCCAGAGAGCTTTAACGTTCTCGTTAAAGAACTCCAGAGTTTGGCCCTCGATGTAAACTTGATCCGTGATGACGGTCAAGAAACTGGCATCGAAGCATTGCAGCAGTAATTTTATTAAAAGGCACCGGGAATGGCTCCCGGTGCTTAGGTTTTTTCCTCCAGTGTTCGAGAGGAGTCGAGTTTGAAAGACTTACTGAACTTTTTTGATAAGCCAACAGATCCTTTGAGCTTTAACGCTATCAAGATCTCTTTGGCATCTCCGGAAAAAATTCGTAGCTGGTCTTACGGCGAAGTTAAGAAGCCTGAAACGATCAACTACCGTACGTTCAAGCCTGAGCGCGATGGTCTCTTCTGCGCTAAGATCTTTGGACCGGTTCGTGACTTTGAATGTATCTGCGGTAAATACAAACGTATGAAACACCGTGGTATCGTGTGCGACAAATGCGGCGTGGAAGTTATCCACTCTAAAGTACGTCGTGAACGCCTTGGCCACATCAACTTGGCAACTCCGGTAGCTCACATCTGGTTTTTGAAGTCTTTGCCTTCAAGAATCGGTGCGATCCTTGACCTTACTTTGAAGGATGTAGAACGCATTCTTTATAGTGAGTCTTATGTTGTTTTGGATCCAGGTGATGAGAAAGTTACAAAGCTCAGTATCGGTGATGTCTTGTCTGAAGAAGACTATGACAACGCTCTTGCAGAGCACGGTAACGTTTTCAAAATCGGCGTTGGTGCAGAAGCCGTTGCTGAACTTCTCCGCGCCATCCGCGTTGAAGATCTAGCTGACGATTTGCGCGTTCTTTTGAAAGACTGCAAAGCGGAAGCAACACGTAAGAAACTACAAAAGCGTTTGAAAGTTGCAGAAGCTTTTAACCATATGGACAGCGGTGGCAGTTTCCTTGCTAAGCCAGAGTGGATGATGTTGCAGGTAATCCCTGTTCTCCCTCCAGATCTTCGTCCTTTGGTTCCACTAGACGGTGGACGTTTTGCGACTTCAGATTTGAACGATCTTTACCGCCGCGTTATCAACCGTAACAACCGTTTGTTGCGCTTGATCGAACTTAACGCTCCAGAAATCATTATCCGTAACGAAAAACGCATGCTTCAGGAATCTGTCGATGCTCTATTCGATAACGGTCGTCGTGGAAAAGTATTTACTGGACCAAACAAGCGACCACTCCGTTCACTTTCAGACATGCTCAAAGGTAAGCAAGGCCGCTTCCGTCAAAACCTTCTCGGTAAACGCGTCGACTACTCTGGTCGTTCAGTTATCGTTGTCGGTCCAGACTTGCGCCTGCACCAATGCGGTCTTCCTAAGAAGATGGCGATCGAACTCTTTAAACCGTTCCTCTACAACAAGCTTGAAGAGCACGGTATCGTTTCGACGATCAAGAGCGCGAAGAAACTCGTCGAAAAAGAACGTCCAGAAGTATGGGATTGCCTCGAAGAGGTAACCAAGGAACACCCGGTCTTGCTTAACCGAGCTCCAACACTCCACAGACTTGGTATCCAAGCGTTCGAGCCAGTTCTAATCGAAGGTAAAGCGATCCAGCTGCACCCATTGGTATGTTTTGCATTCAACGCGGACTTTGACGGTGACCAGATGGCCGTTCACGTTCCGCTATCAATCGAAGCTCAGCTTGAAGCGCGAGTTTTGATGATGTCGACAAACAACATCCTGTCACCAGCGTCCGGTAACCCAGTTATCATTCCTACTCAGGATATTGTTCTCGGAATCTATTATTTGACCCGTGAAGATATTGGTGCCAACGGCGCTGGTAAGACGTTCAGCTCAATCGAAGAAGTGCGCTCTGCTTATGACCACAACATTGTTGGTCTGCAAGCTCCAGTCACAGTTCGTTTGCGTGGCCAGCGTCTAAAAACCACCGTCGGCCGCGCTCTTCTTTCTGAAATCTTGCCAGATGAGTTGCCTTTCGATCTCATCAACAAGACTCTCGGCAAAAAAGAACTCGGAAACTTGGTTAACCAGACCTTCCGTATCTGCGGCCCTAAGAAAACCGTACTCGTAGCAGATAGCTTGCGCGCTACAGGTTACCGCTATTCAACAAAAGCAGGTCTATCGATTTCAATCGGTGACATGGTTGTTCCAAAAGGAAAACCTAAGCTACTTGAAGAAGCGTACGAAGAAGTTAAACGTATCAAAGAGCAGTACTCCGAAGGTCTTTTGACTGAAGGCGAACGCTACAACAAAGTTATCGATATTTGGGCGAAGGTTACCGAGAACATCGCAACTGAGATGTTCAGGAACATCTCAACGATGAGCCGTACCGATAAAGACGGTAAAATTCACACAGTACCGAGCACCAACTCAGTATTCATGATGGCTGACTCCGGAGCAAGGGGTTCTACCCAGCAGATTCGCCAGCTAGCTGGTATGCGCGGTCTAATGGCTAAGCCTTCAGGCGACATCATTGAGACGCCAATTACTTCTAACTTCCGTGAAGGTCTAACAGTACTCGAGTACTTTACATCGACACACGGTGCGCGAAAAGGTTTGGCCGATACCGCGTTAAAAACAGCATCATCAGGATACTTGACTCGTCGTTTGGTTGACGTTGCCCAAGATTCTATTATCTCTGAATACGACTGCAATACCGATGACGGACTACTCCTAGTTCCAATTCGTGATGGTTCAGACGTTAAGATTTCTCTCGGTCGCCGTGTTCTCGGCCGTGTGTCTCTTGAAGATATCAAAGATCCATCAAGCGGTGATGTCATCGTTCCAAAAGGCGCGTTGATTACTGAGGAGCTTGCTGTCGACATTGATGCTGCGAACGTTGAAGCTGCAACTGTACGATCAGTGCAAACTTGCGGATCTCGTATGGGCGCATGCGTTAAATGCTACGGACGTGACCTTTCAACTGGTCACTTGGTAAACGTCGGTGAAGCTGTCGGTGTAATTGCTGCCCAGTCAATCGGCGAACCAGGAACTCAGTTGACGATGCGTACATTCCACTTTGGTGGTGCCGCAACGCACACTGTTGAAACGACCGCTGTAACAAGTCGCTTCTCTGGTGTTGTTAAATTCCAAAACTTGAAAACTGTAACTAACCGTACTGGTTCTCTTGTGGTTCTCAGCCGTAACGGTGAGATTCATGTAATCGACGATGAAGGAAACTTGAAAGAGAAGTATCCAATTATTTACGGTTCAACACTAAGTATCAAAGAAGGCGGCAAAGTTTCTGCTGGTGACAAGTTCGCTGAATGGGATCCGTTCACCGTACCAATCATTGCCGAAGTTCCAGGTTCTATCCGCTATACAGACTTGCGTGACGGTTCTTCTATGGAAGAACGTGTTGATGAAATCACGTTCCAAACACAGCGTGTTGTTACTGAATCTCGCGTTAGCGATTTGAAGCCTCGTCTTGAAATCGTCGATGAAGACAACAACGTTACTCAAACTCCTGGTAAAAAAGACGCGTCTTACGCACTTCCAATTGGTGCGATCATCGTTCAGGAAGATATGGCTAAGGTTCACCCTGGTGACATCCTTGCTAAGATTCCTCGCGAGACTACTAAGACGAAAGATATTACAGGTGGTTTGCCACGTGTTGCCGAACTCTTTGAAGCTCGTAAGCCAAAAGATATGGCCCACATGGCAAGCTTTGACGGCGAGATCAGTTTCGCTCCGGATACCAAAGGTAAGAGAAAAGTGCTCCTTACTAACGCTGATGGCGATGTAAGAGAATACACAATTCCAAAAGGTAAACACGTTCTTGTAACCGACGGTGACTACATCCGTCGCGGAGAGTTGTTGGTAGATGGTCAAATCAACCCGCACGAAATTCTTGAAGTCCTAGGACGTAAAGAAGTAGCTCGTTACTTGGTTGACAACATTCAGGACGTTTATCGTCTACAAGGTGTAGAGATCAACGATAAGCATCTCGAAGTTATCGTTCGTCAGATGCTACGCCGGGTAAAAGTAATAGATCCAGGAGCTACGAAGTTCTTACCTACTGAGCAAGTGGAGTTGAATGACTTGACTGACGTGAACAATAAGATGCGTGAGGAAGGTAAAGCAGAAGCGACATTCGAGCCGCTCCTACTTGGTATCACCAAAGCATCTTTGGCGACAGAGAGCTTTATCTCTGCAGCTTCATTTCAAGAGACCACGAAGGTGCTTACCGAAGCATCGATCAACAGCAAAGTTGATTACCTCCGCGGCTTGAAAGAAAACGTTATCATGGGTCGTTTGATACCAGCTGGTACAGGCGCGAAAGTTTACCGTGACCTTAGAGCAGAGCAGGTCACTATCAAGAGAAATCCGACTCGTCCAGCAGCCGAGCAGGTTGTTGAGCAGTCAGCAGTCCAGTAATTGTGCTGAATTACTAGGATTATATGGTTTAGGTTCGGTGTAATGTCACTACCAGAAGTTTAACTTGAAAAACGGCGATTTTGCCGTTGATTTCAGGTTGCTTTTGGTAAACCCTTCTGGTAGCTATACATGCCGCGAAGTCTGGCGAGTTAATACCGTGAAGTTTTTAACTTACTGATTTTCCTGTTATTAAAGGTTGGAGAAACATGCCTACTATTTCCCAGATGATTAAGTCCGGGCGCAACAAAGTGGTTTACAAAAGTAAATCACCAGCACTTCAAAAATGCCCTATGCGTCGTGGTGTTTGTGTTCGCGTTTATACGACTACTCCTAAGAAGCCAAACTCTGCACTTCGTAAAGTAGCAAGGGTTCGCTTGACCAATGGTCTTGAAGTTACCTCTTACATCGGTGGCGAA
>CAMAXT010000007.1 GCA_945862295.1 Pseudobacteriovorax antillogorgiicola
GTTGCTGTAATAAATTTCAGCTCAAAGTTTCCATTGTCCATGCTTTCGTAGCGATAGCCGGTACTCATCATCGATGCATTGACCATGCGGGACGGGTTGAATACGCCGTCTTCAGCCATGCTGTCGGCTTCTGGGCGGGCATTGAAAAGTAACAGTGCTGGTTTGTAGTTGCGATGGAAGGCAATGGCGCTGACTTTGGCGTCTCGACGAAATCCTTCGTTCTGTGCACCACCGTCTAGCGGTCCTTCATTATTAGTACCGTAATAGCCTTCTTTGTCACCTGGAGCATAGGCATAGTCAAAGAACATCAGATGCTGGGTAGCGTCGCCTTGGTTGTACTCAGCTGGCCCAACAGAAGCACCGCTTTTGTCAATGATCCAGGCTAAGCTGCCCGCGAGAGCGATCGATTCTAGCTTGTTGGTTTGTGGGTCGCCGCCGTTAACTGCCTCGCCGCCGAGTGCGATCCAGTTTGGATCAGCGCTTTTGCCCATCCGAAATAGAATTTCGTTACGAATAATCAAATCGCCAACATAAAATGCCGTGAAAAGGTCGAGGAATTTAATGTCGGTGTTTGATCCACCGCTTTTTATAGATGGTGAGTTGATTTGAGCGAAGTAAACACCAATTTGCTTTGTGAAAGCTGATCCAGCATTTGCTTTGGTATCGTCGTATTTGATCGTAAAGAAGAATTGGTCCATATCGTCGCCGACATCATTGGCTCCGTATTTACGCGTGTCCGTGACTCGTGTATCGATACTGACGCCGGTCTCGCCGAGCTTGTCGTACCCAACGCTAAAACCAAGAGTTTGCGTTTTCTGAATATTCACGTCACAAGTAAAACCGTCGTAGATAGAAGAACTCGTCTCGAATGGATCTTCACCGGCATCCATAAAGATTCCAAGTCCCCAGTTACGACCACGGCGTCCGGCTTCGATAATGCAGTAGTCAAATCCGTATCTAACATAGGCTTGCGAGATTTTCGGTGTGTACGGCTTGTAGGAAGGTTCGCCACTGTCCTGACTGCGAGTCGTGCAGTTCTCGTCTGTACCTGTTGTTCCGCGGCAGTTCTCAGGTTCAGGAGTGTCGCCGAGATATGCTTCGCGCGGATTATCGAAAAGTCTGAACTCAAGAAACATCGAAGAGATGTCGTTGAATCTGGCTTCACCTTTTAGGCGAAAGCTCTGTTCGATAGCTTGATAAGTTCCAGTCTCTTTTGAGAACTCAGGAGATGTTCGCGTTTCACCGCGTAATGCATAGTGTCCGTCTCCGTCGACAAAGAAACCAAAAGCACTCTGAGAGACTGAGAGCAACGCTGCAATTACCAGCGGACGAGAAAATTTCATCAGTTCTTCCTTTTTGAGAAAACAGTCCCTATGAAACTGCCACATTTTTTCCCAACATTGCAATGAATTACAGCCTGCTGGGACCGAAAGAGTTCGGTTATTCGCCTGATAGCTTTATTCTTTCAATTGCCGTGCAATTGCCTGTTTTTTCATCAATCGTCGCAGAAATCGCGAAAATCCACGGATTATCCATGGATGGTTCGAATTTTCTCGGTTCACCAGTGCGCATCCGGTGAATCGCAGCTTCTTTTTTCATTCCGATAACAGAGTCGTAGCCACCGGTCATACCGAGATCGGTGACAAATCCCGTCTTATTTTCGAAGATGCGCTCATCCGCTGTTGGAACATGAGAATGCGTGCCGTAGACAAGCGACACCTTACCGCAAAGGTGCCAGCCGAGAGCTTGCTTTTCACTAGTTGCTTCAGCGTGGATATCGACGATGCGGACTTTGATGCGGTCGGGAACTCTGGCCAGTAAGCGGTCGACGGTTTGAAAGATACAGCGATTATCTCCCTGCATAAAAGCACGACCGTGAAGGTTGATAACCGCAGCCTGTTCGCCTGACTTCGTTGTGAAGATGCGCATCCCTTGGTCTTCTTCGACGTTGCTCATATTGCCCGGTAGAACGAGCTTCTGAGTCTTTTCCATAAATTGGTAGATCTCTCTCTTGTCGTGCCAATGGTTGCCCATAGTCACGCAATCGATACCCCAATTTTTTGTGAATTCGTCGAAGATTTTTTCGGTGAGACCGAAACCGCCAGCGGCATTTTCACCATTAACGATGACAAATTCGGATTCGTATTTTTCGCGTAAAGAGGGGAGATGTTTTTCAAGACACCTCCTACCTGCTTTACCTATGATGTCGCCAAAGGCGAGAATTCTCATTACTTAGCGTAATCCACGAACTGCGATTCGCGCACGACTGTCACTTTAACTTGGCCAGGGAATGTCATCTCTTGGCGGAGTTTAGAAGCGATGTCATTTGCAAGATCAACAACCTGGCTATCAGAAACACCTGAAGGACGGACGAGAGCTCTGATCTCGTTGCCAGCCTGCATGACATAGGCGTCTGCGATTCCTGCGAAGTCTTTAACTAGTTTTTCCATATCACAGAGACGAGTTAGGTAGGTTTCCATAATTTCCCGACGTGCGCCCGGGCGTTTTGTCGATAGGATGTTAGCAGTGTTAACCACCAACGCATATGGACTTGCATTTGTTAGGTCTTCAGAATGGTGAAGTCTGATGGCCTCAACAACTACTTCTGCTTCGTCGTATTTAGCGCAGACCTCTGCACCAAGGTGTGAGTGATGCCCTTCAGTGTCTTGATCAATCGACTTACCGATGTCATGGAGAAGGCCGGCGCGCTTAGCGCGTTTAACATTCAGACCCATTTCAGAAGCCATGATGCCGCAAATGTGCGCGGTCTCAACAGCATGCTGGAGAACGGTTTGAACACCGTTAGTTCTGAATTTTAGGCGTCCGAGCAGTTTAATTAACTCAGGGTGAAGATCGGTAATCCCAACGTCAAAGGCCGCAGCTTCACCAGCTTCGCGAATGATTTGGTCGAACTCACTAGCAACGCGCTTAGCCGTTTCTTCGATGCGTGCTGGATGGACGCGGCCATCAGCGATGAGGCGCTCAAGCGTGATTTTAGCGATCTCTCTGCGAATAGGATTAAAGCAGGAAATAATAACTGCTTCGGGAGTGTCATCGATAATCAAGTCGACGCCGGTCGCTTGTTCAAGGGCACGGATGTTTCGCCCTTCACGGCCAATAATGCGGCCTTTCATGTCGTCAGAAGGTAAACCCACCACAGAGATCGTTGAGTCACTGACATATTCGCCTGCAAGTCTTTGAACTGCAAGACTGATAACAGATTTAGCTTTTTCGTCCGCTTCTTTGCGCGATTCTTCTTCAATTTGGCGAATGCGTTCACGTGCTTCTTTGCGCGCTTCGTCCTCGAGTGATTTAATGAGTTCTCTCTTTGCTTCTTCAACCGACATTTTAGCGATATTCTGTAGGGTATAACGAGCGCGTTCGAGAGTTTCCATGCATTCAGAATTCATCTTCTGAAAATTCTGCTCGTCTTTATGTAGTTTTGTTTCAAGAGCGGTGAGGTCGTTATCGCGCTTTTCAACAATTTCGAGTTTCTTATCAAGCGTTTGTTCTCGCTGCTTAACTTTATTTTCTAGCTTTGCAATTTCTGTGCGGCGAAGTTTTGCTTCTTCTTCAAGTTGCTGGCGTCTTTGTTTGCTTTCATCTTTAGCGTCTTTCAGCGCTTGTTTTATAATAGTATCAGCTTCTTTTCTTGCTTCTTCTCTTGTGTGCCGTGCTTCGTCCTCGGATTTTTTAAATGCGCCCGCTAATTGTTTCTTGTGCAAAACAACACCAACAACTAACAGTCCAGCAAGTGCTCCGAGTACAGCAACGACAATCTCGACGGCGAAACTCACGTGCGTAAACTCCTTTCAAAAGAAAAAATAACCCGGCTCTAGTGCGTGTCGCCTACGAGCCTGGAAATGTATGGATTCAACGTCCTGATAAGACTATCGATATTAGCTTGAATATGCTGGTGTTTGCAATTGATTAGATCGAACAATCGTCAGTAATTTCAATATTCTAAGGCTCTAGAATAACAGAGGAAAAAGGCGAAGAAAAAGCCGCTCGAACTAGTGCTCAAGCGGCTTTTCTCGAATCTGTATCAAACAAATCTTAGTTTGCTGAAATCATGAATTCTGCGCGACGGTTTTGGCTCCAAGCGCTTTCGTCATGACCATCAGATGCTGGCTTCTCTTCGCCGTAGCTGATGATTGAAAGGCGGCTTGCTTCTACACCTAATTTCGCCAGGTAGTCTTTAACAGACTGAGCGCGGCGTTGACCAAGTGCCAAGTTGTATTCTGTAGATCCACGCTCATCGCAATGGCCTTCAACCTGAACAACTGCAGTTTGTGCAGACTTCAAGTGGTTCGCTAGGCCGTCTAGTTTGCCTTGAGCGTCGCCATTCAGAGTGTAATCGTCGAATGCAAAGTAAACTGTTTCTGGGCTGAATTGAGTAGCTGCTGGAGCTGGCTCAGGAGTTGGTTCTGTAGAAGTCGTCGGCTGAACAACTTCGTCGACTTTTGGCTCATCATCTGTACAACCAACGGAAACAAGACCAATTGCAAGAACAGCGGCCGCTAGTGTGCGCTTAACCTTCAGCATCATTTCTTTTTTCTCCTAAACCTAATGACAATAATTATTTTAATAAGAAATTATGTTTACAAAACATAATCACTAACGATGGCGTAACCAGGGGTAAAAACTGCCCGGATTCTTAGGAAAAAGCAACATTCCTTTTCAATCCGGTACAGAATTTTTTGAGGTTCGCCCTAAGCTTTTGAATTGTATCCTATTTAGTCCCTGGTGCGAAACGCACCAGGGACTGATTAACCACGCCTGCTTATTTCTTGTGCAAGTGAGTATTGCACGCCTGAAAAACTTCCGCTCGACATAAAGACAACGGTATCGCCAGCGTGCAAGTCAACTTTCAAAGATGCGAGTAGGTCGTTGTTGGTTGAAAACGCGCGCGCTTTGTTGCCGATGGTTTGTTGAAGCTTTGCGGTGCTCATGCGCTCTGCTTCTGGAATTCTTTTATCCTCGGGGCATTCACCAATATAAACGGCATCAGCTAATGAAAGAGTACGGGCGTAGTCGTTCTGAAAAACATTGCGCCGTTGGGTAGCGCTACGCGGTTCAAAAGCGACTACTAGTCTGCGATCTGGAAATGCCTGTTTAAAGCCTTCAATTACGAGTTTCACAGCTGTTGGATGGTGAGCGAAGTCTTCGTAAACTTCGATATCGCCACCAAACGCTAAGCGATCAAGTCGACGTTTAACATTCATGAACGAAGCAAACGCTTTTATCAGTGCTTTGGAATCTGGCTTTTTAATGACAGATTGCGCCGTTAGATTTTGTAGCGCCGCGAGCACCATCGCGATGTTTGCAATATTGTGACGACCTGAAAGTTGCGTTTCGATGGTGAGTTGGCCGAAGTCTTTACAGTGGTAACTAGCTTTCCAATGCTGAATACCGCTCTTTGAAGAGGCGTTAACACTAACATCACCGACATAGACTTTAGCGTCTTTGTTTTTACCTTCGGTAGAAACACTAGTGACAGCGCTCAACATATTATTTTCTGCGAGAATTTTCTTAATACCCGGATCATCAATATTCGCGATGATATTTGCTGTGTTCGGAACAAGCTTTGCGAGCTTTACGAACTGTTTCTCGATCGACGCTAAGTCTGGATAAATATCTGCGTGATCAAATTCTAAATTATTCAAGATTGCTAGTTTAGGACAGTAGTGCAGAAACTTTGGACCTTTGTCGAAGAATGCCGTGTCGTATTCGTCGCCCTCGATAACAAAAGGTTTGCCACTACCGATGCGAAAGCTACGGGGGAAGTTTCGAGGGATGCCCCCGATTAGAAAGCCGGGGTCTTCACCGAGCTCATTAAGAACATGTGCCAAAATGGAGGACGTTGTGGTTTTTCCGTGTGTGCCGGCAACAACGCAACTAAATCTGTCTTTGAGAAAGAGATCGCCCATGAGTGCTGGAAAGCTAACATAGGGAATTTTATGTTCCAGAATCCACTCAAGTTCGACATTCCCTCGTGATAGCACGTTGGCGATCACCGCCATATCAATCTTGCGGCTGCTGACATTGCTAGCCGCGTAAGGTGCAACGGCGGTGATATTGAGTTCTTTCAACATATCTGACATCGGAGGGTAAATGCCGGCATCGCTGCCAGTGATTTTAAAGCCAGCCTCCTGACAAAGACCTGCGACGCTTGCCATCCCGGTGCCACCGATACCAACGAAGTATATGTCTGAACCCTTAGGTAGAGTCATGGTTGATTCCTTATTTAAGAGATTTCTGCCGATCTATGATGCCATGAAAGTGTATCTTGGGAAATAGTTGCGTTCGAACCTATCAAAAGCGGTCTGTTGGGCGAGGTATGGCCAAAATCCATGGATTTGAAAACAGGTAGGCTACAGCGCTTGGCAAACTCGTCATAAACATACGACGCACAATCGGGAATATTTGATCCCAGCCCGCGAAGGTGCCCGATGACAAGAGCTTTGACATTATCGAGTAAACCAGTTTGTAGCCATTGATTGAGTGCTCGCATCAGCCGAGCTGGGTGCTCGTCGGTATCTTCGATAAAAAGGATGTGATTTGTCAGATGCTTTGGCATGTACGGGGTGCCAATCAAATTCGTTAATACGGTGAAACAGCCACCGAAGAGTCTGCCTTCGAAGGATTTGTTTGTCCTTTTACTGACCGCCTCCAGAGAAATTGTAGAACTGAGAGGTTGTTTGGTTGAGAAAGCGCGGAGAAGGCTTAAAAGAATCTGAATATCGCTTTCTTCGCCATTTTGACGCCATAGTGAGGTCGCTGGCATGGGAGCGTGTAAACCATTCCATTCAGCCTGCGTATAGAGCGCTGCTTGCAATGCTGAAATGTCGCTAAAGCCAACGACAAGTTTTTTGTCTGCTGATTTGACAGCATCCCAGTTTAATAGAGGCAGCAAATCGCTGCAGCCGTAGCCGCCACGTGCACATAAAATTATCTGTGCGTCTTTGCCGGTTAGCGCGGCTTGTAAGCTTTTGGCGCGCTCAGCCGCTGTTCCGGAGGTGTATGTCCACGAAGGGTCTGCGGGATTGTCGGCTAGAACAACCTCAAATCCAGAATTTCTTAGGAAATCCATCTGTTCCGGCAGAAGATTTTTGGACTCCCGACTAGCAGGACGAATGATTTTTATTGTCACCACAGCGGTACCTTTGTAGAAACGGGGAATATTTTTGAGTATAACACTCGCGGATATAAATAGAACTGTCAGGGGAAAATATGATGCTTCAGGTACCAGTGTCGGTTGGTGAACTAGTGGACAAAGTCACCATTCTAAATATTAAGAAAAAAATGATCTCTGATCCCGCGAAGCTTGTTAATATCCACCGTGAGCTTGAGGCCCTGCTAGCTGTCTGTAAACAGCACGGAGTAGACCCGGCCGACAAGGAAACCAAAGACCTTGAGCGGATTAATCTCGCTTTGTGGAAGATTGAAGACGATATTCGGGACAAAGAAAAAGCGAAGACCTTTGATAAAGAATTCGTCGAGCTAGCTCGCGCCGTATATGTCACGAACGACGAACGCTTTCGAGCGAAAGCTGTATTAAATGAAAAATATGGTTCGTCGTTCCGCGAAGAAAAAAGCTACAAAGAGTATTTGTAAGCTAATTGCCAGAAGTGACGATCAAAACAAGAGAATTTTGGGACTTTACCAAACGCCTGCCATTAATAATATCTGCCGCTGTCCGATGGTATAGACGGCGGATATTTCAATAATTTTTTGGGTTTTGCCGGTATCCGCCGAAGATGCAGGCAACAGTGAAAATAGTCACAAGAAAAAATTCAGTCTCATCGATGCTTCTTTTCAGAAGTATGCCTGTTCTACTGTTTTGTTTGCTTTTTTCGTCGTTGTTGATTGTCGGTGGATATTTAAAACACAGCAAAGCACTAATTGCTGAAAACACAAAGCTGCATGCTAAAAGTGTCGCAGATGTCATTGATTCCGAGATTGCGGCGGCAGCACACGCTCTGATCAACCAGGAAAAAAACTGGACCTCGGTTCTCCGAAATCCACAAGACATCGAAAAGTATTTAGAAGCTTTGGTCCAGGGTAACCCTGGTTTCGCTGCTTTTGGCGTGCTGACCGAAAAAGGCTACGTCCGTCAGATTGGAGTTTTAGATTTTAGTCCTGGCTATATTCAAGACCTCGATTTTTTCAAAATTCAAGATCCACCCGTGCACACAACCGGTATCACTTCGTCTTACGACAATGCCATGGATATCTGGTTTGAATTTAACCTGACAATGGAAGGTAATAAAAAGACGACCATTCGGGCGTTGTACCGTTTGAAAGACTACCTAGTTGTTGTCGATCAGATTATCACCGCTTATCCAGAAACTATTATTGTCTTAAAGCCAGACGGTGCAACAAATATTCGTTTTTCCATCAATCGGCTTAGCACGGACTTGGCGAATGCAAAAGCACTTGAACTACATACGACGCGCGGTTTCGATGTTGTCGATTTGACTGGTACGACCCATTATGTTTTTACTCGCGGTCTCAAAAAGATTCCGGCAGATATTATTTATGCACCTCTAAAATCGGAAGTTGATGGGTACCGATCGTTGACGATCTCTCTTTTTCTGTTGCTAACAATCTTTGCTCTAGGCGTCACAGGATTTTTAATATTCAGGACGGGAAAAATACAAAAAGAGTTTCTGGTTTCTGCTGCCGACAATATCAAAAAAATTGGCCTCGGCGAAGACCAACCGATACTTATGTATTCAGAAATTATTGAACATCAAGGTCTGACTGACGCTGTGACGGAATTAATTCGCGTGCAGAGTGAGGGTAAAGTCCAGGCTAAAGTTTTAAACAAGGCCATGTTCGAACTGTTTGCCTGCAACGAATCGCAGGCTGCAATCATGAAATGTGTGGAATTGATTTGTACACAGTGCCAGGCGGAAACAGCATGGTTTGAGCCTTTCGTCGCTGACCAAGAGTTTTACCGGCAAGAGAAACTCAAAGACCGATCTATTAAGGGCTGGCAATGGAAAAACCACAGAATCAGCGACTTTGACTTTGATGCGGCTTCTCAGGTTCAAGTTGGTTTGCCGGAACGCAATATCGTTAACTATACAATCAAGGCCAACTTAGAAGTTATAGGCACATTGAAGGCATACTATGCCAATGGAGCTGAGGATCTGACCAGGTTGATGCTCGATTCATTAGTTTCAATTTTAGAAAAAACTTTAGCGCGTCATGACGCGATTAAAAAAAGTGTTCTTCGACTAACCGAACTTGATATCGCCGACACCATTCGAAAATCAGTGCTCTCGTCGGCTGGCTCGAACTTTGACTCACGCGTAGCTCAGTACTTTAAACCCGCAGAGCGCCTTGGTGGGGACTGGTTCTATATTATTCCGCACAAATCGAAGGACTGCTGTTATTTCATCATGGGACGGGTCGCGGGGCTGGGTCTTTCACAAGGTCTGTTAACAGCCGGTGTAAAAGGCGGTTTGGATGTACTCGATAATCTTATCCGCTTTAGTGATGATGATCCCTTTAAATCACCAGCTGAGGTAATACCTGTTATTCAACGCGTCGTAACGACCATGAATAAACATTCGGATTGCCGCATCACTTGCTTTGTTATGCATGTGGACTTTTCTACGGGCGTAGTTAAGGTTGCCAACAATGGGCATGCCTTGCCTCTTATTGTTCGACCCACTGCCAACAGGAGCTCTTTGGTGCACTCGATAAAAGACGAAAGCGCAACTGAGTTAGTGAACGGTATCCAAGTTTGGCAGACAACGATGAAGAAGGGCGACTATATCGTTGCATTCTCCGACGGGCTAACAAATGCAAAAGGGTTTAAGTCGGAGATTTTTGAGCGGTTCATGGTCAGATCTTTGGAAACCAATCATGGGTTGCAAACTGCATCAGAAATGGTTGATGACCTCAAAAATATCTATAACTATTACACGTCAAATAAGACGCAAAATGACGACGCGTGTTTTATGGCGATCAAGATTGACAATGCCGCAAAGGTTAAGAAAACGGCGTAAGATAGAAGATGTGTCAACGCTTAGATCGCATTTCGAGTAGATATTCCAAAGACGCTTTATAATGAAACCTGTAGATCCAGTCGGGAGAGTCTTCCGGCGGCAGTTTTTTACTCAGGTCTGGATAGGAGATCAATTGGTCGAGCGCTGGAATGTAAATGCCCTCTTCTGTTTGCGACAAAATCGGATAGTGGCTGGCTTGGTCAAAGAGGTTTTTGCCCATCGTTGGCAACGGTGCAAGACCTAGAATATCGACCAATGTTGTTGAGATATCCGCCTGGCTTACGAAATGATCAAACGAAAGTGTCTTAATACCTTGTTCCTTGAGAGCACCTTCGGTGATTCCGCCAGAAATAATCAAATTGATATGTGACTGCAGGAGTTGGCTGGTGTTTTTACTCACCTTGTAGAGATCGGCATATGGTTTTGTTTTATTGCCATGATCTGAGAGAATGAAAAGTAGGGTTGAGTCCCAGGTAGTGCTCTTTTTAAGACCCTCTACGAGCGTGCCGATACTTTTATCTGTATAGCTGGTAGTGAGAAACCAGGGTTCCGCGGAATTTGAAGAGGAATGTTCACTACCTGGAAGATGCCACGGAATATGATTGGTGACTGAAAGTAGCATGCCCAAAGAAAAGGACGTCGGCAGCTGTTTTAACGTTTGAATTTTACGAGCCGCTTCTTTGAAAAAGATGTCATCGCCAACTCCCCAGCCTGTTCGCTCGGCCTCTTCAGGAAAAGACTTCGCGGTCATTAGATCTTTAATGTTGTGCCGTTGCCAGAATGCCTCTTGACCATCAAATCTACCGTCACCACCGTGATACCAAAACTTCGCCGCCGTCTCATCATTTAGTACATCGGTGATACAGCGATAGGGTAGGGCATCGAAGTTGCGCATAAGTGATGTATTGCGCCCACTAAAGTTTCCGCAGAACGCCGCCTCCTGACCGCTGCGCGTAACGGAACCAGTTGAAAATGCACGACGAAACCAGATACCTGATGTTGCTAAAGCATCAAGATGCGGCGTTAAACTTTCTAAATTCGGTGAAAAAGCGCCTGTTTCTGAAGGTCGTAGAGATTCAAGAAGTACGACAATGACTGTTGGGTTAGTGCCGCTATCGATTTGGTTTTTAAAAGCCTGTTTTAAAATCGGGGCGGTAGGATGGAGAATTGGTTGTTTCTTAAGCGCGGCAGAGAAAACAGTCGACTGATAGCGGTCCTTTGTTTCAGAAAGCAAGCCGTTGTTATAGACACCGCCTGCAGTTACAAAGTCCCCAGGCAAAAGCTTTACCGTATTGCCGAGTTTTTTAGATCGGAGGTAGAAGGATTCGAGAACATTTGTCTGCAAATTTTCCGGAACGAACCATTGGACTCGGTAGTGAATATTTCTGTTGTGCGCGATCAAGGCTAGCGCTGCAAATATTGCGATGGTAACCCAAGATTTTCCGGTCTGTGTTTTGTGACCTTTGCGCACATACATCAGGGCCGCAGTAATCCCAACAAGTAAGGTCATGATAGCATTCGAACTGGTTAAAAAACTTGCAGCGTTAGAGCCGATAAATTGCGCGTCGGAGAGATAGCTCAAATGAAACGGTTCGAGTTGAAATTTAAAAAATCCAACGTAGCCCTGGTGGGCGGATAAAGTGCCCGTAAATATAAGAAAAAAGAAGAATTGCACCAAAAAGCTAGGAGTCTTTCCGAGCCGTTTTGCGCCAAAAAATATAATCGATACGACGGCTGTTAAGATAAATCCGATCCAGATATCACTCAAACTTCCGACCAGAAAAGCGTTTGCCGGTGAGTCGCTAGGGACAGCCTCAGATAAAGATTTGAAGTTAAAAAATCGGTGAACAGTGAAGGCAATAAAGACAACAGTGAAAACATTGATGAAGATGTGAACGTAGCTCACTATCTCATCATTTGTGCTCTGTGATTTGTTTTGATTTGTCATGAGAGTTCTGTGGACGAATGTAATTTAGTGTTTTATTCTTCTCCTGCAACATTACATGCAAAAAAAGAATGTCAGAATATAAAACTTATATTCGTGGAGTCTACTGGATGGTCTGTAAAAAGGCATGCATTATCACCATTTTGATAATGTTTCAGTTGGTAGCCTGCGGACGTTCGGATGAATCAGCATCAGACCTAAACGAAGAATCTCTAAAGGTCGCTTCCGATTTTTCCTTCAATTTAATGACAAGTGACATCACTCCCTGGGTAAAGGGACAGCGATCTGGTCCAATGGGCAAAGAACAAGGCAAACAGGCTGTTTTCCTTGAAAATCTAATTAGCTCATCGCGCTCAGAAATGATGGTCGGACTATACGGTGTGCAAGCACAGCCGTGGTTTTTCTCAGCGATCGGGATGAAAGAAGGCAAAAACGTTCGGGTTGTGGTTGATCAACAGCAGGGCACACTCAACGATTGGATTCCGGAAAATTTCAATTATCCGGATACGGCAGAACTTGGACAGCAATTAGGTGGACAGGTTATCCCGGATCTTAATCCATCCGGCACGCCGCGTTCTGCAAGCATTATGCATAACAAATTTGTCGTTCTAAAAAATAAAGGTGTGTGGACTGGAAGCACAAATGTAAGCGCAACCTGTTTAGGTAGCGAGTACAATGCTAACGCCTCCATCTATATCGCAAACCCTGAACTCGCGAAGATCTACGAAGCTGAATTCAAGCAGATGTTTGAAGAAAAACGCTTCAGTCGCTACAAACTCCCCGCTGTTCGTAAACCGCTGACCTTTCGCGATGGCACGAAACTCGAAGTATTCTTCTCACCACAAGATGAACCAGTGCATCGCGCAATTTTGCCTTTCATAGAGAGTGCGAAAGTGTCGTTAGATATTGGTATGTTTGTTCTAACGCATTCCGAAATCATTGATGCTATCCGCGCCGCTGCCATCCGCGGTGTCAAGGTTCGTATTATCGGCGATGCCTTGTTTTCAAACCGCGAAACTTCACCAGTCGATAGCTTAAAAGAAGCCGGGGTCGATATCCGGATTGAAAACTGGGGCGGAAAGATGCACATGAAGTCGGCAGTAGCGGACGGCAAACGTACCGTGATTGGGTCGATGAATTGGACCAATTCCGGTGAACTCGATAACGATGAAAACACCCTGGTCATTGACAACAAAAAACTTGCGGTCCAAATGACTAAATATTTCAATAATCTTTGGGCTTTACTAAAGAACGTCGAAGGACGTACCGCCGCGGCAGAGTCACTCTCATCAATCAATTCGTGCATTGACGGTATTGATAATGATTATGATGGTCTGACTGACGCAGAAGAGGCGTCTTGTAAGCGCTAACAGATTTCCCGGACCCTTCTGATCCGCCCCGCCTTTTGGTGGGGTTTTGTTTTCAGACACGTGTCACGTATACTTTTTTTCAGATATAATCGCTTACTTCAATCAACAAAAGTGAGTTGGGACCATGATCAACGTCATTGTGCTTTACGGTGGAAAATCAACAGAACACGAAGTGTCTTGCCGCAGTGCAGCATTCGTACTGAGAAACCTAGACCGAAAAAAATATAACGTGGTGGCGATCGGTATCAATAAACAGGGTCACTGGCTGCCGCAGAGCATGAACAAGATTTTAGCGACAGATACAAAGACGATTCCGATCTATGAGCCAGAGGCGCGGCAGATCACCGGATCGGCCTCTAAGGATTTGCAGATTGTTCCTGAAGCGATCTTCACTCAGCACCATCTAGATAAGAATCAGACCGTTGTTTTTCCAGTGATTCATGGGGCCAACGGTGAAGACGGTACTCTTCAAGGATTGCTTGAGTTGTCGGACGTCGCGTTTGTGGGGCCGGATACTCTTGGTAGTGCAGTGGGTATGGATAAAGCCATCGCTAAACGTATTGCTGTTACTGAAGGCATCGAAGTTGTGCCATGGATTGAGGCTTTCAAAGAAGAATGGTCGGAACTGTCAAAGCAGATAATGAAGGAAGCTGAGACGCGGTTAGGTTTGCCATTATTTGTAAAACCAGCTCGTCTCGGTAGCAGTGTAGGTGTGACAAAAGTTCGCAACATGAGTGAGTTCATGGCTGCTTGCGAACATGCATTTACCTTTGACGATAAGCTTCTTATCGAAAAGGGTTTGGATGTTCGCGAGATTGAGTGTGCTGTGATCGGAGGACGCAATCCGAAAGTCTCATTGCCTGGTGAAATCAATGCTAAAGACTTTTATTCCTACGAAGCGAAGTATGTCGATGCAGATGCAGCATCGATTAAGGTTCCTGCCGACCTAACAAAGGAACAGGCGCTTGAAGCTCAAGGTATTTGCCGTAAGGTATACCGCGCCCTTAATCTTTACGGGATGTCGCGGGTCGATTTATTCTTAGATAAACAGTCTGGGAAATTCTTTTTCAATGAAGTTAATACAATTCCAGGATTTACAGAAATCTCGCAGTTTCCGATGCTTTGGTCCGAATCCGGACTTAAACCGGCAGATCTATTGGATGAGCTTATTAAGTATGCTGTGGCGCGTAAAGCTGAGAAATCGAAGCTTAAGAAGACTATCTGAGGATCTTGTCTACAGAATGCAGTGCTTCAGTAAAATTTTTAAAAACCTGCTCTGCCCCCGCAGCAAGCAGGTTTTTTGCTGGAACATCAGTTGCGATGCCGATTGGCCGCATGCCAGCACTGATACCAGCTTTTAATCCATGTTCACTGTCTTCGAAAAAAACAATATCTGAGCGGTGTTTCGGATCAACACCTAAAAGATTTGCACAGCGCCAATAGATATCTGGTGCCGGTTTTGCTTTAGGTACCTCTTCTGCTGAAACTAAAACGTGCGGCTTCATAGCAAATCTATTGACGATCGATGAAACAAATTGATGACTAGAGTTGGATGCAATCCCCCAAGTGATTCCATGTTCTTCTAGATACGCGAAAAAAGTTTCGACCCCATCGATCGGCTTGCAGGTGATGGCCCCCTGCAAAATTAAGTTCTTCTTAAGATCGCGGATATCGGCGGCTTGAAAGCGGCCTTTACTCTCCCCACTAAGGATGGAAGCGATCGTTTCGGTGCGTCTGCCGGAAAGCCTATCGATTCGTTCAATCCCTTGCCCCATAAGGGTTTGGTGGGCGAGGTCCCATGCAATAAGGTGCATTCCATTGGTGTCTGCAACAACCCCATCGAAGTCGAAAATTACCGCTGAGGTTTTGTTTGCCAAAGTGTCCTCAATATATACATTTTGGTGCGCGCTACCTACTCGCAACTATTTTATCTGTGGAAAACTTCTGATACTGTATGGATCTAAGTTTTACTCAACTGAAGAAACAAATACATGGGGAATCAACAGTGATCGCTCGGAAGTTGTCATCTGCGGCTAAACGGACCAGGTTGGTTTCATACATTTTCCTTTTGTTTATGATCCTTGGAAGTGTTGGCCTCGATCAAGCGTCAAAATTTCACTCTGAAGAAACTCTGATGGCATGGAGTCATGAATCAGACCCCAATCTTTACAAAGGCTCTCGGTTTCCTATTACATCGGTTGGATCAGTGACCCCAGGTGAAGAGACTCCAGTCTACCTGTACCTCGGTTTCAATTATGTTCGTAATTTAGGTGCTGCTTGGGGAGCATTGTCTAATTTGCCTGACAATATTCGGGTGCCGTTTTTCTATGTTGTTACGACCGTCGCTGTTTTCATTATTGGGCTCTATATTAGGACGACTCCTGTCGAACATCGTCTAGCGATCTTTTCGTTAGCGCTCATTCTTTCTGGAGCAATCGGAAATTTTATCGACCGATTGCGTCTTGGCTACGTCATCGACTGGATCGATGTTCGCTGGAATTTAGTGGGCTGGCGCTACGACTTTCCGAATTTTAATGTCGCAGATAGTGCGATTACTGTCGGCGTCGCTTTTCTTATGTTTGATATGCTAGTTCTTGAAACTATAAGAAGGCGTACAGACAAGATCCAGGCAACTCCTGCCGCGGTAAAGGCCTGAGCCCACATTTCCGCTCTTAAACTTAACTCGCTGAAAAAATAATTAATTGTCGCGGAAGTTGCCGAACCACCACAAGCAGGCGGCTTCTTTTGGCATCCGCACGTCATATTGGGTAGTTGTAATTTACTGTTTATAAAGACAAAATAAAGCAAACGCAATTAAAGCATATATCGAAATCTGACGAAAAGACGCTCGCGACTCGCGCGATCGCGCGAGAAGGCTCTAAGGACAGATTGTTTACTGAGGGCATGGTTACGTGCATTATGTCTCGATAATTTTTAGCATTTTATTCAGTCTGCTGTGGACAACACCAAGCGTTGCCAGCGGATTTGAAGAAAATGAACTTTTAAAATATCTAGAAAACCTGCGCAAAACAGGTCCCATGAACGAAATGCCGCCAACACCGGCAGACGAGACTTCCCATATAGCCAGAATCATCAAGATGCTTGATGACGACGAGCCTGACCTAAAAATGTTGGACACTGAGATCAGCCAACTAGAAAATTCTATCAACCAGTCGTCGAGAAAATATCTGATTTCGCGCTACGCGGTTGCGGTCGCTTATCAAAAAACCAAACAATATGCCAAAGCAGCCAGGCTTGCCGATACGATCCTAACTGAGAAAATCTCGCGCGATTGGCAGTATGCTTTCTACGAAATATTTTTCCTTGCTGCCTGGGAACAGGACGACTACGCCGCTGTCGTTCAAGCGTTTGGTCGTTATAGTAAGATCTTTGGTGTTGCGCGCAAAAATGAAAAGATCGCGGTCATCGCCTATCAGTCTTATGCGAAACAAAAAGACGATACGAAAGCGATAGAAACTTTAGAAGAACTCGCGCGCGGCTACCCAGCATCAGAACACTCTCGATTTGCGTTGCAAGAACTTATCGATCTGACGTGTAGCCCGGCAAAACGCTATGTTTTCTCTTCCAAACTCTTGATTGACCTTAGCCGCAACAATGACATCGACAACGGCATTCGTGAGTATGTCCTCGCTAATCTCGATCAGGTCATGGTGATGGATGATGGCTCAAAGCGAAAACTTTCGGACTACGAGAAGACGGATTTTCTATTTAAAACCAGAATGTTTGAAGAGGCTTTGACACTTCTGCGAAGTCAGTACGAATTTACGCGCCATGATGCGAACAATCCGCAGGTGCCAGAGCTGATGTTTGGATTGGCAAGAACGCTGATGCGCGTTCAGGACTATAAAGCGTCAGCGATGTTTGCTTCAAAATTTTTGAGTCAGTGGCCATCGCACGGACTGCGTAATGCGATGAAAGAAATACTTGCCGATTCCATGCGCTATTTGAATATAGCCTCAACGGCGTCATCTCTCTATCGCGAGTTATCCACGGATACCAATGGCGATCACTTTCGCTGGCAGACCTTTTGGACGCTTTACGTCGGTAGGAAATACGAAGATGCACTTACCGCCTTGAAGCTTTCTGATACGAAGTCGGAAAATTCACGAATTTCTGACGACGGATTTCTCTATTGGGAAGCTAATTTGCTTGGCAAATTGGGCCAAAAAGATATTGCTAAAAAGAAGTTTGCGGAACTTTTGGACCGCTATCCGAACAGTTTCTACGCGTCTTATCTCCAAGTAGATAGAAAACAAAAGATGCCGGCAAAGGCCAAGCTGGTAGACAAAACGAAGCCGTTGAATGTCGATGTCGATGCTGTCCGCGTTGCGAACTTTGGTCCAGCGCCGCAGAAGGAAGACGTTCTTGGTCCAAATAGATTGGCTGAAGTGATCACTTTTGCAGAAGACCTCAGCGGCCGCGGCCGTGATGATCTAGCTCGGCTCTATTTGAGTCAGGTTGATTCTGCAAATGTTTCGGATTGGCCGACCTATAAAGGTTTGGCTGATATCTCGTTCCGTCTTGGCATCTATAAACCTACCAGATTAATTAAATTCAAAAAGTTCTCACCACTCAGTTCGATTCCAGAGAACTGGCTCGGGTACCAATCGCATATTCGTGACAACGAAAATCATTGGAAGGTGTACTTCCCTAAAGCCTACGATAATGTTGTAGGCCCAGTGTCTGAAGTATTTAACCGCTCACGCTTCTTGATTCTCAGTATCATGCGTGCAGAAAGCTTCTATAACAACGAGGCCCGCTCACCAGTCGGAGCCATTGGATTGATGCAAATGATGCCTTACACGGCGATCAAGATTGCGAGTCTGGTCAAAGATTTTGATTTTCAAATGAGCGAACTATCGAGGCCTGAGGTTAGCATTGGCTACGGCGCTTATTACATCGACAAATTACAGCGTTATTATCAAGAAAATCCAATTCTAGCGGTCGCAGCCTACAATGCCGGTCCAAAAGCGGTGAATCAGTGGATCGAAACCTGTCGCCAATGCACCATGGACGAGTTTGTTGAATCTATCCCTTACAAAGAAACAAGAAACTACGTGAAGAAGGTAATCTCCTATTTCTTCAACTACTTTAGGGTCTATGATGATGGAGTACCAAGCTTCCAGAATCTAACTTTGCCCGAATATATTCCTGACACCAAAGACATTTTCTAATCTGTATAGACAGCTCCCCGTACCCGGCACTTTTTTATCTGCAAATATCGGCACGAAATGCCCGTCGGTCAATCGGTTGACAGACTAACGACTCTCAATTCCAGCATGTTAAACTTGTCTATACAGATCAATATCACCTATCTCTGAATCACTAGACTGCGGAGTCCTTATGGCAGAACAGTGGCTGTCGATTGTCGAGTACGCCAGAACTTTCAAAGTTTCTGATATGACAATCCGTCGACGTATAAAAACCGGGAAATTGCATGCTGTTCTAAAAGACGGCAAATACTATATTCCTATCCCATTCTCAGAAGGTGGAAAACGGGCTCAGCCAGTTGAAATCGATGATCCTGTACAAGGAAATTATCGCTATGAGTCTGCGCCGCAAAGATCGCAACAAGAGATGCAGATCATCAAGGCGCACCCGTCAGCTAGTAAAACTATCGTTGCGCCACAAGAGCCTATGCGTCAGCACACGAGCATGATTCCGACGCCTGAGCGTGAGGAGCCGCGTTATTCGGCCGTACCAACGTCTCTAGCTGAGCCTCTGATGCAGGGTGAGAAATCCATCGTCGACTCGCGCGCTCTGCTTGCATACTGTGACGCGACGCTCAAGAAGATGAACGAAATGGAGCGCCGTACTGTCGAGCGCTTCAAAGCGAAACTTGATTCTGTTGAATCCACTCTGCTGTTGCGTGACAACGAAGTGCGAAGTTTGAGACAACAGGTTGAAGATCTACAAGTTTTAGTCCGAATTCTCGAAAAGAAAAGTGGAAGATAATCGGCTATTTCAGCCATAAAAGGCTGGAATCGCCGTAGCTGTAGAAACGGTACTCCCGCTCTACAGCCCACTCATAAGCCTTCATCACTTCCTCGTAACCAACCAATGCAGCTATCAACATCAAGAGAGTTGATTCAGGTTGGTGGAAATTCGTTAGAATCCCTTTGAAAATCTTTGGTCGGTACTGATCGGACTTTGTTTTTGGATAAACAAAGAGGTCAGTCTCGTGCCAAATTTCGCCCATTGTCTCCGGACTTAACTTTGAAAATTCGGGAAACTTTTTTGCTAAGCTTTCTAGTGAGCGAAATGACGTTGTTCCGACAGCGATGATGGTTTTTTCCGCTCTCAGACCTTCTTGGATTGCAGCTATGGTTGAGGTCGGAACCGAGTATGATTCAAAGTGCATAGTGTGTTCTGAGATAGTGTCAGACTTCACGGGTAGAAACGTGCCTGCACCCACATGCAGGCAGGTATAAGCGACCTGGATGCCACGTGTCTTCAGCCTAGCGAGGAGTTCTGGTGTTAGGTGTAGGCCGGCTGTTGGAGCCGCTACCGATCCGACTGCATCAGCATAAACTGTTTGATAGCGCTCTGTATCTGGCGACTGAGCCGCCGGAATTAGCTGCTCTCTTTTAATATAGGGTGGCAACGGAACGATGCCGTACGTCTGCAGCCAATCATGCACACCTTCGGTGCTCCGGTTGAACGTTAAAACTAACGTTGGCGACATCGAATCTCGACCTTGAAGCTCCTTCACTTCCGCGAGAAGTCCGTGTCCGAAATCGATTGGTTTTCCCGCTTTGAGTTTCTTGAAAGGCTTACCCAGTGCGGTCCAGAATGATTTGTTCTCATTGTTAGAACTGGCTGGTAGTGACTTCAGCAGAAAGATTTCAACCTTCCCTCCGGTATCTAAATTGCCAACGAGTCGACTCGGGAATACCTTTGTGTTATTCAGTATCAATAGAGAATCAGCAGGTAAAAGATCGACCAATTCGGATACAATATGATCTGACAGGTTTCCCGAACTGTCGCGGACCATGAGGCGTGCGGCATCACGTTGTGCTAACGCTTGGTGGGCGACTAGGTGCTCTGGAAGGTCAAAATGGAAGTCTTTTCGTGTTAGTAAATTCATTTTCGACTGATTCAAATCATATGAGAAAGTAGCGTTTGTGCGGCAGCCTCTAAATATTACGAAACGCAGGGGAAGGCTACTTCAAAAGGGCGTTTCGACTTTCGTCACAATTATATGTCTGTTTTCTTTCACGTTTAATGCGAACGCTTGCCCAGCTACCCTCTTTAATTCAGAACTCTCGCCTGTTTTCAGTGGCCCAAGACTCAACGTCAAACTCTTTGCCTGGGTAAACAGCGCGTGGGAAGTTATTCCGTTTCAAGTTGATCCTGTTGATGATGACGGCTTTCTGATGTTCTTTAAAGACAGAGCTTATGTTAACCAGCCAATTCAAAAAAACGACGTCATGATCTTTAATGTTGACCGCTTTGGCAAAAAAGCGGATCTGCGAAAAACACCCCTACCATGTAAAACGGCCAATTCATTCCAGCTCTATGATCTTGCGGGAAAGAAGTACGCTTATATCGCGATGTGTGACGAAGCCCAGCAGGAAAGTCAGTTTCCAAATCAGGTTCGCTACAACGAAAAAGAAGACTTCTTAGAGAGTGATTCCTACCGTTATAGATTTAACGATAGCAATTACATGCTTTTCAAAGAGATCAGTTACCTGAGCGCTGACAACAAACATATTCCCATCGCCTGGGATTCAGACATGATGATTAAGGCCGATGTTAAGCGCTTTTTTACAATGCATTTTGATTCAAAAGACATCGTCAGCAAATTAGAAGAAAGTCGCCTCGGTCCAGTCGCAAATCTGGCCCGCGTGTCATTCTTTCTAAAAATTCTGATGTTTAAAATTCGCATGAGCTTAAATACCGATGTTGGTTTCTTCCGCGAATCAGGCCACATTCCAATGATGATCAATATTCCTGTTGAATCTAGTCAGTATCTAAATCCGAAGAGCGGCATTCTATACTCCTGGCAGCCATCCGCACAATCCGTCTATCAGTCAGCACCGGGGGAGCTTCCAGGAATTGATGTTAAAAAAGTTGGCGAGGGATTTAAAAAACTCGGTGAGTACGGCTTAAAATATTGTCGAGGCTCAGAGTGTCAGTTTAAGTACCAGATAGATGTCGATGGCCGCATGCTGTCGATGGACCTTGGTATAAAGAAAGAACTCGTCGCGCGCGGATTTTTCCCAATGTACGTCCACGACATTGCGACTTTTAGCAAAGAGATGGGCTGGGGTGAGACCTACGACAAGGCCAAAGGCCGTTCAGGTCTATATTTTGAAGTCTCGGGACTACCGAAAGGCGGTCATCCCTGGAATTTTTGGATGCGCCTCGGTGCACAGACAAACAAAAACGCCCATTGTCCCGCGATGGTTTTTATATCGCGGCCTACGAAATAGATTGGCTACTTCATTCCAAATTAATCGAGAATTAGGAGATTTGATGAGAAATGTTACTTGGCTGATTGCGCTTCTTGCTGGAGTTTCCTGCCAAACTTCAAGAGAGACTACCGTCCATGCTGTGGATTGCCACTTTGAGTATCGAGGCAGTGATTGTGATGGTTTTGATGGTGGGGCCTGCGCATTAACGATTGGAGAATCGTTTAAATATGCGCCAGTGACATCCGGATTTATTAAATCGGTGATTTTGAATAAAGACGGCGTAAAATCCCAAAAAATGACTCAATCGCTCCCAAGTGGATTGTCGTTAAACGAAACTAACGGTGTGATCAGTGGCACGCAAGAATCCGATTTCGCCGAATCTTTGGTGGGTATAATTGTTACCTGCGGGGGTGGAGGGACCATACACACGCATGTCGGATTTTATCAGAAAAAATGACAGTAGATTAATATTTACGCACAAATTACCGGTATTAGGCCGTACCTTGGTTTGCAGTTTGATCAAAAACGCATAGGAAAATGGTAAAAGCTGTGATGTGATTGGCCAATTCCAAAGCTTCAAAAGCGCCAAGATTCGCCGCATTCTTGACAAGTCTTTTTTCCTGGCAGGAGTGCAAAAACAAATATTCCCACCAGGATGAAAACAAAGATTTCCAACCATCCAGCGGTGACGCTTCCCACTCCGAAGATACTGCCAGTGCGCGTGACAACAGTTTCAGATCGCTTCGAAAAATAAAAATAGATTCCAATCAACGAGAAGTAAGCTGCCGTCCCTAATGCTTTTAGGCGCGTATCGGCTTTGTATTGATTGTGATTACAAAAAATACCCATGCAAACCTCCGGAAAGAGTCTAATTTTCCATTGTAAAAGTCGTAAGGTAGAAGTGCCATTCCATCCTATAAATCTGCTCAGTTTCGGTTGACCGATAATCACCAACTACCGAAGTAGAGATCGTTTCCAGTTCGAAACGACAACTGAAACAAAGCCGCTCACAGCTTCATCCAATTCCTGTCCTCATATTTAACCATCGGTACCGCTCCATAACTGCCGTACCCAAAATCATCTCGGCCGCGGCGATATTGCACGGCCTACATAGAATCCGGAGGTTCTCCAATCGATTGTCCTGACCAAAAGCGATAGGACGCACATGGTCAACCTGCAATCCGATTTTAGAGGAGCAGCGAGTACCATCAGGGAGGATTGCTGTACAACAACCCCTATCTCGATTCCAAACATGATGAACAGTGGCAGCCGGAATGCCTCTTCGTCCCCGGGGTTTTTCTTTGTCTTTCGACTTCAGCATAGGTGTCACATCGGCCGGCAGATTTCCGTGCGGCACCGCCGCCTCATCGACAGACAAATCCCTGTGCGGCACCGCCGCTACTTCCAACTTTAAATTTCCGAGCGGCGCAGCAGCAGTCTCAGTAGTTGCTTGCAGTTCAGTGAACTCACCCTCCTCATTCACCTGCGGTAATGCCGGGACATCATCCGCCCCCGCCGAAGCCCCTTTCTTTTGCGCCCTCTGCTCCGCCCTCGCAGCTTTCTGCACCGGGTCTCGCTTCTCGAGCAGGTCTTCTAAACTCTTCAATATCGCCTCCTCTTCACTAGGCATCCGGCCCGTAGCCGACAGTACCTCTCGCGCACGATCAAGTCTTGCGAGTTGCTCCTTGGTAAAACGCAGCCGGAGATCAAACAATGGATTAATCTTACTGCGACTACCGTCTTTATTAACAGAGGCGGCTAGTTCCCTAACCTCACGTTCAGTTTTACCAGGAAGCTCCCGAAAAAAGACGTCCGCATTCTTTCTTGTGATCTTGGAGGAAAGACCACCAATGTGGGAAACAAAGGTCACTCCTCTTTTCACCAAATCTATAAATTGGGGAAAGGCAATCAGCACCCGTCCTGCTTGCGCCCTTTTTCTGTACGCATCTTCGCTAAGACCAAGGCTTCGGGCCAGGTTTTCTTTTTTTCCGAGTCCGAGATTAACTGCGGCATTCTGGGATTCAAGAAGTCCGACAAGTAGCGCGACTTCCAAAGTGATGAAGCGCTCTCTTGCAACCGTTTCTTTTGTGCGCTCGTATAGACCGTGCATGCGAAGGCGAACGTCAGGCTCTTTTTCTATATCGAAATGTTGGGCTAGGTTAAATTCATTGAATTCATCGGCAGCGGTAAAAAGCATTGAGATTCTCCTAGGTTTCAAAACATCTGTTTTTACAGTCTCAAATAGACCGCGGCGACTATAACATAGGTTTAAAAAACCCGATTTAGCCTTCGAGGATGAACGCCACTGCGCGAAAGAAAAAAATAGCGTCGCGACAATCACCACGCGATTTAAAGTCTCTAATTCGTTTTCTTGTGAGGTTGGGAGGGCTTTCTATATTGATTTAAAAACGGAAGTCGAAACTCACTTAAAGCAAAGAATTGACGTCAAGTAAAATCGAGAAGGACAAGTAATTTCGGACTTGGGACACCTTACTAATTTTCGAAATTGTAAGATGTCCAAACCTGTAAGGTGCCCTCAAACCTTCAAGCTCTGGCATCGATTTGAACGGATAGTTAATCGACTGTACAAAATGCACACCAACTATGAGATTTTAGAGATAATCGTTAATCTCAGTTATTAGATTTTGAGTGTGCCTGCTGTTAGGATTGTATTTTAGCGATCTCGCTATGGTTTCTCTCGCCACCTTCATATAGTCGTTAAATTGCGCGCTATCCTTCGGGAATTTTTTTGCTTGGTGAAAGGAAGTATCTGCTGAAGCCTGCAGAATATAGGCAACCACCCAAGGGTTTGGATCGATGATGGTGTCTAGTGCCTTTTGAAAAGAAGCATGCGCTTTTTCATGTTCGCCGCTTTCTGATTGCATCCTTCCTAAAAGAATCCAATTGTTGGTTCTACTATCTTTACCTTGTTGAGACTCTAGAATGCCTTTTGCTAAATCTTCTTTGTGATTTGCAGCGTAGTACTCAAGCTGAAGATCTCTGATGTCTGTTTTGATGACCGCCTTTCCAGCAGCTTGTTCAAGAATCTTTTCGAATTCTTGTTCAGTCATGGGTTTGTGCAACTTTAATTTAATGCGCGTGGTTAGCATCAGTAACGCCCCGTCTTGCTGGGCGCAGGTCTCAGAAACTTTCAGAGCTTTCTCTAACCATGGCTCAGGATTGTCACCACCAAACTCGCCCTTAGTTAGATAAAGGAGTGCGACGGTCTGGCAGAAAAGCGAAATGGGGTTTTCCACGCCGCTTTTCTCGAAATTTGCAATCTGGTCGTCTAGGTTTGCTCTGAATATTTTTTCAGAGGTGACCGACAAATCGCTCGGTAAGGTTCCTACCGGGTTGACTGAGAGTGATGCAGAATTCTGATTTGTTGTTTTACAGCCAGCGGTAATGAAAATCAGAATGCAGATTCTTGTAAAGAGTGAGTTCATTGCTTAGCTCCTAGAAAACTGTCTTTTTTGGCCGCATTTGTATAAGGAAACGATTTTGCAATGTCAGCTTTTGGCACGCCGTCCTGCCTAGCTACCTGTTTTTTTGGTCCGTTAATTAAAAAAGTTATGTGTGAATCGATTTCATCTTCCTGTGTTGAACGACCGCCTGCAGCGACGATTTTTTTCGTGCCTGCTGATGCACCTTGGTTGATGAGTTCCAATTCAATACTGAAGTAGCCAGCCTTTGGTCTTTTAGAAAACTCGCTCATTTGTGAGGCGTCGATGACTAAGTAGTCAGCCAGGAGTAGGGTTTGGAGTTTCGTTAAATCTTCGCCTTGCCAGTCGAATTGTGTTTTGTCGCTCGGATCGGCCTGATCTCTTGTATCAAGGATAAAGATACCCTCAGTAATCTTTTGCAGATAGTTAGTCACAAACGGACTCTGCTTGATTGCCAGCGTGCTTTCTTGATTATAGGGATATTTAGTGGAGTCGTCTCGCATAAGGAAATTTGTGACTTCGGGTCTTCCCATGCGGTCAATTATTTTTTCCGCAACATTATTTGTGCGAATCTCGCCGAAAAAGGCCAACAAGTTACTGCCTAACTTGTTAGTAATTTGGTCCCTATTGAGTTCGACGACGATACTTAGCGTGTTAATTTTATTTAGCGCATTTTTGATCCCAAGACCTTCGAAGCTGTCATCTTTATTTGGCTCCCGTTTACAGCGAGGATCAAACCCAAACGCACATCCACCGTTTAAAACAAAAGGATCTTCTCGCAGCCCTGCTGCGGTGGAAAATTGCCCTTTTGGACTAAAGTCGCCGACTTGAAAGGTAGCTTTCTTGGTTAACTCCTGTTTGTTGCCATTAGTAACGAGCGTCTGGCCACACGAACCGCTCTGCTGATTTTTCTCATTAGGCAGGGAAAATGTACATTCTACTAAAACGAAGGTGTCCTTATCTGGACTGGCACTTAAAATCTCTTTTTCCGAGGCGAAAGGATGAATGCGAAATTGATACTTCACAGCATCGGAGAATCTTGTGTTAAGGCCAGCGCCAGTAAAAAGATCCATTGCGATGACCAGTTTATTTTGCTCGGGGACGAAAATAAAAAGATCCGCTACATCGGCCGACGGATCTAAGGTGCTACGTGGGCTATCAAGATGGTCCGTAGCGAAGACGGACATCGTGGGAACAAGTAGTGTCCATCCCAGTAGTAAAAATTTTTGCACAGCCACCTCGATTGTTGAATTAGGAGTCTTCAAGCGAGTATATAGTAGCAATTTGATATTGCAAAGGCGGGTGCTGCGAAAAAAAGAGACATTGTCTGATCTAGGCATGTTTAAGGAGTAGGAAACAGTTCGTCGACTAGCTGTTGCAATTGTGTTTTCGAAAAGGAGCGATTTTTCTTATACAGGGCAAAGACCCTGGGCCGCAAGGAATCCGGCACGGTAAATTGATTGCCGGCGCGACGGAGGTCCATTAGGTTTTCGAGGGCATGCACGGCGAGTTTTTCTGATTCAGAGCTAAGGAGTTCGGTAAGCCAAATAAATGTGTCTTTAGGCAGGACTTCGGAGATAACTTCGACAAAACAAGACTTCCACGCATCGCTGCGTTCTCGCCAAAACGAGTCGACCTTTTTCCAGTCGCTTGCTGCAAAATCCTCGGCGGTAGCGATACCGTCAGGATCTCCTATTTCATTGAGCTGCAGCCAAAACAATCGGTCATTTTGCAGTTGTTCATCAAAGTTCTTTAGAAGTGACATACTTAATAATCTTTGGAATTTTTTTCGGGCGTTTCGGGGAAAGGTTCGATGCTATCGACTTTGTTGGGACTCGCCAGTACGTATTTAAAGGTACCGGTTACTATTAAATTTCTTTTGGTAAATGTTTTTGGAATTGGTGCAAAGGGCGAGGCTTGGCTGATTGCTTTAGCGGTACTTTCATCTAAGACAAAATGACCAGAAGATTTCGTACACAATATGTCTTTCACCTTCCCATCCTCGAGGACCGTAAATTGGAACATTGCGGCCCCTTCTTTTCCGGATGCTGATGCTTCAGGTGGGTATTCCCAGACTAATTCGATAGCCTTCCTTAAATTGAGGAAATAACCGAGTTTGTTGACATCTGGGTCGTCCAAAGAAATACTATTCTGATTATCAAGGCTGGGTAGAATGTCCTCGTACCTATACCTATCTACATTGTTTTGAGCTGCGGGCTCACTTTGGGAGGAAGGTACGTAGGTAAAATATTTGGAAGTTGGAGTAGTGCAGGATGAAACAAAGATCGTTACGAACAGGAGCGAAATTAGGCTAGTCATGCGTTTCGTGTTTGTCCCGGTTTAGATAGTTTTTCTCGGAAAGTAATACTTGAAGGAAAACGGCGATGCGTTGTCACCTTCTTTAGCCTCGAGTTCAGGCATAGATTTGAAAGGATAATTAATCGACTGCACAATACCCGGTAGGAACTGATCCCAGTAGGTATCTACCATCGATGGATTCGTAGATTCCAACTCAAGAGTCACTGTCGGGATATGTCTTTCGTTTCCAGCAAAATTACCGAGTGAGCCTGGATAAAAGTTGTAATCAACGACCTTGTAATTCTTGGAGCGCTCAGAAACAGAATTCACCAACTGCCGAGCCTTTTTCTGCGTCTGGGACGTCGTCGTCGGCATACCGTCTCCCGGGCCGTCATAGTCTAAAAACCCAAGAGGGGCGTGAATAGAAAGAATTTTGTCAGGCTTAAAGTGATCGACCAACTGAATCTGAAAAATCGTTTCAACTTCAGAATTTGGAAAATAGCCTGGAAAGTGACTGGCGATTTTCTGTCGGCGCTTTTCCCAAAGATCAAGTGCGCGGTTATACCAATCCATGGTGAAGAAGTTTCTGTTTAGATCCACACCGTTGCTGTTTGTCCGACTTGGCGTGGCTTTTAAAAATCCGTCTGGATTCACTAAAGGAGCGACCACAATTTGGGTGTCACCGGCGTAAATTTCTGGATGGCTATTTAAATAATTCGCAACGCGAAATGCAATTGGTATAGGAGTGATTTCATCGGGATGCACACCACCAAGAACGACTGTAGTGCTCTTGCCGAGGCCGAAAACAACGTAAATTAAGGGGTGTCCGTCTTTTGTTTTTAGATCGGCCTGCCAAGGCAAACTCGCACACGGTTTTTCTTTCCACTTATAAGACTTCATAGTCGCATCGATCTTCTTACAGAAGTCAGCAACAAGTCGATCCTTCGTGTTTTCTGAAATCATGGTCTTAGTAAAGTTGCGGGGAGAAACGAAGTAGATCTGATCTAAGGCATTTAGAGGATCGAAAGAGCCTATTTTCATGCCTGCGAATGCTTGCGTCGCGGCCGATGCAAAAAATAACACAGCAGTGAGCTGTAAAGTTTTTTTGAATTTAGAGAACAATAACGCCATAAATTATCCGAACGTCTATGCAGCACTCCCAACGTCACCAGTGTCACTTTGGGGTTTAGGCTGCTTTTGCTGTTTAGCAAAATACTCAACGCCTTCGCGGTCAAAACAATGCCCACAGAAGATCGTGTACGTGAGCCTCTCTCGCATGAACCAGCGGTTACTACAATTCGGACAAATATACACGAATTTTCCCTCAGGAGCGATTCGTCTATGCACGTGGACATCTGGGTCCACTGCGAGGCCGGTTAACTGAAACTCACTCATTTTATTATAGAATCTCTTGGTATGACCCGGGTCAAACATACAGTCATAGAGCCAAATGTGGGTCATTTCGTGAAAGAGCGTATACGGCAAAAGGGACGGGTCCGTGCGGAAGTAGGAGAGGTTGAGTCGGATCTTGTGCTCAAACAAGTAAGCAAGGCCGAGTTTCTGTTTCATCTTCGAGGAAAAGCGCAGAGTGATCTGTGGGTTGATAGAGCCTTCCGCCTGATTCGTGAAGAACGGCAGAAACATCTCCAGGTAGCTTTCTGCGAGTAGCGTGAGTTCTTCTTCGGTCAATTCCCGACTAGTAACCATAGCGTCGTTAATGAGCGGCGTTTGCCATTTGCGCAGTTTTCGCGAATGACCATTACTTGGCACAGACCAATTTAGTTGTAGTGCTGCGTTGACAGCAGACGCATGACGTGGGGTTTTGTCCCGTTTCATGAAAGGCCTTTAAACGCTATGTGAAATACGTTTGAGAAAAAAGAATCGAATGTGGTGATAATAGAATTTTATCACGAAACTCTTACAACACCAGGGTCTCAGTGGGTGAGAGAGAAAAGGGGCCGACCTTCGTGAAAGCCTGAAAAAGTAGGTGATTGGCTGCGGCCAAAAGCGCGAAAGGATAGCGTACTCATTGAAGATTCGGAGGAATCTTTCAAAAATTCCTTGTTTTTAGGGGTATCGGCTAGGAGGATCAGACTTACCGGTAATTCAGGAAAAAATTCGTTCTTTAGACTTTTAACAAAGTCTTCCCAGACAGGGGTTTTTGTCGAGATGACGGGGATTACGTAGGCTTTTTGGGCGACAGCTACGCCATGTGAGCGCAGTTCATTTTCCATTATTCCGACCACTAGCGGCATCGCGATGTCGCCGTCGCTGAAAGTCTTGTTAGAACTTGCAAGTTTTAGACGGATCTCTTCGCCGTTGAGAGCGGTCGCGTCATCTACTTGCAAATGTGACTGATAGACCTTCGCCGCATCCTTGAGGGCTTTAACTGCGCGTTCAAGATCAAGGTCTGACTTCTCTTGCAGTACAAATACTCTTGCAGACATGCAGCCGGCTTGCCGCAAACTAAAAAAATCTCGGACGATATTGCTTGCGTTCGTTTTTACATCATCTAAATCACCGCAAGCAACCGCAAGAGTTTCGCCGTAACCAGAAATGCGGCCTGGTGCAATTCTTTGCAATTCTTTGAGTGTCGCATTTGTTCCAAACGCTAGGACATTACCTTGCTTATAAATGTCATCAGCCATTTCAAGGTGAAAAGAGGCCGGTATGAGCACGATAGAATTGGAACGCAGTAAATTTAAACCTTGGATGAGTTGCATTAAAAAATGTTGGTCGCCAGTGAATCTTTCCGGAACCCGAACCGCGAGATCTAGTCCAGCAACAAAACCAATAATGATCGGATGGACCACGGCGAGTGAGTGACTATTCGGCGCGATGATTGTCCAAGCTGACTTTTTATCGGCTGCATGCAATCTTTTCGCTGAACGCGCGAGATCCTCGGGGGATAGACTTAATGAGCGTGTGAGATCTTCGGTGGCAAATTTTGCCAAATCTTTGTGTCCAAACTCTTCGGTAAATTGAGAAAACACCGACTGGTCTTGCAAGAGCCGGTGGCAGAGACTTAGCACTTCTTTTGCTAAATGAGTTTCATCTTTTGGAATTTGAGCTGCAGCTGACTGAGCATAAGAGAAGCTGCTTTTCTGTAGCGGCAGTTCCGCTAGCATCGAACACCCTTTTAGCGGTGCTGAACGAGATCTGCGTAGAATCTGAAATTTGTTGTCTCTCAGCTCAACAATATCTTCTGTACGGATAGGCAGAGGTAAGTCTGTTCTGAACGGATCGGATATAACAATTGAACCGACTCCAGATTTTTTTATCGTACCGTCTTTGACTAGTACATGGGTGGTGACCCACGCAGGAAAATGGTACCAGCGGTCAGCTAGTGCACAGGTTTCTAGATCGTATGCTTGGGTGGCGAGTTCCGACATCCCATATTCGCTGATAATTCTCGACTCAGTGAGCGAAAATGCGCTGGAAATTAAGCTAAATAATTCACCACGCGTGACAAAGCGAGACCGGCCTTTTGTGCCACCTGTTTCTATAATCAAACTGTTAGCGGCGAGTTTTTGCTTACATCCATCGTCAATTAGATTCACGAAATGAAAGGCGGTTCCGAACATCCACACGGGCTTACTGTAATCGATGCTTTTGAGAGCGTTCGGTCCTTCACCTACAAAAGTCACCGGCAGATAGTCGGCAATCCAACTAATCATCTGGGCGAGGCTACTGTTCGGCCAATCCGTACTCGAAGGAATCAGGCTGACACCTTGGATTTTACTTAACTCATCATCTCCCAAGTCAGCGAACTTTCTCCTGAGAACAGAGGCAAATCCGAGTAAGGACTCAATGCGGTAGTTTTCCAAACCTTCCTGCGAGAAAGGTGAACGGGACTGAACCTGACCTGTTGTCCCGCTTGAGAAAAAAGTCCTAGTAGAAACTGTCCCCGGCTTTAAAAATTTATGGAGAAGTGACTGGTCCTTGAAAAACTCTATTGGAAGTACATCTGAAGGTCTTAGGGCAGGGTCACTGTTTTCGACTAACCCCCTGTTTTTTAGCGTTTTATCCTGAAATGAAAGGAAGGCGGCACAATCAAAAGGATCACCATTTGCCAGTAAATAAGCTGAAATCATGCCAAAGGCCTGGGTCTGGCTCTTGGACAAATCGCTGCAGAGGGTTTGGAAAATGTTGTGCATCTTACTAATTTTATTAAAGTCTTTAGGCTTCGAATCCGCTTGGCCACCGGCGGTTATCAGGGTATAACGTGAGATCGGAGCAATTGTCCATGGTCAGATTTTACATTATGTGTAAGGGTTTTTCCCTTATTGCATAGTTTTGGGACAGTCATGAGCGTTGACTATTTTGTAAAAACCTCGAGGTTTGAAGGTCCTTTAGATCTTCTACTACACCTTATTCGCGTCCACGAAATCGATATCTTTGATATCGATGTCTTTCTCCTTACGCAAGAATACGTAAATTATCTGCGTTTAATGGAGTTTAACGATCTTCAGCAGGCTGGTGAATTTCTTGAGATGGCGGCAACGCTCATCGAAATCAAGTCGCGCCAACTTCTCCCCCATGATGAGAAAAAAGCTGGCGAAGAAGATCTGGACGAAGACGATCCGATCAAGTCTCTCCAAGAGCGCTTGCAACTCTATGAGACCTTTAGAAACGTTGCCGATCACTTTAATCAAATGCCGCAAATGGGCGTTGAGATTCAGACTAACAACGAGTGGAACCGGTTGATGCCGGTCTATGAGCATGTGGAAGCGCCTTTAACCGGTGAGCCCGCCACTCTCGTTGTGCTCTATGAACAGATGCTGAAGACTCTTTCAGAGAGTCGCAAATCCAAACTAACTGCTAAGAAACACCGCATTACAGTTGATGAAACCATCGAACGACTCGGTGCCGAGATCGACACCTCGCGCTTTGCTTTGTTCCAAGGTCTGTTTAACCGCTTAGAATCAAGAGATGAGCTGGTTGTTCACATTTTAGCGATGCTGGAACTCGTTAAGATGAAACGAATCAAGTTGTACCAGCAAGATATGTTTGGCCCAATTTGGATGTACAGGATGGACTGTGAAGAAACTGATTTACCGATCAGAAACATCGCGACACCTGAATTTGGCGACGTAAACCCGGACTCGGTCGTTGAGGCCGAACATCTAGCGGAGTCCTAAGAATGGCTAAGAAGAAATCGAAAAAACCAGAATCCGCTAAGCTTCAGCCGCAAGATCAGAACGAAGCGGCGCATGAAGAGCTAAACGCTGACGGCGAAGATGAAGTCATTGATCTTTCGGAAGAAGGTCAAGAGACCTTAGCTGCTGCGCCAGCTTCCGATGATACTGCTTTTGAAGCTAACGAAGTCGCTATCGAAGACCTTGAAGACGAAGGTATGTTAGCCGAACTTGAAGCAGATAGCGACGAAGACGCTTTGTCTGAATTTAAAAACTACGAATCACTCGATGATGAATATCCCGAAGACGAGATCTATGCTGAGAACGCTGAGTCTGCCGACATCACTGGGCTTCTGACGCCGAAAGAGCGTCGCATGCTCAATATGACGCTTGAAGCGCGTGTCGAAGCAATCTTGTTCGCGTCACAGAAGCCTTTAAAAGCTGCCGAAATCCTAGAGATATTAGGCGACGAAGACCTAAAAGTTGAATTCATTGAGACGACTCTTTCTGATATCGCTGAGTTTTATAACAATAGAGCCGGTGGTTTTAGACTTCATTATTTGAAAAGACTCGGATTCCAATTTCAAACCGCAGACAGCGCCGGCGCAATCATGGAAAAAATGTTTGCGTCTCGCCCACGTCCGATTAGCCGTGCAGCTCTCGAAACCCTCGCAATCATTTCATACCGTCAGCCGGTTACCCGTGCTGAAGTTGAATTTATCCGCGGTGTTGACGCCGGTAGTATCTTTAAAACGCTACTTGAGCGCGATCTTATTAAGTGTACTGGCCGCAAAGAGATCGTCGGCCGTCCGATGCTTTTTGGCACCTCCGATGACTTCTTGAAGGTCTTTAACCTGAGCAGCATCAAGGACCTTCCGCCGCTAGAATCGTTCCAGCCGTCGCGTGAAATCGTTCAGGGCGCAATGGATAGAATCGCAGAAGGTCCAGATGATTTAGTGGACATTGAGCAGTATATTGCCGATAACTCGGGTGGTGAAACCCTTGAGGCTGAAGGCACAGAGGACGAGTCCGAGAAACTCCAAGCGTCATCTGATGCCGAAGCAGTTGAAGCAAAGTCTGCTGAAAGCGAAGACGACGACAACGCTGACCTGCTCGAAAGTGTAGCGAATGAATTACACGGTGATCGCGAGCGTTCACCACGTGCATTTGGTGCGAGCAAAACACCGAGTGCAACTACAGAAGAAAGTGAGCCGGAAACCTTATCTCCGGCAGAGGACATAGATGGAACCGATACGGATACAGAAGTGGCTTTCTCAGATGGGGATAGCGTCCCGCCGAGAAGCGGAGACTTGGATCAGTGAAGGCCGGATCTCAATCAACGGCCGGAAGATAACTGAGCAAGGCACAAAGATCATTCCAGGTGTGGACAAGGTTGAAATCAACGGCAAAGCCGTCGCAGCGGAACCGCCGCCACGCGTTTATTGGATGCTGCACAAGCCTGATGAAGTCTTAACAACTCGTCAGGATGATTTTCAGCGCACAACAATTTACGACCTACCGATGCTGAAGAATCTACCGTTTCTCATTGCGCCAGTTGGCCGCCTTGACTATCGGACAGAAGGGTTGTTGCTACTAACCAATGACGGTGAGCTCGCCAACCGTCTTTGTCACCCTAAATTCAAAGTGCCACGCTTTTACCACGTGTTGGTCAATACCAGACTCTCAGCTGACGAAGAAGCGGCCATCAAAAATGGTGTAAAACTCGACGATGGTATGACGCTTCGAACCCAGTTGTCCTACGCGGAGGGGAAAAACCTAGGTGCCTCAAAAGGCAGCTGGTACCGCATTACAGTCTTTGAAGGTCGGAACCGCTTGGTTCGCCGCCTCTTCGAACACTTTAATCACAAAGTCGTTAAATTGATTCGAGTTGGATTTGGCGATATCGTTTTGCCAGAGGATTTAAAACCCGGTGAATATACCCAGCTGAAATCAGATCAAATCAAGCAGCTGAAAGACCTCACTGGCCTGACATAATTTAAGGGAAAGCGCAGATGAAACTTGCAACGATCAAAGACAAGTCACGAGACGGTCGATTAGTGGTAGTGAGTTCTGATAACAAGAAGTTTGCACTAGCAGATTCTGTTGCTCCCACTCTGCAGCATGCACTTGATAACTGGCAGGAAACATCTTCAGGTTTGCAAAAGATCTACGCCGATTTAAATAGCGGTAAGGTTGCTGGCGAGAAGGTTGATACCACTCGTCTAGCTGCGCCACTTCCTAGAGCTTATGAATGGATCGATGGGTCAGCCTACATCAATCACATCGTCCTAGTTCGTAAAGCGCGCGGTGCAGAGCCACCTCCGACACTAAAGACAGATCCGCTTGTATACCAAGGCGGTTCCGGTGTCCTCATTGGCGCCAATGATCCAATCATGATTAAGAACACTGATTGGGGTCTCGATTTTGAATCTGAAGTTTGCGTCGTCCTCGGCGATACACCTCAAGGCACGAAAAAAGAAGACGCTGCGAAATATATCCGCCTCATCATGCTAGCGAACGATGTCTCTCTGAGAAACCTCGTTCCCGGAGAGCTTGAAAAAGGCTTCGGCTTTTTCTGCTCTAAACCAGCAACTGGTTTCTCGCCTTTTGCTGTTACCCCGGACGAACTTGGACCCGCATGGAAAGAAGGCCGTGTCCATTTACCACTGCTCACTACCCTCAATGGTAAGAAATTCGGCGATCCTAACGCTGGACCGGAAATGTTTTTCTCTTTCTTTGAACTTATTGAGCACATCTGTAAAACTAGAGCATATACCGCGGGTACCATCTTAGGCAGCGGCACTGTTTCTAATGAAGACCGTTCGCGCGGATCTTCTTGTTTGGCAGAAGTGCGCATGATCGAGAAAATCGACGAAGGTGCGTCCAGAACTCCATTTATGAAACCGGGTGACCGGGTCGAAATCGAGATGTTCGACGCTAAGAACCACTCAATTTTCGGTAAGATCGATCAGCAAGTTAAACAGCTCTAGATCGGTGACAAAATGAAAATTTATATCAGTGCTGACATCGAAGGCTGCGCGGGCATGGCTGCGCCGTCGGAAGCGAATCCTGAGCACTCGGATATTAGGTACTTTCAAGAGCAGATGACCCTGGAAGTCAACGCTGCTTGTGAAGGTGCACTCGCTGCTGGTGCGACTGAAATCTATGTCAAAGACGCACACTGGACTGGTCGTAACATCAATCCCCGGCGTTTACCGAAGCAGGTACGTATTATTAGGGGGTGGACGGGTCATCCGTTTAGCATGATGGCAGAGCTTGATCGTACCTTCTCAGGCGCTGTGTTTATCGGATACCATGACCGCGCAGGATCTGGCGGTAATCCGCTTGCCCATACGTTTTCCGGCCGCGTTGTTTCCGAAATGCGGATTAACGGTGTACCGGTTTCAGAATTTCATGTGAATACTTTCATTGCGTCGTCAGTGAGTGTGCCCGTGCTTTTTCTTTCTGGTGATCAAAAGCTCTGTGATACGGCGAAGAGATTTCACGAAACACTAGAGGTTGTGCCGACGATGACGGGCATCGGTGCGGCGACTGTCAGTATACATCCCGACCTTGCAATCGATAGTATTAGAGCTGGTGTACAACGAGCCTGTGCAGGTGATATCAAGCGTATTCCTTTGCCGAGCGCATCCGCATACGCTATCGAAATTGATTTCAAACAGCCCGAGGGTGCTTACAGAAGTTCATTCTATCCTGGCGTTAAACAGGTTTCTGACACGACTCTGGCTTATACTTCAAAAGACTTTTTTGACATTGCGACCATGATTCACTATTGCGTGCGGTGAGGGCTCGATGAAAAACTTTATTCTAAGTCTTGTTTTGGTCGCGTCATCTAGCGCGCAGGCGGAGATCTTTCTTGGCGAAGAACCGAAGGCAAAAACGGAGCAAGTCAAGCAACGCAGCGAACCAGAAGCGCCTCGCGAAATGACTAGCAAGAAGACTGCTAGTGCACCGGACCAGAATGGAACCCTTGGTTTCTCAACGAGCCTTGGAGCCGGTGCAAACTTTTTTGCTGCTAGTGCTATGCTCGTCTACAACTTCAATAAGTATCTTGCCCTGGCTACAGTCTACGATTACGAACGCCTAGAATCTGGAAATGACTTTGGTGAAGAGTATGGACCCGAGCTACTTGCTCTTCTAAAGATCCCTAACCCAACTGTCGTGACCCCAGTCGCTGGTGCGGGACCAGGATATATCCAATGGAACCGCGCTCACAAAGACGTGATGTTTGATGACAACCAAGGTCCGATATTGACCGCATATTGCGGCGTCAACATTGCACTCTCAAAATACTTTGGTGTCGGCATTCATCGCCGTCGCACCGAGTACTTGCGCGATGCTCCAATCCTCTACGCTGACCGCAAAACCGAAGAAAGCCAGCGCCGCATCGATAACAGTATTGGCTTCTATGCCGCGTTCTAATTTGACAAAAAAACGGCGCCGTAAGGCGCCGTAGTTCTTGGTATCTAAAAAAATTAGTTCCAGCCTTTGCCTTGATTCGGACGAGCGACACCTTTGTCGGACATCGCATCAACTGGAACATAAGCACCTGTCGAGATTCTCAACCAGCCGTTCTCTTCCCAAGTAACAGGATGATCGCCAGTTTCCAATGTGAAGACGGGCGAACCGCCAGGTGCATTTACAACTTGAATGCTGCTTTTTACGTAGCGAACCCGTCCACCAGGGACTGGAGAGCGTTCAGAAGTTGCTGGTGCAGCTGCGGGTGCGGCCACCGGGGCAGCCATTGCTGCGGGATTCATTGGAGCTGATGTGTTTACAGCTTGATTGCCACCACCAGTGTTATCTAGAGTTGGATCGATATTCTCACCGGTATTTTCAGCTTCCTGTTGGCCACCGTTTTCGTTTTCGAACTCGTTGCCAGTCTCGCTATTGACGTCTGCGCCCTGTTCGCCTTGTTCATTTTCGAATTCGTTTTCAGAGTTTTCTTGGCCGTTGCCTTCTGCGGCATCGTCCTCACCGAGATTTCCCTGTTGGTTTTGCTCATTCGATACTTCGAGTTCTTCTTCGTCTTGTTGAGACGATGAGCAAGCAGTCGAAAGCATTAGAGCTGCGCCTGTAAGTAGAATTGAGACATTACGCACGATGCTGTTGTCGATTTTCATGTGAAACATCCTGTTTCAAAAAATTATGGATTACTTCTTGTTAATCCTTCATCAGAGTATTCGGTGGTCGATGGAAAAAGTTTAGTTGGTGAAATCCTGAAGTGTGTCGGAGAGCCTTAGAAAATTTCGGTATAATCACGATTTGTCCTATAATTCTCTGAGATTTCGGATCTGTTTCGATTTAGCGCCCCAGCGGGTTTGCGTTCTAGATACGAGGCAGAATTAAAGGAAAAACCGGCATAGTTTTTAACTAGTGCCGGTTTTGGAAACGATTGTCGTAGGTGTTTAGTCTGGCTTTGCATCACCAATAGGCTTCAGGTTATCGCCGATAGCTGGTGGTGTAACGTATTTCGAAGAATCGGTATTGCGAAACAATTCGTAACCTGCATCTTCATCTATCTCTGCAGTGTCTATCTCATAGACGCCAGCCGTTTCGTTAAACTTATAACATTGGCGCGTGATAATGCCGCCTCTTTGGTTTGTAACAAACTCGGCAGCTAGAGTACTGTCGTTTACAAGCGGTGTGTACCACTTAGCAACGCCACCATTTTTTGTACAGGTTCTATAGGCCCCGTCGGAGTCGCTACCAGTTGTGATAGTGCAACCTCCATTTTCAAAAAATGGGTGGTAATAGCCATTCGGCTCTAGAGTGACGCTGCCTTTGATTCCCGATGCAATAGAATAGCCATTGCCAACGTTTGATTTACTCAGGGCAGCTCCACTTGTTGCACAGCCTTTTTTAACTCCGTCTACAATCTCAAGTTTAGCAACCATACCGCGAGCAGCTTCGTTGTAGTTAGATCCTGGGTTTTGCCAGTAGGAGAATGTACCCTCGTCGGTATCTGGATTGCTTTGAAAAGTAATCAACGTTTGGCCTGACACGTCGGCATTATGATCATAGTAGGAGCCATCCGCCTTCTTACCTTTGCCGTAGTTCTGGTCGCTTTCTGCAACTGAAAAATCTCTGTGTGCATTGAAATCTAACTGGCCATCCGCACCGATCGCAGTCGCTAAAAGATCTGCCGCGACACCTGCGCGGCGAAGTTCGGCACTCATTCGGTAGGTGCCATCTTCTAGTCTGGTTTTAGAGTAGGCGACTGTCATGATCATGACCTTGTCACTGCCAGTACGGTCAACGATTGTTGATAGTGAGCCGTAATACAAAGACGGATCTGTAAAGCTAGGAATGTGCACCAGAATCACTGTGCGGCTTGAATCGCCAAAAGTCATTTTCACAGTAGAACGAAACAGGGGATTACCATCAGCATCATCTTCTAATCTTTCTAAAATCGCTTTCTCGATGGCTGCGGCACCTTTATTTGCAAATGCGGAGGATAGAATTTCCTTTAGATCGAGTTGATCGCCGGTGTTAGCAGGAAGAGTTACAGTTGGATCGGCTTTTTTTGCTTGGCAAAGCATCATCGCAATTGTGCCTTTTGCTTTGTCGAGCATGTCATTGATTTGGGTCGCTCTGTTTTTTGCGTATGCTACAAGGCATGCTTCGTTGTTTGTATTGAGGCCATTCTTGGTGCCGCGTAGTCCGTCGCTGCCGCGGCTACCGTAGATCATGTCTTGGTCAAACTCGTAGCAGTTTTCATTAGTATCGGTCGGTGACTGCCGCGAGAGTGCAGGCGAGAAGCAACTTTCTGCTTGGCCGCTAGCTATTTGTTCTTCTTCAGCAGCGCGTTCTTTGATCGGTCGGCTAGCTTCGACCGATGCTTCGTCTTCCGCCAAACGAAGAGAGCTACCGGATGCATCCGTAAATACTGCGAGACCGAGTTGTCCAGGATACACAGCTGAGAGTGAGGTTCCGTCCCCAACAGCTCCGCTCCCAGAAAACACAGGTGGGAGCGACGTTTCCGCTTCGTCATTATCTTTGTCTTTCTTTTTGCAACTTGTACTAATTGCAAATGCAACGACTGCTATTGTTGAAATTTTCAGTGCATGTTTGAGTTTCATAAGATGTTCGTCCTGGAGTTATTATTTTAAAGACAAACCTATCATCGGAGAGGGTGGCTAAAACCTTTGGTATTTTAGAGATAGTACTTACAGATCACGATGTTGCGAAACGTGAGGGTGTAAAAAATGCTATGGGTGGTGGTCTGGATTGACCAGTGCTTCGGCGATGCAAGTGGCATGTCTGATCCTTAGATACCCTGTCATCAATCGAATCATAAAAAATATAAAAATATCTTTTAGTTATACCACTTCAAACCTGGTCTCTCCCTTGCATTTACATGGATCTGATTTACACACTCTGCACCTGAAACTAATTTCGGAGACCCTATGAAAATCGCAGTCGTTGTTGTGATTTCCTCAGTAGCTGTAGCGATCGCAGCTGGTTGTTCACGCGCAGCTAGTCATTCTGCTATCGCTGATGCGGCTACAGCGACAGTTGCAGATTATTCATGTCAAATTGATGCTGGTCGCCAGCAAGCAGATGTTTTGCCAGCTGAAGGCACAATTCAATTCAAATACTCAGTCGATGGAAACAATGCTGAGCTTCTAGATTTAGTCGGGTTTGTCTCGACCAATTACGATTTCAATGTTGAAAGTAACGGCGGCGAAAAAAAGATTGCGAATTATACCGGAGTATTCAGTGGCAACTTTAAAAATCATGAAGCATACCGACCAACCGTCTATACCAATCACTTCAAATTTAATAACTTCGATGCGAAGGTAACTAGCCGGCACGACGGTGGCGGCATGCGGGGTTACTTAGTGGTTAAAAAAGACAATGGTTCTGATAAAATCGATGCCCACTATGTGTTTCAAGCTGGCGATCATATCGGCGGAACAATCGATATGACATGTGCAAAAAAATAGTATTTTACTGCTGTTTGAAAAGCTTGACTCGCTGAGTGAGTTCAAGCTTTTTGCATTTTCAGTTGCATTGATCTTCGTAAATATTTTTTAGCGAGCTTTCTAGAATCTGCTCGCAGCTTCCATAACGGATGATTCTATTTTGCTTCGCATCTTCTTTGAAACCTATGGCCGCTAATTCCGGAACCACTTCTTTCTCGTATAAGACACCCCAAGGAATTGCAATGCTATTGAACTGAGTGACTGCGTCTCGGATGGAGTTTTTCAATGTCTTTTTTCGATAGTCATCCCAGATTTGATACATCAAATCAATCGACTCTGACTTTTGAAACCAATTCAAGTATTCCTGGCCCTTGGTTGACCGTTTCTTGATAGATTTTTGAATTTCATTTTCAAATATCAAAGCTCGAATAAACTGAATTTCTTCAGGCGCAGAACCTAGATCAACATCTCCCCAAATGGATGTGGCCTTTTCAAACTTCGAAAAATCGAGGACATCATATTGATAAAATATATTTAGTTCCCCTTGTTTCTGCGGATGCCGAGTTTTGTAAGAGTCTCGCGCGGCCATCATTTTTGGAGACATGTTGTCTTTGCAAGTTTCATCTAAAAGAAGGTCCTTTGCGCGAATTTGTGCAAGACTTGTTACTAACTTATCTCGGTAGGCTTCCTTAGTCATTCCTTCTGTTCGCGGAATAAGTTCTTCTGCAAACGTTTCTATGTTCAAGCCCAATGTGGAAGATGTGCAAATTACTTGCTCAATAACTATTGCGCCACCTGCAGCATCCTTGTTTAGAAATGCAGAAAGCTCGTTTTTTGTAGACTCAAAGTATGCTTTGGTACCGAAGTGAACTTTTGGAAAAAATGCAGCTGTCTTTGTCCCGCTACCGTCAGCCTTGTAGAAGTATCGAACGGTATAATCAATGGACTTGGGGTTCGAGCCCGAATTCCCATGCACGCATCCACTAAAAACTACAAATGCGATAAAAAAGTTGTTATTCGGGAAACCAAGATTTTTTTCCACCTGAAAAATTTTGTTGCGATTTGGCATGTGATAATGCTTCGCGATTTGAGATTCTTACGGTGCTCGGTGAACTTTATAAACCGTAGCCTGATCAGTCGGCATAACTATGATGTGATCGATGTTGACGTGGGCAGGGCGGCTCGCCGCAAAGTAAACGCACTCAGCAATATCGTGTGCCGTAAGAGGAGTCATACCGGTATAAACGGCATCAGCTCTTTTCTCGTCTTTAAGTCTTACAAGAGAAAACTCAGTTTCGACCATACCAGGATCAATAGAACTGACACGAATTGGTTGACCGTTAAGCTCGAGCTTTAACGCACCAGTGATAGCTTTCACCGCATGCTTAGTAGCCGCGTACACAGCTCCGTTGGCATATGTTTGAAAAGCTGCAATTGAGCCCATGTTGATAATGTGACCTTGTCCCGTTTTAATAAAATGCGGTAGCAAAGCTCTCGTGACTCGCAGTAACCCGTATACATTCGTATCGAGCATCGCCTGCCAATCAGAATCTTTGCCAGTCACAACAGGATCAAGTCCGCTAGCTAGCCCAGCGTTATTGATTAGAATATTTATCTCGGGGAATTTTTTTACAGTCTGAGCGATGAAGTAATCAACGGATGCTTGATCGCATACATCTAGATGAAACGAAGTCACACTTGCTGCACCGAGATTTCCGAGGGTCTTTGCGACTTTTTCAAGTCGCTCAGTGCGACGTGCACCCAAGACAACGTTGTATCCATTCTTTGCAAAGAGTTCTGCGCAGGCTTCACCAATACCAGAACTCGCACCTGTGATAACAACTGTCTTGGCCACGAAAGAAACCCTTTAAGATGGACGTCTCGCAACGCGTACTGAACGATCAGGTCCTTCACCGACTGAAAACGAATGGTAGCCCATATCAACAATCTTTTGATGCTGGATACGGCGGTAAAAGCTGTTTTGCGGCTTTAACAGTACTTCGTCCATTGACTCATCGTTTCGTAGCGACTCAATGGCTCTGTCGACTTCAGACATGGCTTCGTCGTGTAGCTTTGTATCGACATCTTCACGATGCTTTCTATCGCCACGGCCTTGACCTTCTTGACGAGGACCGCGGTCGTTTCTTGGCGGACGATCACCTTGTGGACGGTTATCGCGCGGAGGATTTCTACTGTTGCCATTGTGATTTGGTCCACGGTCGCCGCCGCTTGGAGGACGGTCGCGTCCTCCGGCATTTCTATCGTTACCTTCTCTTCCGCCACGTGGAGGTCCGCGCTCAGGACGACGGTCGTTGCCGCCTTCTCTTCCACCGCGACTTCCGCCTGATGGTGCAGGGCGGGTAAACCCTGGCGCGAAACGGCCGACTGGCGGACGATCACCAGTATTGAAATTTTCTGTTTCGACTGCAGCATGGCTCCATTGAATGTAGCGCGCATACAAGTGACCGTTGTTTCGGAAGTACTCTGCAACGGTTGAGATGATGTCATCCCAGTATTTGTTGTTGCCGACCGAACCTTCAAAATCAGGCAAATCTTCACCGGTACGGGCTTTATAGAGCAGAGAAACATCACGGTTGAAGTCTACAAGTGGTTCCACGATTTCAAGTAGGCATTCGTAATCGATCACTTTGATGTTTGCTAATGCTGGATAGGTATCGCGGTACCAAGCGGCCATACGCGTCAGCAAACCCGCCAGTGGCATTGCCGCGAATTCCGAATCAGCAGCAGGATTACTTAAGTATGCAGCGAGAACCGGCCAGCCATAGACTTCATCGTCGCCACGAACAGATTGCGATGTGCGCTCTGTCTCCAGGCAAGAGTAAAGGAAGTAATCCATAGGAACTTCCTTGCCGCGGTTATCGATAACTTTTTGCTTAAATGAACTTTTGTTATTACTTTCTTCCACATCACTCTCACGAGATAAAGATTCCGGGAACAATCGTCTCAGCCTTAACTAGTGACAAACCTTCTGGGAGTATAACAAATGCGTCCTGATTAATTGAGGATGCAAAGTGTCCGCTTCCCTGACTCTGGGGTACCCAGGCTCTGTTGTCTCTGATCTCTGCGCGGAAAAAACAGCGCAAATGCTCGGGCTTTCTGACGTCGTTATTTAACTTAAAATTATATAGATGTAGCGCTCTTACGCCAACCAAAGATTGTAAGAGCGGCATCGCAAAAAAATACCAACCGGCACAGGTTGAGATTGGGTTGCCCGGTAATCCGAGCCAAACGGCGTCATTTCGTCGAGCGAGATAGACCGGTTTGCCTGGACGCATGGCGACTTTGTGAAAAAGTGGCTGAAAATCAAGGTCTTGACCGAGCTCCGGGATAAAGTCTGCAACTCCAGCAGATACGGCACCTGTTGAAATTATGATCTTTGGTCCTTTTTTCAAAAGAATGTCCCGCATCTGGCTCATAGCTGCGTCTTTGTCGTCACTTACCGTTAAGTAGACCGCGTCGGAAATTCCGGCCGAAAGTGCCGCCGACCGCAGGAAGTACTGGCTGGAATTGTAAATCTCACCGAAACCGAGCGCTTCACCAGGCTGTTTTAGCTCGTCACCCGTTGAGATGACATAAAGGCGCGGCTGCATGAAGACACGAACATTAGAAACGCCAAGTGCTGCCGCTACCATCATCCGTTCAGGGGTAAGGCGCATGCCGGCACTGAGCAGAAGAGAGCCCGCCGCGATGTCTTCGCCTTTGGTTCTTATGTTGGCGCCAGCAGCGGGAATGTCTTTGATGATGATATTGCCGTTGTTTTCTTCCTCGGTGTTCTCAACTGGAATGACGGTGTCTGCCCATTCGGGGAGGACTCCTCCGGTCATAATCCGAACGCAGTAACCGGTTTCGTAAGCAGGGATCAGTTTAGGATCGGTCTTGGTTGCATAGATAGTTGAGAGAATGCGAAGTGGTCGACTGAGATCTTTGTGTTTCCCAGCAAATCCGTCCATCGCAGAATTTGTAAACGCCGGTGACGCTACAGACGCGTTTAGAGGTTCTGCGAGAATGTGACCATTGGCTTGATCGAGCGGGAGGTCAACAGCCGGAGAGTCAAATTTTAACGACTCGATAATTTTTTTAGCTTCATCGTAGCTGATCATGTTTTTCCACTGGCCTTCGGTGTTTACAGTTACCCTGCACGGCGTCAATCGCGTGCGGTAATAAGCTTTTTAATATATCCAGTTGTTCTTTCACAGCTTTGGGATTTCCCGGCAGAGCGAACACCAGCTTTTTATTGAGAACCCAGCCACCGCAGCGTGAGAGATAGGAATTGAGCGAATATTTGAGGCTCTCTTGTCTTAACATCTCACCGAAACCCGGAACTTCGTAATCGCAGAACGTCGTTAATGTTTGTGGGGTGATATCTGTTGGGCTAATACCGGTACCGCCAGAAATCACGATGAAATCAGCTTCGGAAGAGATTTTCTCGATAACAGTTTCGCGAAGGACAGCTTCATTGTCGGGAATAACGACAGTTCCAAGGCATTGAAAGTTATTTGCAGAAAGCCAATCTTTGGCCGCAGGCCCGCTTTTATCTTCGTAAGTCCCCAAGCTTGCTCGGTCAGAGCAAACGATGACCCAGGCACTATGACTGTGTTGCATGACGTTCCCAAACTCCGGTTTTGCCGCCGGTTTTTTTTATTAAAATCATTGGTCCAATGACAGCTGAAGGATCTACAGCTTTGATCATGTCGTAGATAGTTAGTGCTGCACCAGAAGATGCACAGAATGCTTCCATCTCAACACCTGTATTTGATGTTGTCTTGGCCGAGACATTGATCAGAAATTTCCCATTGCTCTGTTCAAAGGTGATGTCGATATCACAGCCGGTAATGGCGATTGGATGACACATAGGAATTGTTTCACTGGTTTTTTTCGCTGCAAAAACGCCGGCGATCCGTGCGGTCGAAGCGATTTCTCGGATCATGTCCGCGGAGAGTTTTCCGGAGCACTCTTTACTGACGGTTACTTCGTTGCGTACTGTTGCAACGCGCTGGGTTTCCTGCTTCGCCGAGATGTCGACCATCTGCGCTTGATTTTTTTCGCTCAGGTGCGAGAAATCAGCCATGTTTGCTCCAAAGTAACACCTTTTAACCGCCGATAGTTCTAAAGGTGGACACATTGCCAGAATCGCCCGATTCTAGGTTATGACGTTCTGGTTTTTTACCGATCGACGCTCTGATCGCTAATGCGATGCTTTCAGGCGAAGACATATCGAGCGGAATATCTTGGTTGCCAAAGAGGCACATTTTCAGTGCGCCCTTAGCTGTTATTCGAAGTCTATTGCAGCGGTCACAAAAGTTGCATGACATAGGATTTATCAAGCCAACTTTTCCGAGATGCTGCGCGGAAAAATAATCCGTTGATGGCCCCGCGACAGAGATTTTGTTTTTGTCAGGATGATTTAGAGAAAATCCTCGCTGAATTAAAAAAGGTTCGATCTCTGACCCTAGAACGCGTTCTTGTTTCGCAAAACTAGAATTTAACCCTGTATTCATCAGTTCGATGAAGCGCAACGTCATCGGTCTAGCGATAGCCCAGTCGATCATATCGGTGATTGTTTTTTCATTGCCATTGATCGAGCGCAGAAGGACGGCGTTTGTTTTGACTTCAAGACCGGAGGCGCAAGCATCGTCGACGAGTTTGGCAACAGTCTTTGCACCGCGGTTTTTTGTGAGCTTAAAAAATTCTTCATCGTCGAGAGAGTCAAGACTTACGTTCAGAAGGCTTAAGCCAGCTGAGCGCCAATCTTTCAGATTCTTGATCAATAGTCCATTAGTCGTTAATGCAATCGATTCAAAGCCCAGATCGCGGGCAATTCTAACAGCATCGATGCATTTCTTATGGACTGTTGGTTCGCCACCGGTGAACCGAACCTTTCTAAAACCGAGCGCTCGAAATGCCGTTAAGACGTTTTTGATTGCGTCGAGATTCAGAGTTGACTTGTGTCTTAGCCATTCTGGAAAACCGTCTGGCAGACAATAGGTACAAGATAGGTTGCAGGCTTCAGTCAGAGAGAATCTTAAGTAGTGCAAGCGGCGATCAAAGGTGTCGGCTAAAGGCGTGCCAAAAAAAGCAGTCATCTCTTCCGGTGTATTGCAGTTAACGGCAAGCGAATTTGCCAACTCTTCCGCAGGAATCAGACATGACCCTGTTTCTTGGTGAAAGTGTTGCACTCCTAACTGTCTGGCAGAGATTGCTGCCCGAATCGATTCCGTCTGTAATTTACTGAATATTCCCGGAAAGGGTTCAATGCCTTCGTCGCTAATAAAAGCTGACGAAAGAGTTGATCCGCTATGTTCTGTTAGCCGCAAAAGATGGGAAAGCGAAACACCCACCTGATCGATAGGCAGTGCAATTATGCGCTCAGTATTCGCTTGCGCGAGAGCTGCATAAACAGCAGTCAATGCGCTACGAGGAAGATCGCCGCCCGTCTGTGCGTCAGAAACAATGCGTACATCTGTCCAGTTTGCTGGCTGGATTTCTTGCTCATAGAGTTTAAATTGATCTTCGTCTCGAACAACGAGTAGGATTTCCGAAAAATGAGATGAGAATAAACGCAAAGCTCGACGTACCAACGTTTCATCGCCCGTTGGTTTGTAGAGCCCTTTGTCAGAACCAAGTCGCTTAGATTCTCCGCCGCATAAGAGAGCTAGAGAATAATGTTTGGCACTAGATTTGTTTAAAAATTCAGACATCAGCTACGCTAAGTAAACCGCCCGGTAAATAGTATACAGGTTGCTCAGTCCAGTTCGCCGCTATTTTAGCAGCCTGATAACTTAAAAGACCTGAGCGGCAGCAGAAAATTATTGGTTTATCTCTTTTGATTTTCTTTTCCAGCTCGCCAAGTTTTGAGAGCGGGAGATGTTCTGTGTGCATGGCTCTTGGCGCAGGCTCGCTGCTAAGATGTTCCTCACTCACATCAAAAAGGACCGCTCCATTTGATAACAGCATTTCCATCTCGGCAGGATAAATCTCAATCGGCATTTCCATCCCATCTCCCTAGCGAAAAGTTTTCAAACAGAACATCAAGAGTGACTATGCGGTCCGTGGTCGTGGCACTGAGCCCAGACGTGACTGCCGTCACTGTAATACTCACGCTTCCAAACTGGCACTTGCGACTTCAGACGATCGATAATGAAACGGCAGCCATCGAACGCTTCTTTTCGGTGCTTCGACAACACCTGAATAATCACGGCTGGCTCGCCAATCTTTAGCGTACCCTTGCGATGTACAGCTCTTGCAAAATTTAACTGAAAGCGTTCGCAGGCATCCTCACAGATCTTTTGCAGCTCTTTTAACGCTAATGTGTCGTAGACTTCATACTCAAGATGAGAAACGCTGCGGCCATTATTTACGTTGCGTACGTGACCTTCGAAACAAACGTAGCCGCCGCTCTCTGGAGACATAGGAAGCGCTGCGCGGTATTCTTCAACAGGGAGATTAGTGTCTTTAATTGCTACTTCGATAACGGGCTTTGCCATCTTGGTTGTCAACTTAGCCTCCTGCAACTGGTGGAATAAAGACTAAATGATCGTGTGCTTTGATCCCGTTATCGATAGACGCGAAGTCATCATTTACAGCAACGCGGATATCAGCAAGTGCGAGTGGGAATCCGTAACGTTCAGCGAGGATGCTGTAAACTTTTGCAGCAGAGGTTCCGTCAGCAACTTCGAGCTCTTCATGTGACTTGCCGGCAAGATCTTTCAGCACTGCGAAATAAGTGACTTTTATGGTCGCCATAGGTGCTCCGGTTGATAGTCCCTGATGCCATGTTTCTACCACGAGACTGTGTTTTTTTCTCTTTTTACTTATTGGAGGTGAGGTGATTGATTAGAGCATTGGCGACAGTAAGCGGGCGAAGTTGCCCCTTAGAATAAATAACTTAGATTTCAAAGTGTTAGGTGTTCTCTTGATGAACCGACAGGCGAGAAAATCCGCTTCCAGCATCTCCTTAACTTGAAGTGCGAAACTTTCGGAATGAATCACTGCCATGGTTTCAAAATTTAGATACATCGCTCTGTTGTCGAGATTCATAGTGCCGATACAGGAGATCACCTGGTCCACTAAGATGATTTTTTGGTGTGTGAATCCAGGCTGATAGAGCAAGACCTCTATGTTGCGAGCCCGCAGTTGCTCGGCAAATGAGATTGAGACCCAGTGCACGAACCTGTTGTCAGACTCCTGAGGCAGCATGATTTTGATATCCACTCCGCGAAAGGCTGCTAGTTCTAGCGCTCTGACGATCGCTGGATCCGGAACAAAGTAGGGAGTGGCAATCCAGAGTCGCTCCTTCGCCGAATTTATCAAATGAATGATGAGCAGAATGCTGATCAACGACTCATCGGTCGGACCAGTTGGAATGACCTGCACGACCGGTGGCTTGGCTTCATTCTCGCCGAGGAGAGGGAAGTCTTGATCCGGCAAATTTATTTTTTGGTTGGTAGCAAAGTACCAGTCATCAAGAAAAACCTCTTCAAACTGATAAGTCGCGCCACCTGAAACCTTAATGTGGGTGTCGCGCCAATAACGCTTCATCGATTTCTTGGAACGGCTTGCGGCGTACTCTTCACCAACGTTAAGTCCACCAGTGAAAGCTACGTGCCCGTCAACAACGACAAGCTTTCTGTGGTTACGAAAGTTGACTTGGAAGAATCGCTTAAAGTTAGCAATCGGTAGAAAGCGAGCAAGGTGCACACCAGCGTTCTTAAGATCCGAAACATAATTTTTTGAAAGCCAGAATGAACCCATGTCATCGAGCAGCATATAGACCGGTACACCTGAACGCGCTTTTTCGATGAGAAGCTTTTTTAGTTCGATGCCCATTCGGTCAGAGCGCACGATGTAGTACTGAACAAGAATGTACTTATCTGCTTTTTTGATCGCATCAAAAATCGCATCAAAAGTTTGATGTCCATCCATCAAAAGATCGATGTTGCTGTACTGCGGATAGAACACCGGTCCGAAGTGTTCGAACACTTGTTTGAAGGAGCTGTATGATCGACGGATGCTACTTGGCACATCTGCTGGATCTGGCACCAAAGTCGGTAGAAAATGCTTACTTTCGGCCGCTAATTTCTGCGTTCTTTTTCTGTGACGTTTGACATAGCCTCTAATGCGAAAGTCACCAAGAAGGATGAAAAGCGGAATACCAATAAACGGCATCGTCAGATGCAAGAGGATCCAGGCAATAGCCGAACCTGAGTTCATTCTACTGCCGATAACTTTATAACAATTGAACAATGCAACAGCGTAGACGCATGCGGTGAACCAGAAGAACAGATTGTCACCGTTCATGACGGATTACTGCATGCGGCGTGCGAGAGCGAGGACTCTGTTGCTAGCTTCGGAAAGTTCTTCAGCTTCAGTCCATTCGCCTTTAGCGCCTTCTCGTTGGAAAGTATAAGGCATCAATTCGTGGTCGCCTTCGAATGCATCAATGATGAGAGCGATAGTTTCTTTCAACTGCGAACTAGCAGGTGCTGCATCGACTAAAGTCTTTGCTGCGTTATCGAGATCATTAGCAGCGTCTTCTTCTTTTTGTGCACGCAGTAGCGGTGTCAGGGTTTCAATAGCCTGAATTAGTGCCTTCGCATTGTCTGTTTGGCTTCGTTTAATTAGTGTCATTGAAAACCTATCACCTTGAAAAAATCTATAATATTGCTCGCCTGCGGAGGAGGCTGAGTTTATGGCAGGACCAGCGAAAAATCAATTAGGATAGAAACGATAAATCAGCCCAGTTTAGGATTGACACTAACCGGTCTCGTCTGTAGAAAAGTCTCTCCCGAAGGTAAGACCGTTTATACGGGCACTTAGAGGGCCGTTAGCTCAGTTGGTAGAGCAGTACACTTTTAATGTACGGGTCGATGGTTCGAGTCCATCACGGCTCACCAGATTTATCTGGTTGGGAATTTTAGTTTTCTTGCGTCCCCATCGTCTAGCCTGGCCCAGGACACCGCCCTTTCACGGCGGCGACGGGGGTTCAAATCCCCCTGGGGACGCCATTTTTTCGCCAAGCGAAAAAATTCCCAAATTCCGAAAAACGAATATCGAAAAACAAAGAAAAACCCGCTACGAGCGGGTGTTTGGTTTTTAGGGGAATGGGTGAGTGGTGATTGGGATCGCCTTTGGCGGTTTGTTGTTTGTCGGGATTCGGAATTGGGGGGGTGTTTGGTTTATGGGGCCGCGTGACATTTCATGTCGTTCGCGGAGATTTTAGGCTCGGAGTAGAACCTAGCTGGAGGTTTGAATTGAGCTTTCTATTTGAAAAACTGGATGTCTACAGTCGAGCATTGGATCTTATTGAGGATCTCGATGTTATCATCGAATCAATAAAAGGAAGATTTCCCGCTTCTCGACTCGATCAACTCACACGAGCATCTATGTCGATCCCGCTCAATATCGCTGAGGGCAGCGGAAGACATCGACCGTTAGAACGTGGACGTTTTTTTGTCATTGCTCGAGGGTCGGCTTTTGAATGTGTTGCGGTTTTGCAGATATTGCACCGGAAGAAGCTGATTTCAGAGATCGAATACACGAAGAGATATGGGGATATTCAGCGCGTTGCGAAGATGCTTTCCGGTTTGATCTCTCATACTGACAAAAAGGCGTTAGAAAAAGGGTTTAAATGATTCTAATTAAGGTAGCGCCATCAAAGATACCGAGAGAAATTTTCCTATGTTTTAATAAAGCCGATTTTGCATTGTCGGAGCTTAATCATAAGTTCGGAGATATTATCAGATACTCCTCGGGGAACCCGCCCTTAGGAGGAGAAGCACATATAAAATTTTCAATCGTTACAACTCCAGTCCATAGATTTAATTCTTCACAATGCGCCACGCAACCCCAAATGCAAAAGTCGTCAGGCTCAGGTCTTTGCTTTCGCCGGCGATTTTTTCTCGATCAAATCTCGACCTTGCTACCGTGAGGGATAAGGAAATATGTTTGAAAAGATTCTGTGCAGCGCGCATCCTAACTTCTGGCGCGCCGAACGACCGACTGTTGTCTCCATCGTCGATCTCTAATGTTCTATTCCCAATACCGAGAAAAAAATCAGTATTGGTAGGAAAGGCGTATCCAAAAAGAAAACCAGTCGCTTGCGACTCTATTTTGAGCGAATTCCCTTTAGTAAAACCAAAATCGGCCTGCTCTGCTTCACCAGATCCGTAACCGGCAGAGTCAAAATAAAACCCACCGAGGAAAGGTGATTTATTTTGATCAAAGGTGCCCACGATTTGTATTCTAAACATACCTGAGTCTTCGGTTTCAAGGTCACCACCAAGCTGAGCTTTCTCAAGCGCGAGTCCGATGTCTGCGTAGCTACCTTCGGCGTTTGCTCTCGAAGAAAACGCGAAGACGAAAAGAAGAGGGAAAAATTGTTTCAACGGGATCACTCCTTAGTTATGTCTTCGAAAGAAAAGATGTTTGCTATTCTAGCACACCCGGTATTTTTATTCGTCTTTTCAAGACCAAGAGTAGACTCACCCTCGGTCAAACTTTATTGCCAGAAAAAAACAAGGCACCGCAATAACCGCATTCATTACCCCATGTGTAACAACCATGGTCGGAATGCCGAGTATCACTTTAGGAAACCCAACCCAGAATTCATTTAAAACCGCTATTGCCATCGACAAAATAATCGACAAAAGACTGACCCCAGCCAAAAATTTAGAAAGCCTATACTCTTTCTTAACACTGTGTACGTAGTGTCCAATCAAAAAAGGCATCATTAAAGAGAAACCAATTACTCCGACCCTTTTAATATAAGGCACGCCATCGATGCCAAACGCGACTAGCAAAAAGAACAGAAGCGATAAATAGCATCCCCATTGATAAATCTTGCTTACGTTAGATTTGCCCGACAGAAATGCTAAGCAACCCACAAGTAACCATCCCAAGAAAGCACCGTGTAATGCTGCATAGAAGCTCCATTCCCTGCCATAACCAAGCAAGTTTAAATCGTAGACTCCCGCTACAAACCAGACCGAAGAGATCAAACTAAAGGCAAAGGGGATGTATTTGACGATGCTCTTTGGCGAGAAAAGTATCGCGCGGTTGCTTTTGAAGTAAAGAAAGAGACCATATACGCAGAATATCGGCCAAACAATAACTGTGTGCTCAACCCGGAGCACGACCCCGACCAACAGAATGATTAGTGAGGTAATATGGACAAATGAATAGGTCTTAGATGCTTGCAGAAAAAAATACTTTGTCATAACTGGTGACAATATAAATGCCACGAACAGAAAAAAGTGTAGGAAAGAAATTTCTGCCATGAAAGTACCTAGTGCGCGAAGTTCAGATTGTAACTTCACTAATTCTAGTTGACTCTTATGGCAAATAGCAAAGAAACTAAACTACCACTTAAACTCAACCCACCAGACCGGAGTTATTCCTATCAACGAGCCCAACGAAATATTTAGCTTCCACCTGGCAACAATCCCAGTTTTAGATATGCCGCGGTTCTTACTGTCTCAGATGCATAAAAAGGGCATTCCAGGTTTGAAACACTCGGAGAGCTTTGTGACGATGACTCTTGGTGAGTCCATAATCGCGCCTTCCAGATACAACTTTAAAACCCTCGCTTTTTTTGCGTGGTGGAATGAAGAGCATTATCTTGACGAGTTTTTGCGACACCATGCTCTCAGCTTTCTTGATTTGGGATGGCATGTCAGGATGAAGCTTTATCGGCGTTGGGGGGAAGTAAAAGAGCTGAGCAAGGCTTTCATTAACACTAATCTGACTGTTTTGGATAAGCCCGTCGTTGCAGTTACCCTCGCGAGATTGAATATTCTGCAAACTCACCGCTTTATCAAATGGGGTAAACCTGTGGAATGCCAAGTTCGGAGCCATAAAGGACAAGCCTTAGCACTTGCAGCTATTCGGCCAATAAACACCTTCTCTACTTTTAGTATTTGGAAGAATGAATCTGAAATGGTCAGCATGGTGCATGGGAGGAACAAGCTTGAGGATGGAGAGAGTCATAAACTGGCGATGGGCGAAAGATTTCGGAAAGACTTTCATCACGAATTTACAACCATGCGGTTTGTCCCGTTTAAAGAGGTCGGTGTTTGGAACAAAAAATCAGACTGGAGCAAATAAAAATATCAGCTCCAAGTTGGAGCGGATAATCCTTATTAACTATGTTTCGGCGCTTAGTGTGTTGAGTTCGAAATGTCGATACGCAACAGATTCAACTCGTCCTCATTTGCTGGAGCGAGGTTTAGGTCACTGGAGTTAGCAGCTCCGAGGCAAACCAAGTTTTTGAAGTTACTGACACGTGCAATCATATCTGTCAGAAGAAAAGCAGAAGGTGCACCGTTTGTGGTGCTTACGTGTGTGAAGCGAGGGCCTGTTTCGCCAGTGTGTGTTTCGCCAGTGTGACAACCGTTGCAGGACTGTAACGCGAAGAAGCGTAGTTTAGTATCTGTTTGCCCAGAGAACCAGGTGAATGATGCATCAGACTGGACGCCGAGGACACTTTGAGTTCCTGTACCTACAGGAATCGTTGCTGGTATTTGACCATTGGCGGTATTGAATGCGCAAGTTTTTTTGTCGGTTGCGACTTTGCAGAGAACGTTAGCAGAGAGCCAGTTTTTTAATGCTGCGTTGTTGTTGAGGGTTGTGTCGGGGTTATTTTTGACTGTTGTTAGAGTCAATACAGATGCGCCCGCCGTGTTGCGTGTCCGGATTATCTCGCGGAGTTGCCAAGGGCTTGAGAGGAACTCGTTAGTGCGAATCTGTGAGATTGCCGCTTGGGTACCGGTTGTGAATTTTTGCGCGGTGCGGTTTGCCCAAAACGATGTATTAAATCTTGGGAGACAAACCACTTTGGACCAGCCACAAATCAGATTTGACCGCGTCGCAAAAGCGTTAAAATCAAAAAGTTGGTTCGGAAAAGAAAAGTGGCAAACGTCAACTCATCCATTCCCCGCAAAAAACCCCGATGCAATGACCTTTCACGTATTCAAACCAAATTGGTTTAATTAAGACCGTCAAGGAATTCACATCGAA
>CAMAXT010000008.1 GCA_945862295.1 Pseudobacteriovorax antillogorgiicola
CCGGTGGCATTCGGACAGGACAATCGGTTGGAAAATTTGCGGCTCGTCTGTCGCCAATGCAACATCGCCGCAGCAGAAAAAATCCTTGGTGTGGAAGTGATGGAACGCTACCGCTGGCTGAAATCGCGGGGCCAGAGCGAAGTCAGGCGTTAATCTCTCCGGCAAATATTGACCTGAAACAATGGTCAATCTCTTCTATCCAAATTATTTGAGAAAGATCACCGACGGACCAACGGTCCTGGTGATGACGATGTTGGTCAATATGCGCAGCAATTGCGCGAAAAAAAAGTATTATCTCATATCGAAGGCATCCGAATCTACCTTGTAGCCATTAGGCAACTCGCCTTTGATATCCATTTGATTCGAGGTTGGCCATCGACATTGATAGTCATATGAAAGGAGATGACAACTCTAGTATAGAAAAAACGCCTTGTATCGGAGTTGTGCGGTCTCAGTATCGAGCCGCGAGGTCTTCAGATGCAAGCAAATCGTAAAGATTTTCAAAATGTAAAACATTTGGAGAGGGAGAACTAATTTTTTGAGGCGTTAGTATCCATCTGCCTACGATATTTAGGCCAAGAGAATCGAGACAGGTGTTTTGCGCAGCCGAAAAGGCCTGCGGAGTCGATTTCACCTCGATCGCCAGGTATTTTTGATTTGGTAGCTCCACCAGAAAATCTACTTCAACTTTTTCCTTTGTTCGCAGATGAAATACTTTACTCTTTTGCCCCCGACTGGAAAAAAAACGGGAAATTTCGGTCAACACAATGGTTTCGAGCAGAAATCCGAAATAGACGCTTAACATAAGGGGTTTGGTATCTGTCCAGCCTTGAAGACGTGACGCTAGCGCAACATCTTCAAAATAAATTTTAGGAGTTTTGCTTAGTCGTTTGTTCAGATTGGAATTATACGGCTGAATGATTCGGAGAATTCCGTTTTCTTGTAACAATGCTATCCAAGACTGAATTGTGGTCACATCAACGCCGCAAAGCCCAGCAATTTCTGAATAATTCATCAACATTCCCTGGCGGGCTGCGGTGAGTCCCAGTGCCTTTGAAAACGCGGCCTTTCGTTCTATTCCAGCCGCAGCAACGATGTCCCGGTCAATAAAAGTTGACACAAAATCGTTTAGGTAACGGTCCGGTGATAGTTGAGTTGATACAGCGAGCTCCGGCCAGCCGCCTCGCAGCAGATGTCTTTCTAGATTGAAGTCACCCAGTTCGTGAATCGAAAGAGTATTTAAATCAAAAAAATTAGCCCGCCCAGCGAGACTCTCGCTGGTATTTTGACGAAGTAACGTTTGGTTTGATCCCGTCAACCAGTAATCAAGACTCGTGTCCTTGTTTCGTCGAGCCTCGTCAACCCTTCGCTTTAATTCTGAGAAAATTGTTCCAGCCAAAGGTGCTTCATCGATCAGGACGGCGCCTTTGAATTGATCAAGAAACAGGCGGGGATTTTGCTCCAGGAAGTTTCTGGTGGACAAATCGTCGACGCGAATGACGCTGATTTCAGGAATTCTTTCGAGTAATGAGGTTTTCCCCACCTGTCTCGGACCCTTTAATATTTTAATGGGCAGGGAGGTTTCGCTTACATTTTTTGGATCAAAATCTCTTTTATACCACATAGTTGTCGATATTATGTTAACATCCTAAATTAGTCAATACGCCATTTTTTGCTTTCGCTCTTCCCGGCTATAGCTACGTTTCTTCTTTTTCGCACGCGTACCGTGAATACTTTGGGTCTCCACCGTCAGTGCACTCTTAGGATAGGCTCATGCATCTAGTAGACAAATTCAGATCTACCATGTCACAAGAGTCGACGGACGAGCATTTTCGTCGAAATGTATTGATTCGACTTTCAATCGCTCTTAGTAGTCTGTTGATGGTAGGGACACTCATCCGCTATTTTGCATCGACGATGCTTCTGCGGATTTTTGTAGTTAACTGCCTCATCTCTGTTGCTTTTGCTTTGACTCCTGTCTTTTGTTGGAAGAGCAATAATCCTAATTTAATGGCTTACACGTTTTTTGTTGGTTTTATTGTGCTCATAGTTAATGGCGGACTCGTAGCGGGAGGTGTCAATGCACCCGTTGTCGCCTTGCTGCCGTTATTCCCGGTTTTTGGTTTCTGCTTTGGTGGGAAAAAACTTGGCGTTGTTGGACTCTTAGTTTCTTTTTCTTTGGTAGCTTTTTTGCTCATAGCTGAGAAAAGTGGCTGGATTGTTTCGGCTATTGACCCGGCGACCATCAGCGCACAAAGGGCAGCGATCCTTGTCACCATCGTGATTGCGTCATTTGCAGTAGGATTGACCTATGAATCGTCTCGCCATCGAACTGAACGCCGACTTGTCGAAATATCGCGTCTAGCAAGTTTAGGAACATTAGCAGGCGGCATTGCCCACGAAGTAAATAATCCGCTGACTATTCTTGTAGGGTACGCCAACCAGCTCGATTTGATAGGAAAGAAGGGAAAAGAGATTGATCCCCTGGTTATCGAAAAACTAGCTGGCAAAATTGAAACAAGTGCTTACCGCATTTCAAAAATAGTTTCGGGACTGCGTACCTACGCTCGCGACGAAACTGGTGAACCATTCGCAGAAGTCCGCCTTAAAAACATTGTTAATGGGGCGATTGCTCTTTGTGGTGAACGGTTTAAAAATGCGAATATCGTTGTGAAACTTTCAATAATTTCCGATGAATCTTTACACGCGAAGACGGGGCAAGCAATAGAGGTAGTTTTAAACCTACTTAACAATGCTTATGATGCTGTTCTAGGTCAAGACACGAGGTGGATCGAAGTCAGTTCAAAAAATGGGTCTGAATTTATAGAACTCTATGTAACCGACTCAGGACAGGGGATTCCCGTCCGCCTACAAACAAAAATATTTGCTCCGTTTTTTACAACTAAAGAAATAGGCAAAGGTATTGGTCTGGGTTTAAGTACGAGTTCGTCGATTATGCAGCAACACGGCGGCGAGATTATTTTTGATGCCAGCAGCCCTCATACCAGATTTGTTTTGCGGTTCAAAAAATACAAGTCTATATCTGTACCGGGCGAAGTTGCCTCCTAAAGGGGATGTTTAGTGGACCCTACAAGTAGTGATGTTATCAAATCTATGTCTACGGCGCTTGCGCCGGCCTTCTTGATCTCCGGTGTTGGAGTCCTGCTGGGCTCGATGAATGTTCGTTACGGACGTGTTATCGACCGGACTCGCCATGTCTTGACGGAAGCACGCAATCGAAGTGCTGATAGTCCCAGATCTTCAGAAACAGATGCAGAACTCCGTACACTCTACGGCCGTGCCCGAGTCCTTCGCCTGACCGTAATCTTGGCGGTAGGTAGTATCTTCAGTTTGGCGCTTAGCATTTTTCTGATCTTCACCAACATTGTTTGGAATGTGGCGTTGCCCTATGTGATCCCATCTGTCTTTATGATCGGTTTGATCTTTTTGATTATCTCACTACTTTTTTCATCGAAGATTTCGTGACTTCACTTTCCGCATTGAAGCGGGAGATGCGTGTGGCCCTTGGGCGCGATGTAGTGGATTTGGAAACCAAGTAGCCTGTAGCTACCTTTTTGGAAACCTTGAGTAGGTAGACCAGATAAAATAAAGCTCTAGCGCAGCTTTCAAAAAATCAAGAAGCCTAAGCTTCGAATCTTGAATTTCATGCCACTGTCTTAGCGGGTATTCGATGACTATGTTGTCTAGCTTGCCAAATACCCCTGACATCCGCGCTAAGATTTCAACATCAAAAATCCATCGCGACATGAATTCTTTAGTAAATACTTCTTGGAGTTCTTTACTGGAGCGAAAAAGCTTTGCTCCGCATTGAGTATCATAGACCGCCAAATCGAGCGACAAAGACGCGAACGTGGCGAAAACCCGGCCGATATAGTGACGGTATGCTTTTCGCTCGATGTCTCTTCCAAGCAGCTTTACTCTTGAGCCCATAACGAGCACTACAGATGGATTCTTGACTAGCTCTTGATAAAGGGATTCGACGGCCGTTAAAGGCGTTGCTAAGTCGGCATCTAGGTAGCCGGTAAATTCAGCACCTTTATTGAGTGCTATAAGCATACCGCGACGGACAGCCTCAGCTTTGCGACCATTTTTTTCGAGACGAACGATTGAGAAGTGGTCTGGGGCTTTAGTGCAGAATTCGGCGAGAATATCGTAAGTCTGATCTGTGCTGCCATCGTCAACAAATAAAAAGCCAATCTCCGAGGAGTTGGCCTTGAGGTGACGTGCGAAAATTTCGTACGCAGATGAATTGAAACGCGTTGCTTCATTATATGCTGGAATGACGACAAGGCATTTACTCATGACGCCATTCCGGTTAAATATAAATTAGCGGTACTCAATCTGAACGTCACCTTGTTCTTTTATGGATAGCTCATTTGTCGCCGGAATAGAGAATACGAGTCTATTGGCACTGCCGTCGGGGTTAGAGCTTATATTAAAAGCTTTGTCTCCCACGACTAAGGTCGGGATTTTAGCGCGGGCGTTAAAAGCGTCTTTAGCGAAAACAGTAACGATACTTTCAAGTCCATCCTCTGAAATTACAATGCTTTCTACGGCGGCGCGGACAGTGGCCTGGTAGGTCGAGCCCTGAGAATTTACAGAGGTATTCATGGCAACCATAGGTGTTCTGCCATCCACTATTAGGTTCTCCGAACCTTTGGTTACTCTGATTTCTCCTAACATGACCGTTCCCGCCTGAGATTCGTTGAACCTTAGAACTAAGCTGCCGATGTCGGTGGCAGCGGTGATGCCTAAACTCTCTGCTGGAATCCGGATGGTTTGAAGTAGCCCTCGGCCGGTGCTTTTCGCAAGAGTTAGATAGTCTTTAAGCTGCACAGGGGCAAGCTCTTGGCCGTCTCGAGTGCGTAAATTGATCTTGAAGTCTGTACCTGGTTGCTCGTTTCTTCCAAGCAAGCTGAAATCTAATGTTTCGTTTACGGTGATTGAAGCGTCAGTAAACATCACTTCGAGAAAGTTATTTTCAGATCTGGTGTTCCATTGGATGTTAAGGACTTTGCGGTCTTGTTGCAGTTGAGGGCTTCTGATGTCTGTTGTTACGCCGTTCTCGTTGCGGATTGGATTTGACTGCCAGTTAACAAGTTTGCGGGTTGTGGATTGGTCGTTTGATTTAACATAGTCACGGCCGATGTTGGTGACACTTGCTAGCCCAGCGGGAAGCGGGCTGAAAGGATCGAAAATGCTAAGGAATGTAGCATTGGCGGACTTTCCTGTGTGAGCGCGGAGAAAGCCAGATACAGCATAAATTCCGACTTTTTGTTGCTGTGGAGAGTCGATGCGATTCGAGTCAAAGATTGGTTGATGATCATCGCAACCACCAGCATCGGATCTTTGCCATTCAGTATTGAAGTAATTGTGGTTAGCACCCCAAACTATAAAAGTAGATTTAGGTTTCATTGGTGTTTCAGTAGTGGTTTTGTACATGCGGTCAAATGGTTTAACACCTTCTAAGCTGCTAACGTCCCCGTCGCACAGAGGAAGAAGCACCGACCAAGCGAGATTAGGTGCATTCAATGTCAATTGAGTTTGACCGTCGACAGGTCCGATCTCGATCAAGGCTTTGATTGTCATTGGACCAATTTTCTCTGGCCAATTGCTGCCCGGCGCGTAGTAAATATGATTGGCAGCACGCATGCCCTCTCCGCCGCGAGAATGACCCATGAGGCCGATTTCCTCAAAGTCTAATTTGTCTTTCAAATCAAAACCGATGAGATTTGCGCTGCCGCCATTCTTGTTCCAACTAGAGAGTTGCTCTAGATGTTTTAAAACGAGGCGTCCACGCGCGAGGTTGAGACCCTGGTCGCCGCTGACGCCCGAGCCTGCATTGATGCCGCGGTTAGCGCTGATCGAAACTACGACATAGCCCCATGTCGCAAGATTGCGGGCAATATAGTCATATCCACGGTGATTTGGTGTTACGACGTAACCGTTAGGACAGGTTCCGTTCATAGTGTATTGCGCGTTATTGTCAATGCGAGGGTTGGTTCCAGTACCGCAAGTCATGTGATTACCATGCAGGAACAACGCGAGTGGCATTTTGGTTTCTGGTAGATTTCCTGATGCTACGGTCGGTGCGTAAACTCGCGCCCAAAGTTCGGTTTGACGACCGGGAAGAATATCTGCGTATTCGGCCGAGGGAAGTTTGTAGTCGTTTTCTTTGATGCCGTATGGGCCTTGAACCTCAGGGTTTATATCTTGGGCAATTGCAGCGAGCGACGAGCATGCAAATGATGTCATCACAATTAGACGGAGTATCCATGTTTGACGTCTCATTTAGTAAAGCTCCCTTTGTGAGTTAGGTACTAAGTTTCTGTGATTGTATGAGCGATGCCAGTTTGTCGCAACAAAGCACATTGATAGGTTGTAACTCTTTTTTAAAAACCTAATTTGTGAGTTGGGATCTTACCAAAAAGGTTGTTTGGATAATTTCTTCCTGTCTAGGTGTCTGATCAATTTAAAGCCAGTTCGTCACAACTCTAACCCATGCTAATCACACATCAAGGTCACGACCTGTATACGGTGGAATACGGAAACAGATGCCAAACCAACAAGTAACAGAGGAGCTCTTCCGAACTGTGTTGGTGGAACGATAGTCAAACAAGCATGGAGCATAAATGAAACATTTAATTCTAGTTGGTGTAGCCTTAGCGGTTTTTTTTGGTTGCAAAAAGGAAGAAAAGTCCGAAACAAGTAGTTGTTCTTGTTTTGAAATGACTTCTCCTAGATTGGACATTGCAACGTCAAACATCAGTGGTGTGGTGAAACTGTCTCCACCACCATTTGAAAGAATAGAAAGTAAAGTCTTTATCTCCATCGACGAAAAACACATCTTTTCTGATGAACGGCACCGCATTTTGGAACAAGAGGTCCATGTCGCCTATCAGTCAGATGATATTGGTGTTTGCGATACCACGGGGATCTTCCGGTGGAAAAATAACCCCGGTAACGAGGATTTCAGGAATGCGGCGGCTATAAACGGCGAGCTTTCCTGAATTCTTTTCGACTTCAGTCGATTTTTTTACCTCGAAAGACATACAATGGGAGGGACAATCAACTAGTTGGACGCCCCTCATGCATTTTAGATTTTTGATCGGAACGTTAGTTATTTTGTTCGTCATAGCGCTTATTAGGAAACCGTTTAAAAATAGAGCTAAGTTTAAAGAACTAACTAATCATTTGATCCTGTCATTGTGCACATATTATGGATGTTTCGTTCTTTTGTCGTACCTTGGTCTGGAGCAAAACAAAAGTATGGCAATAGCTGTAGGGATCACTGCCGTCGTTTTGTTGATCGTGAATATATTCTTTCGCAAAGTCTGAAAACCCATCTCACCAACGTTTTGACTAAGCATGGGCAGAAGAGATCTCAATATGGAATTTTGCTAAAAAAACAGATTTAGTTGAATGTAATTCGCCTCTTTTTCCAAACTCTTCCCACTAGACAATAAAGCAACTCCGCAAATCAACCGAATCGCTAGGGATTCTTTACGTTTATCTGGGAGTACCTATGGGCTCGATCCTAAGGATTGACACCGAACCGGCGCAGAACCGCGCGTTGCTCAGAGAGAACGGAGCGAGTGATCAGTATCCGGTCTCTTGTCGCCTTTACTCTAAGAGCTTTCCTGAGGGTATACCAGCAGAAGTGATTAATTATCATTATGCCGGTGCATGCTTGAAGTTTCAGGATTCTGATATCTTCCGCGTAAAGCATATTATTCAATTTCCACTTAGCTTAGATTTTTTTCTTGGGTCTCATCTACTTAAATCAGCTGTAGCAGTGCGAGTGGCTTGGCATGAAACGACGATGCCAAACTTTCTTGGTTTGCAGTTTCTGATAGAGACCAGAGATTTCATAGAACGGTCAAGACGCTATAGGGTTAATGACTCGTATCAACCGACGATTTCCGCGAAAGACCCACTCGATATCCACCGTACGGTCTATTTGAAGGTAAAAGACTTTTCTGCCGGCGGTCTCCTACTCAATACATCACTCAGTAATAAGCATCTTTTCCCAGGTATGATTTTGAAACAGGTAGCGCTCTCGATTCCAGGCCAAGATGTTATGCACATGGATTTAAAGATCGAAAACGCTAGGAAAGGTGATCAACCTAATGCTTTTGATCTTGGCGTTTCTATCCAGAACGACGCTAATGAATTTAAGACTTTGATTCAAACCTACATGAATCATTTGGTACAAGACGCAGGGATTGGCGAAGGGCTCTTCTCTGACGGTGCAACTAAAAAGAAAGTCGTCACCGGACTTTCTACAGGGTTGACGTTCCGTATTATCAGCGAAGCTAAAGATTACGACGAAGTATTAAAGCTTCGTCATATTGGCTATGGGGTGAAAGGTAAAGTTAAATCTGATTCGACGGTTCAGGATCAGGGCGACGGCCTAGACAACGAAGGCACGATTCTTGGTGCTTACCTCGGTGGCAAGATGGTGGCCTCCATGGAGCTTCGCTTCGCTAAACACCGAAACGGTTTTCGTGTCTTCAAATACGTAAAGCAGGAAGCATTTGCAGATCTTAGTCTCGACTGGCGCAACATTGTTGAGATGAATAAGCTTGTTGTTCATCCAGACGCTCAGGGGTCAGATGTTTTAACGGGGATGATCCAAAAAGCTCACGCTATATGCATGGCAAAGGGCTCATTAGATGTCTTGTTGTTTGCCACCGATGCTTTGAAACCGATGTATACCCGAATCGGCGCTCGTGAAACAGGAGTTAGCTTTCCGCATCCCTATATGAAAGATATCGCACTCCACGTCCTTATCTTGACGAAAGACTCCTTCCTCGAAGGCCGGTTTATGAAGGCCGAGATGTGGTCGAGGTACTTCGAGGAGACAACGAAGTTCTACGAAGAGAGCGTCTTTAAAAACCAAACAGTTCGCCCAGCTACCAGCAGCATTCTTCATAAAGTCAAAAATCTAATCGGTCTATCGAAAGAAGAGAAGCAAACAGTTCGCGAGAATTTTACTTTTCAAGAAAAACCATCTGCAAATTTTATTGATCCTAAATGGACCAAGCCACATATTCTCGCGCCGATTATGTACCCATACCTGATGGCTGGTGACCGATTGATTGGAGCTGACAAGATTGATGCGATTCTATCGAGTGTCGGCATTCAGAGGGCATATTTTAAGTCACAGAGTAGCTGGATCAGTATAGAGTTTCTCGATGCGTTTCTTGATGCATTTAGCCGCCATGGGTCGATCGACGACGTTTCAAAGATGTCGGGTGAGCTGACTTTCGATAAAGAAGTCATTGGCCTCAATTTTTATATTTTAAAGCATTTTTTGAGCCCAGAAATGGCTTTTAGGGCCATGGCGTCCACGGTTAAAAAGTTTAATCTAACCCGGACTTGTGAGATTGATCTCACTCCTGGACGCTGCCTCGTAAGAATTGGATTGATTGCAAAAGAATATCTGCCGAAGCACCGATGCTCGGATTTAAATTGGCAAGAAAACCTTCGTGCTTATATCAGAGTTCTTACCCAAGGCAGCGGTGATGTGAAGCAGATCTCCTCCTGTTACGACGGCGACAGCGCTAGCATCTTTGAAGTTACCTGGCCGGTGCGGAGTGAGAAGGCGGAAAAAATCTTCAATCTTACTAAGCTTGGTGTAGTCGGTGTTGGAACAGGCGTAGTTGCAATGACACTTGCTGGACCTGTCTCTGGTGTCCTCGCAGCCGCCCTTGCAAAGGCGTTAGTGGTTGCGGGTTACAATATCAAAGCAAGAAAACGCTACCGTCTGAATATGGCCGAAGTGACTAAGCGTATCGAAGAGATTAACGAAGAAGGCACGAAGAAATATATGGACCTTCAGGACGCCAAACAGCGTCTTGATAAAAGGTATCATGAAGCCCAGATTCTCGATGAATCCGCCCGCCTCATTCAGTCCTGCGACGATATGGGAAGCATCAATCGAACAGCATTGAAAACGGTTTGTACCCAGTTTGGCTTTGCGAGAGCTTTTATCATGGTAACCGATGATGAGGGCAAAACCTTAAAGACTGTCGCTATCGACGGTGTGTCTGAAAACAGCGAGCGACTCTGGCAATTTCGTGTGGACGTTTCAGCGAAAAGAGAAAACGCCCTATTCCTTTCCTCGGCTTATCACAGTGGTCAAGCCGTTGTGATTAATGATTTAGAGTCTCATATCTTTCAGTTGAACGAGCTGTCGCAAAAAATGATCCGCAGTATCGGTGGCTCTAACGGTTTCACCATCATTCCCATTCCGGATGCTAGTGGGTCCTGCGGTGTTCTCATTGCTGACCGCGATACCGAGAAATTCCCGATTCGTCAGGAAGACGTCGTTATTCTTCAAAGGCTCTGCCAACACCTCGGCATTGCGATTGAACGCTTCGGTAAACTCGAAAAAGAGCAGAAACTCAGAACATTGTTTCAAAAATATGTACCCCAAGCTGTCTTGGATTCTCTTCTTTTGGAGTCTACCCCTGCACTCGGTGGCATCCAGAAAGAGATCGTCTGTATGTTCCTCGACATCCGCGGATTTACCCACATGTCAGCGACACTACCTCCTAAGGTAGTGATCGATATTCTAAACCGCGTCTTTACCGTCGTCGGCAAGATGGTCGAGAAAAGTTCTGGGGTCATCGATAAGTTTCTTGGCGACGGACTTTTGGCGGTCTGGGGCAGCATTCCTGGGCGAAAAGTTGCCGTTGCAGAAATATTATCTTCCATTCATGATCTGGAATCGGAACTCGATAACCTAAACAAAGAGTTTGAAATGCAGGGCCTACCGAATATTCGGATCGGGATTGGACTCCACAAGGGTCCCGCAATCGTGGGCAATATTGGATCTGTGGACCGTCTTGAGTTTACCTGTATTGGTCAGGCTGTGAATTTAGCTTCGCGCCTTGAGGGACTCTGTAAGCAATTTAATACGAATCTTGTTTTTTCCGAACAGACCTTCCCAGAAGCAGAAAGTTTGCCGTCTTTTAAGCGGATCGATGAGGTTGAGATCAGAGGTCTCGATAAGAAGATTTCTATATTTGTAAAAGAAAATCATGTTAAGACTATAAATTGATTGGAGCAGACATGGCAGATTTGATGTTCGCTGATGTATTGGCAGCTGTAAAAAACTCCCAGCAGCGGTTTAAAGATAAACTCAAAAATTTGATTGAGACTAGCAATAGTCTGTCCGAAGAACAGTACGTGCGTTACCTTTCCATGCAGTACCACCTGACGAAAGGAGTGCAGAGGCACTTTTTTACCGCAGCGTCGCATCCAGACATCGTTGTGCGGAAAAATCTACGAGACTTTCTTTGGAAGTTCGGTATCGAGGAAGAGCCGCACTTTCAGATTGCCCAAAAAGATCTGCAAAACATGAAGAGAACCCCTGTTGCAAAACCGTTTGATGTGCATATTTGGTGGATGTTTTTTGATAGCATCATCAATGAGAGGCCATTTATCCGTTTGGGAGCGACCTGTGTCTTGGAGAACTTATCTGACGGAGCGAAAGAGCAGGTAAATCATATCTTTTCAAATGCACCGTATATTACACCTAAAAATTTCCGCTTCTTCGCGATTCATAAACATGAAGAGAATTTAAATCATGGCGATCAAATCCTAGCCGCATTGGAATCTGCTCGCCTTGACCAAGACGAGCTAAAGGATGTGGTTTACGGAACAAATATCGGTACAGAAATGTATATGCGCATGGTCGATTGGGTTCTCGACATTAACAGTGCGGTTGTAGCGCCATGATCTTTAGAGTGACGGCGATAATGCTGCCCACGCAAGTGCGAACCAGCCGATGATTAAAAGCAGGCCGCCAATTGGAGCAATCATTCCGAGCCAGCGCTGATCGAGAAGACTAACTCCATACAAACTTCCAGAAAAAATCAACATGCCAGCAAACAAGGTCACGCCAGCGATCTTGATTGCGAGGTTGTCGATTTTGATTGCTACAAGACCGAGAAGGATTAAACCAATAGCGTGATACATTTGGTATCTGACGCCTATTTCGAAAGTTACGAGCGATTCGGGAGCAATGCGTGCTTTAAGTGCATGTGCACCAAAAGCTCCGAGTACAACTGAAAGCCCTGCTGAGATCGCGCCTAAAACGATCCATAGTGTCCATCCCATATCGTCCAGCTCCTTCATAACGCGCTAATAATAGCTTCGAATTTGCAGTGGCCGCCGTAGGGCCTTTACGGTATTCTATCCACCGCGACTATATCACCAAAGCAGCTGTTCACACCTGTGAAAACGGAGAGATTATGGGACTATTTACAGGAAAAAAAGGCATCATCATGGGTGTTGCCAACGAATATTCCATTGCAGCGGCAGTTGCTGAATTTTTGCATAAAGAAGGCGCGACGATCGGTTTCAACCACCTTCCCGATAAAGAGGGCCGCGACCGCATGTTGAAAAGAGTGCACCGCGTTGCCGATCCACTAGGTGCGACCTTTATTCGGCCATGTGATGTGGCTAATGATGACGATATAAAGGCATTCTTTGCTCAGGTTAAAGAAGAGTTCGGACAGCTCGATTTTTTCGTCCATTCAATTGCCTATGCGCCGATTGATGATATCCGCTGCGAAACAATAGATTGCACCCGAGATGGTTTTAAAATCGCTATGGATATTTCCGTTTATAGTTTCATCGCTACAGCACGCGCGGCTTCTAAACTTATGAAAGAAGGTGGCTCGATCGTCACTATGACTTATTTCGGTGGCGAAAAAGTCGTCGGCGGTTACAACCTGATGGGAGTTTGTAAGTCAGCTCTTGAGTCTGCTACCAAATATTTAGCATATGATCTTGGGCCGAAAGGCATTCGCGTCAACGCGGTAAGTGCAGGTCCCGTTAAAACCCTCGCGGCATCGGCTGTCGGTGATTTTACGCAAATGCTTGGCCTTAATGCCGCAGTATCTCCGATCGGCCGCAACATCACGGGTGAGGAAGTTGGTAAGTCGACTGCATTCTTGTTGAGTGATTTAGCGAGTGCGACTACTGGTGAGATTTTGCATGTTGATTTGGGTTACAATATTATGGGTAGTCCGGGACATGCTATAGAACGGGCAGGGATAAAGTTTTCTTCGACTCGTGCAGAAAAAACTTAGTGCAAACTACGATATTCAGTACTGGAACGATAACGTTACCGCATTGCAACATCAATTTGTCAATTAAGTAAGCAAAAAATCTATCGCTGCATAAAATTTTCACAATTAGCGAAACTAAGCAGCGAAAATATCGAGCAATTTCAGCGAAAATCAGCAAAACCAGTCTGGCCTAATTCTTGAAGAATGGCCCTCGCATACTACTATTACTTCCTCCTGAGTAGCGCGGCTGAACTGCAACTCCTACTGTAAATTTTAAAAAACATTTCCCAATTCATTTTGGAAAAGGATGGACGCTATGGAAGGCAGGTCAACCGAACGTGACGTTTTTTTTAGAATCACTGCAACCGGATTTTTAGCAGCAATAGCAGTTTTTTCTGGAATTTTAATTGCATGTACAAAATCCAACAAAATTGAAATAGCAAAAAAAGAACCAACCGCAGAGGATGGTTTTGACGATGGAGGGGAACCAGACTGGATTCCTGACTACGAAGATACCGCGATAATGATTGCGAACATACCGAAAGAAACTCTAAGTAGGTATGTGAATACTAATGCCACGCTTGAATACAATTTTCAGTTTCTGACATACAAGAAAAAAGGGGATATTCTTTTCATTGGTGATAATGCTCAAATAGAAATTGACAGCATTCCTATAGAACAGTCAGGAACTCTACGGATAGAAATTATTGAGGATGGCAACGTAAAATTAGTGGGAACAAAGGATGGAGTTACATTTAAACGCGGTAAAAACACCCAATCCTTCGACTTTAAAAAAGTTGGAACTGATGACGACGATGGTGATTTAGGCGATGAATCAGAGGACGCTGAAGAAGACGATCAGAAAACAGGTACATTAATTCTAACTCTAAATATTACCGATTCGCAGCAAGAAGAACAAAACGACGAAAACGATCAATCTGATGACGGGAACATCGATTTCAGTGCAAAAATTCTTCCTTTAGCGAAAAATTACTGCAGTGACTGTCATGCTAAATTCGGACTAGCCGTCCCTGAAAATAGGGATTACTTCACCGCAAGAAAATCATCATTAACGACTCGTCTCAATAAATCTGCATCGAACACGATGCCACAACGTGGTTCGCAGGAAGCACAGCGCATGAGTGACGAAGACCGAGAATTGTTCATCGCATACATAAAGAGTCTTTAATTTAAAAAATTTCAATCCACGGGTGAGCCAATGAGTAATTCGTCGTATCGATTGTACCGGTTATCGAACTATCTAACAGCAGGGGTGCTTTCAGCAGTATTTTTTGTAAAATGCGGAACAGATCAACAAACCAGCAAGGTCGCCGGCGATTCGGAAGCAGCCGAGTACCAAGACTTTAAAGCATCCAATAACTATGTGGCAGTCGTTGACTACAATGAACTGAAGGCTCGCAAAACTGTAACCACAAAAGATCTGGAATCTGCGATCGATGCTGATCTATCAACACTTAATAGCCAGGATCGACGATTCACCCGATATTTTACGCTCATTAATTTATACAACGGAGGCATTTCAAGCAAAGAATTGGCGGCATTTAGAAATGGTCTTTCTAAAATGCTGAACTCTTTATCTTACAACCGGGATGTAGTACCTCCTACAGCAATCGATCAAGAGAAACTTATCTTTCGCATCAATCTTCGCGACTATGGATGGAGTAGATTCTCATGGGACGAGATTTCGCGTCGTGATCCATATGCTTTTTTCACAAACTCTAGCAGCGAAAGAAACATTAGAAGAGGCACGGGCGTCAGATTTCAGTCTCATACACGCGCAGACTGGTTTGCTGTAAATGGTTTGCAAGCTCCCCTCTACCATCTTTTGTTAGATATTCCGCAGAACATTCGAAATCTCGAATTTCAGCTTGGAGTTAATGCTGATAGCAATATTCGTCGGAGAGAAGTTGTTAGAGGGGGTTTTAATGGAAGCGGGGTGTCTCAGCAAAACAGGATAGTCGAGTGGCACGAAAGTAAGTTTGGCGGCTATTGGAAAAGCTATGACTTCGAGCCAAGCGATGGCCGCAGAAGACGCAACATTTTTGAGTTCCCGTTGGAAAACAGAAATTTTGGCGGAGAGGGTTTTGACTTTGCGGGCGGTGAGATGATTTTTCAGCTACCGAATGGGTTGTCTGGTTACGTCTTAACAGACGCAAACGGTCGACGTATCAACAAAGCACCGACTCAAATTGTAGCTGACCCGAGTCGGCCAGATGTCGCTGTCACAAACGGGCTGTCCTGCTTTCGTTGTCACCATTCTGGAATGATTCCGTATCGAGATATGATCAAAGATCACGTTCAAAAAAACGCATTTGCATTTAACAAACGAGACTTGGAGATTGTAGAAAGTATTTACGCACCTCAGTCAGTTCAAATTGGCAAAATCAAAGAATATGATGGACGTTTCTCGTCTGCAATCAATCGACTTGGTTATCCGTATTCTCCAGCAGGCGGAATAAATGAAAGTAACGAACCAGTCTATCTTCTAGCTCGACAATTTGAGGCCGAGATACCACTAACACTGGTGGCCGGTGAATTTGGACTAACCCCAAATGAGTTTTTAACTTCACTAGCAAAATCAAGATTTCTTTCGAGACGAATCGGCAATTTGACGCTTGATGCAACCATCAAGAGGAAGATTCTGGAGGACAATTTCGGCTTCATTATACAAGAATTTCGTTTGGGATCGCCGCTGTTTCGCAATTCAAATTTTTCACTTACCGGTGACAATTCAGATCCGGGCCATGAAGACCACATAGAAGACGATGAATCTTTGCTGAATAAATGGGCCGACGACGAAAGGATACACGTAAGACACTAATTGTTGAAAACACAACTGGACTCGAGTCGGGTTCCGGGTACCCGGGTTTCAAGGTGGAGCAACCTTACCGCCACCTATTTTCTTTGTCGTCTTGCCAGCTGCTGACATCTAGTAACTGCGAATGAAATGAGTTTTCGGACAAGATAGTCAGTGTGTTCTCTAAACTGTCGTCGCCGCCTGCTGTCAGCTGAAGGTTTAAAAGATTCTCAACGTGGGGCGGCCCGACCCAGACATCGCGACGCCACTGAATGCAACGCCTGCCTGTTTCTTTGGAACAGTCGAGGCTCACAACATCGAGATTTTTAGCCTTTAGCCATTCGTTGATACGATCATCTACCCAGCCATGAATACGCCAAAAGATCGGGTTCACGTGGGCAGCGTAGGTGTCCGAGAGGTGGTCATAGCTCTCATCGTCCCAAACCCAGTTCGCCCTGGTCACAGAATTGCGAGTGACTGGATCATCTTGAACCGGTCGAGCTCCAGAAAGGGGCGCGGACCAACGGGTATGCAGAGCATTGTGGACTGTCATTTCTAGGTAGGTGCCAAGCTGGCTAAGCGTTGAAAAATCGCCAATGGACTGTGATTGGTAATTTTGCTCCAATCTCGCAATGCGACGATAGCCTTCTTCGCTTTGATCAGATGTTTCAATAGAGGAAACTCGTAACGGAAAGTCTGGATCTTGCGGACGAGGGATGATTTTCCACGAATCATACATACGCAGGCCTTTGGCCTCGATAGCTGCACGAAGTTGGTCAATCATTATTCGGTGCATATAGAGAAAATCTTCGCCGGCACCGGTCGCCGCCGTTCTCTCAAAATCTGTCGCTCCATTCTGTCCATAAAGAATCGGTCGCGGTGGCGTCCAACCCATTTGGTCGATATTGCGCCGGTCCACAGCCGTAGTTGTCGGGCGTGCGTAGGAATTTCGTGAAGCATGCCACATATAATGGGCCAAGCGATGAGCGCGTTGTCCGAATTCAGCTCGCATCACTTTGTCACGTTCATCCGAAAGATTGCGCGGCATCTGGGAAGACGTTGCATCAGCGACGGTAATCCGACAGTTAAATGCAACTCCGGATGGATTGATAATATGGAGACGAATCTGATCTAAACCATTGCGGAGGTTGACTATGTTAAACGTATTCGCCTGTGTCAGACTGCGAACTAACTCCTCATCATTAGATGCAGCGGTCCGGCTGGCTTGGATAAATAAACCAATCGTCGAAACATCGCAGCGCTCGGTTGTCGTTACTGGCACAACATTGACAAAGACCTGACGGCTTGCCAACGGCCGAGTGAGAGGGAGTAAGACGGTGAAAGGGCCACGTGCATTGTTTGGCTGGGCAATCGTCCCCGAATAGTAGCTGCTCCCCGTCGATGGAGGCGTTTGCGGTGTAGGAGTGTCATTCGAATCATTTGGTGAAGATCCTCCGTCGGGACGAGTGACGCGTTCGAGGGCTTCGTACCAGTAACTATAAGCCATTCGATTCACCGGATTATCAAAATTGAGGGAGACAGGGATCGTGTCCCCTTCATTCCCATTCTTTGCCCTTCGCATACTACTGAGTATCACGGCGCGCAGTCGCGCTTCATTCAATGAAATCGTATTTTGTTTCTTGAGCGCTTTGAATTGCGCGTCCCAGCGTGTCGTAAAGTCACTCAAACCAAGGGTTCTACCCGGTCCTTCGCATTTTTCCCGATAATTGTTGCCAGAAAGTCCTTGAACATCAAATTCAGCATTCAGTTTTCCGCACTGTTTTCTGACGACGATGTCTTCGTCACCGCCGGGAGTCGATCCATCAGGCGTCGTAATATAGTAAAGAATGGCCAGATTATTGCCGTCCGTTGTAATCGTAATGATATCTTTTGTGCTAGATGAAGAATTCTGAATTGCCTTGCAGCCAGAAACCGAAGTGACAAGAAAACATAAAACAATGCGAACAACGTCAATCTTCAACATGGATGTCCCTCTTTCGGTCATGGACTAAAATGGCGCTAACACAAAGGAGAGCTACAGTTTATCGGAAGATTGATTCCTTTACCATCCAAGCCGATGCTCGTGCCCACCTTTTACTTCAAAATCACAGCTCCAGGATTGCCATAGAGACTTTTCGTCCAGGGAACAATCAGGTCTTTACAATCCCCCCTCCCCGTACCTATCGAAGTCAAGATGATATCTATGATGGCATTGTCTTTTGTTATGTCGATGGTCGCGGAGGTCTGGTTGCTGCCGTCCATAAAAACCAGCTTATTGTAGTTCAAGTGCTTTTATTGCTTCAGCTCCCGGAGAGCTGTCGGATATAAAGAGAATATCCTTGTTTGGAGACAAGTCAAAATTTTTTACGCCAAGTAGGCTTGTACGGGACTTTAAGTTAGACGTTCTTAAATGTGATCGCGATCATGCGCAAAACAACGCAAAAGTATATTCATTTCAAGAAGCTTTATCGAGCTTTTTTGGATTCGGAAAATCTAGAATCTCGTCAGTAAAAAATCGTTTTTTACAATCGTTAAGGGAGTTCTTAATCAGTACTTTCTTGAACGCCGTATCTATTCTGAGCCAGTCGGCTCTTTCGGAAGTCCCGATACCCGCTTCCTCTAGAGATTGACGCAGCAGTTCACTGCGCGCTGCAAACAGCTCTTCACCAATCATAATGTGTTCGTGCGCATCAATTGGCATGCGGCCCCTGAACTCTTTCGGTCCGCCGAAGAGCATAACCATAAAGTCTGTTTGTTGATTTTCGATGTGTACCTGGTTGATACCAGCAAAAAATTTTCCCATCCAGTGGTCAGCATAGATTTTGTCATAGAAAATTTTATGGACTCTCTCGATTGTGGTACGACCACCGATTCGATCAATCAGCTTTCTACCGCTTTGTGTTGCGGAGTCTGCAAGTTCAGTAGCTAGCATTGTATCTTCAAGCATTCTCGACATTTTGGCTCCTTAGCAGGTCCACCTTCAGATCGTCGAAATTTTGGAAAACTTGAGTAAAGTGATAGGTAGATTTAGGTTTAACAATGCTTGGATCTAAAGTCAGCTGACGTATTGGTAGGAGTTTCGAGGGTATATTCGAACCATCCACAGTCTTGGCAGATCGACAAATAGCCCGACTTTAATTGCCTCTAGCAGCACCGATTACCTGATTTTATAGACTCGGTTCTGAAATTGAGCGCAGGAGCATTATTTGTAGAAAAAATTTAATCTCGCGCGTTAAGGTTCATATTGCCATTTGAGCTGAGGCAAGCGACCGGCAGAAGTAAAGGTCCAATTATTGGTGAAGTCCCAGTTGGCGTAGACTGCGGTAGCTGACTTTTAATCACTGAAGTAGTCAATTTCGAATAGCTCCGATTACTTTAAAAAACGTAAAGTACCGTTTTCATCAACACGCCAAAATAAGATGTAACTGCACCGCCTAGTTCCCGTCTTGGCTCGCAAGATTTTCTAAAATAGGACAATGAGGTCTTTGGTCACCAGTGCAATTTTTCGCAAGGTGCTTAAGAGTCTTGGTCATTTCTTGGAGTGCAAAAATCTTTTTTTCAAGTTCGTCGATGTGCTGAATTGCTAGAGCCTTGACATCTGAACTTGCGCGTGACTTGTTGCGCCAGAGACTTACCAGTTTTTTAATTTCTTTCATTGAGAAACCGAGACTACGTGCTCTTTTTACAAAAATTAGTATATGCACATCGGTTTCAGAATACTGCCTATAGCCGGTATCAGTGCGTAGGGGTTTTGGAATTATACCGATCGATTCGTAGTGTCTAATGAGGCGAGCGTTCATGCCGGATTGGTGAGCTGCTTCGCCAATATTAATCGATTTTTTCATTTGAGTGGTCCTTGGCTTGCTGGTTTCCATCTTCTAAGTAGCAATGCATTACTGACGACGCTGACGCTGCTAAGTGCCATCGCTGCCCCTGCTATAATGGGACTGAGCAAACCCGCTGCTGCCAGTGGAATACCAACAACATTGTAGATAAATGCCCAAAAAAGATTTTGGCGAATCTTCGCATAGGTTCGGTTTGAGATATCGATGGCATCGGCGATGAGTAGTGGGTTACCTCGCATTAAGGTAATACCGGCGGTGTGCATGGCGACGTCTGTTCCGGTCGCCATTGCGATACCAACATCGGCAGCTGCGAGTGCGGGAGCATCGTTGATGCCGTCACCGACCATGGCAATGATTGCGCCCTCTTTTTTAAGAGCTTCAATGATGGATAGTTTTTCAGCCGGCATGACATTAAAGCGTAGTTCGGAAATGCCAACAGCTGTCGCGACATTTCTTGCGCTGCCTTCGTTGTCACCGGTAATCATTATGGATGAAATGCCAAGGTTAGTTAACTTATTTACAGTTTCCGATGATGTCTCCTTGATTTTGTCTCCAAAGGCAATCAGTGCGATTGCCTCAGCCTCTCCTTTTATTGCCACATATGAAACACTGTGACCGAGGCGTTGGTGGTTCTTGGCTTCGTTTAGGAATGCATTGGTTTCGATGCCTTGTTCTCGCATGAATACCTCTGTACCGATGAGGACTAGTTTGTCGTCAACCAGTCCTTCGATGCCGCAACCTGGTGTATTTCTAATATTTTTAGCTGTTGAAAAGGTGAGTTGGTGTTTTGCAGCCTCAGCTAATACAGCTTTGGCAAGTGGATGTTCGCTGCCACTTTGTACTGCAGCCGCAAGCAAAAGTGCCTGACTACTTGATTGCTGTTTTGTAATTAGTCCAGTTACAAAGGGCTTTCCTTCAGTCAAGGTCCCCGTCTTATCAAAAGCAACCTTTGTCACCTTATGAGCTATCTCGAGAGCGTTGGCGTCTTTGATTAATATACCCGCCTTCGCCGCTTGACCCGTCCCAACCATAATGGAAGTCGGGGTGGCAAGTCCAAGTGCGCAGGGGCAGGCGATAACCAGGACAGCGACTGCGTTGATAATTGCTGCTTCCCAATTTCCGTTCGTAAGACCCCAGAAAAATAGTGTTGCCAAACTAATGACTAAAACAACTGGAACAAAGATCGCGCTGACTCGATCAACAGTACGCTGTATCGGTGCTTTTCCAGCTTGTGCGTTTTCTACTAAGCGAATCATGCGAGCTAAGACGGACTCCTGACCGATAGCTATCGTTTCCACTTCGATATGCCCTTCGCCATTAATTGAACCTCCAGTGACCTGATCGCCGATTTTTTTAATGACAGGTAAACTCTCACCGGTCAGAAGAGACTCGTCGACTTGGCTTTGCCCACTTCTGAGAATGCCGTCTACCGCGACTCTTTCGCCTGGTTTTATGATGACGATATCTTTTAATTTAATATCAGTGATACTGATTTCAATCTCAATGTCATTTCGGCGAATGCGTGCGGTATCAGGTCGAAGAGCTTGCAGTGCATCAATAGCATCCGTTGTCTGTCTTTTTGCCCTTGATTCGAGGTACTTTCCTAAAAGAACGAGAGTGATAACGACTGAAGAACTTTCAAAATAGAGGTGGCTCATCTGTTCGTGGCTAGACGCGTTAGATACCCAGCCCAGTAGGAGGTAGTAAAGACTAAGTCCATAGGCAGCTGAGGTCCCGATAGCTACAAGTAAATCCATGTTCCCAGATTTGGCTTTCGCTGCTTTCCAGCCGGCCAAGTAGAATCTCCAGCCCAACCAAAATTGTACGGGGGTTGCGAGGACAAACTGAATCCAACCTGGCGGCATCCAGTGGTAGCCGAAAATAGAACCCAGCATTGGCGCTACAAGCGGGGCTGAAAGCAGAGCGGCTATTATGAGCCGCTGTTTTTCTTGAGCGACTTTGGACTGTCTTTTTTCTAGGTCCTTTGCTTCTTGCTGTTTAGAGCGCGAGACGATAAGTGCAGCGGTGTAGCCTGCATGTTCGATTGCATCAATTACTAAGTTGTTCCCATTCTCAGGGGTTTTATAGGTGACGCGAGCGCGTTCAGTCGCTAAATTGACCTCGACGTTTTCTACTCCAGGAATGCGCCTTACCGATTTTTCGACCCGTGTTACGCAAGATGCGCAGGTCATGCCGCCGATATTGAATTCCTGAGTGAGTTGCTCGCTAGGATTTTCCGCATTATTCTTAGTTTTCTTCATTATGACTTCTCTCAATTAATGGCTTTCAGGCATCTAGCTTAGAATACATTAATCCTTCCAATGATGGGAGGGTCAAGAAAGGAGTTAACATAATAAACCATTAAGAACGATTGAAAACAGGAAACCCTTGACCTTCCCATGGTGGTAAGCTTCATTATACGAAGCGTAGAGCTTTTTATCAGAATATAGAGAGGTATATATGTACGAGTTCAAGGTTCAGGGCATGACTTGCGGTGGTTGCGTTAAATCAGTCACAAATTCAATAAAGAAAGTCGATGCTGAAGCATCCGTTGAAGTTGATTTAAAGACACAAAGTATCAAGATCGACAGTAAAAAGATTCAAGGAGATTTTTCTGCTTCGATCTCGAATGCCGGCTTTGATGTGATTTCTTCAAAAGTTATCTGATTTGACATGAAACTTTTTCGAAATTTGGAATTCCCGATGCAAGCTACTTCTTGTTTGAGAAATTTTTTGTTTTCATTGGTGCCTCTGTTTTTAGGCGTCGTCAGTACCGGATTCGCTGAAGCAAAAGTTGTAAAACACGAACTTGTCGTTACCCAAAAAGTAATGAACGTGAGCGGCAAAATAGATGTTGATTTTGCTCTCGTCGTAAACGGAAGCATTCCTGCGCCAACGCTTGAATTTACTGAAGGCGACGATGTTGAAATAAAAGTAATCAACAAGATACCCACAGGAGAGGAAGTCTCGATTCATTGGCACGGCATACTATTGCCACCTGAAGAAGACGGCGTCGCGTATGTAAATACGCCACCAATTTTTAAGGACCAATCTCGAACCTTTAAATTTAAACTGCGCCAGCACGGTACCTACTGGTACCACTCCCACACTATGCTCCAGGAGCAAAAAGGCGTTTTTGGCGCTTTTATCGTCCATCCCAAAAAGAAAGAAATCGCATACGACCGGGACCTGGTTGCTGTTTTAAGCGATTGGTCTGATGAAGATGGCGATCAAATCCTCAAGAACCTGCGTAAAGACGGTGATTACTACCTTTATAAAAAAGACTCGATGCGTTCATACTGGGGCGCACTAAAGGCAAAGTCGTTGGGGACCTATCTCGCAAACGAACTCGACCGCATGGGTGGGATGGACCTCTCCGATGTTGGTTATGATGCTTTTCTAATCAATGGCAAAAAAGAGTCGCAGCTTGCGAGTGCAAAACCTGGAGACAAGATCCGTATTCGCGTTATTAATGCCGGGGCATCCAGTTATTTCTATGTTTCCTTAGGCGGCCTGCCAATGCAGGTGATTGCTGCAGATGGTACCGATATTGAGCCGGTACAAGCCAAAGAAATTCTTGTCGGGATGGCTGAGACTTACGACATACTTTTCACGGTGCCTGATGATAAAAACTACGAACTGCGGGCAACGGTTCAAGATGTTACTGGTTATGTATCAGGATGGATCGGCAATGTAGCTGGTCAGAAAGTTGTTGCGGAGACGAAACCCCTTCCTGATTACTATGCGCCGATGGATCACGGTGGTGGCCATGGTTCCGGTCACGGAGATCACAGCCAGCACGGTGCAGAGGCGGTGGATCAATCTAAAATGGACCATGCGACAATGGATCATTCGAAGATTGGCAACGATAAAACTACGGAGTCCGTCCTACCTTCACTCAGCGTTGATTTGCTCAAGGCTAAAGAAAAAACAGCCTTCTCAACCAATAAAACTGTCCACGACGTCAAACTCGTCCTAGGCGGCGATATGGAGCGCTATATTTGGCATATCAACGGCAAAGCATCCCACGAAGAGCGAAACATCATCATCAAAGAAGGAGACGTTGTTAGGTTCACATTTCAAAATGACACCATGATGCACCATCCCATGCATTTGCACGGACATTTTTTTAGGGTTGTAAATTCATATGGTGATTTCTCGCCTTGGAAACATACTGTTGATGTACCGCCGCATGGCACAAGAACAATTGAATTCTTTGCTAATGAACCCGGCGAATGGATGCTCCATTGTCACAACTTGTTCCACATGAAAACAGGAATGGCACGGGTGGTGAAGTATTCAACCTTTACTCCAAGTGCAGCTGTTGCAGGAGCCCAACATCATGACCCGCATCTGCATGAACACATTTATTTTGACGGTGAACTAAACGTCTCGACGGCATCGGCTGCCCTCGATCTAAGATTGTCGAGGACATGGGACACCTTAGAGTTGGACATGCAGTCAGGCGAGTATGAAGCCTTTGCTAAAGGCACAGCCGATTTGGTCTACCGGCGGTGGCGATCGAACTTCTTTAACTTCCTGTTGGGTACGCAACAGAATTTCGCAGTGACAGAAGACCGGTCAAGAGTCTATGCGGGATTTGGTTACTTGCTGCCAATGCTTATTGAGTCGGATCTTGCGGTCGACAATAAAGGCGGAGTCGAGCTTGCTCTCGAAAAAAAGTTCCAATGGACCAAGTATGTTTATTCAGATCTGGAGGCCGAAATTTACTATTTGCGTGACGAGCCGATCGAAACTGACTTAGAGGCAAATTTATTTTTTGCAAGCCGGTGGGATTGGGCTGGTGGGTTAGTGTTTCATGAAGATAGTATTGAAGCCGCTGCTCGCTATAGATTTTGATTCTCGCGAGTTTCTAGTGAATTTTTTGCTCCAACAAAGCAAACATTAGAATAAATCCCAGAGTCCGAAACGCATATGCCGAAATTCCTAACCGTATATGCCACCGCATTCCGCTCGCAGATAATTTTCCGCGAAAACGTTGCCAACCAAGAAAGACAACTGGAAAATACAGCAATGTTGCGATTGAAGACATGGCGATATGCGCCTGCTGCATTGGCGTTAAAGAAAAGCTGAGGGCGGTGTTGATAGCATGTCGTTGCAGTTCGAGAGTAAGTACGATTCCAAGATCGAGAGCGATAGCGCTCCCCATAAGACGAGCATGAACAATCGTTGTTTTGCGATTGAGAAGACCGATGCTCATAAGCCCATAAGCTAGGGTTGCCGCGGCCATATAGGGTGTCGTCAACGCTCCAACAATAACGACAACGCCTATCAGGCCTAAAAGCGCTTGTGCGACGCGCGAAAATCGCAGCCTACTCTCGGACAAATCTTTACCGTTAATCTGAGGGATTTCAATTTTATGCAAGTTGTTTAACCTTTATATTTCAGAGTTCGTTCAGAATCTAGTTGGCCGACGTTTCGACATTCCGAACTGGTTTAGCTTTATCAACGACCTCGGCAGTTATCGCATGCTCAATTCTTTGAGAAACCTGATCGCAGTTAACATCTGCATTGGCGCTTTTCTTAAGCTCAGCTACAAACAAACGCAGGCTATCGTTTCCAGCTAATAAGTTATCAGCTACGTCGGCGGTTACGGCCAATTTTCTGTCGCGGATGAGCCCAAGTAAATTTTCAAAAGTGTGAGTGAAGTTTCCAAGTTCAACAAAACCTGCGACTTGCGCTGAGCCCTTGATTGGGTGAACAAGGCGAAATATCTTGTCAATTGTTTTCGCGTCGTCAGGATTGGATTCAATCTTCATAAAGGCAGCTTCCGTATCTTCAAGTATTTCTTGAGCTTCATTCAAGGAAACTCTTTGCAACTCTGCTGCAAAAGAGGCGTCATTCATTGTGCTTTACTCCAACCAAGCTCGGATGTGTTTCCTGTGAAGGACAGCATCGAATAAAGTTTGTGGCAAACATCCCGAACCTAGTGCGGTGGATTGAATCTGCTTTAGATCAATTCCTTGTGCCGCGACTTGCTCTCGAGCACTGTCGGGAAGCAGGTCTTCGAGCCATTCAACTGAACGGATCGGAAGTTCGAGAAATACCTTTTCCTCATTATCTTCTAAAACTTTAATGTATAGATGTTTGGCCTTAGAGTTTGGCGGACTAATCTGCGTTTTGACGTGTTCAGTTTCCCTCGATTTTTCGAAATGGCGTTTCAAGATGGGCTCAAGAATCGGCCACCATCGGAATGCCGGGCAATCCATTGTTTTGAGGCTACCGATTAAGCTCGAATAGGCTCGCATGAAGAGCAAAAACCAAGGCGGACCTGCCAACCTAAATCGCATCCGGCTTTGTCCCAGGATGGCTGCGGAGGTTTCGGTAAATTGCCATGACTGGGGAGAAAACGGCAAATCTTTACTAATAGGTTCCAAGAAGAGATGCCATAATTGTAAAAGTTTTTCCGACATTCCGGATAGCGCGGTCGCATCGAAACCAAGCCCGATGAAGGCAGCTTCCGGGTCAAAAATTTTTTTATTATAGATGGCTGATACCGTATATGCGAAATCCTGTACGTGATGGGAGGCGATCTCGAGCGTGGCACCAAAATCATACAAAATAAGGCATTTTTGAGGAAATTCAGACACCCCAATATTTCCTTGGTGAAGGTCGGCGTGAATCTCGTGGTGAAGAAATAGTGTTTCAAAAAATGCCCGGACCAAAGCTGAGCCCAATGCTATGCGCTCTTCAACGGATAGAGTTGCAGCTCCTATTAAGGGAAGTTGCTTCGACCACTGCTGAACCAGGACAGTGGATGTTGATAACTCCGCTATTACATCTGGGACAGAAACTTCCGAAGTCTCCGAAAAATAGCGTCGAAAGCGAGTTTGATTAGCAAGCTCGTTTGTATAATCCAATTCTTGATTAAGTTTTGTCCGAAGGAAATCGCTGAAAGGTTTGGATAACCCGTTCCCTAGTTTTATTTTTTTGGAAAATTCAGCAAGTCTGACAAGAGTTGAAAATTGCGTTTCAATAGCATCGTGGATCCCGGGGTATTGAATCTTTATCGCTACCTCGCGTCCATCCCGCAGGACTCCGCGGTGCACCTGACCTAATGAGCCTTGATAGAATTGGTGCGAAAGTTCGGCGAGTTGGAGTGCCAGAGCTGGTGCCTGGCGATTGATGGCTTCGCTAGTGGCGTCGTGTGAAAGGGCGAAAGATGTAAAATCTTGGCCTTCCGATGTGTCATGCAGTGAAAGCAGCTGCGCAGCTTTAGCAGATAGGCCCGGACCCATAGTTGACAACGTATCAATAATGTACCGCTTTGCCGCTACGTCCCGCCCCAGCTTCGCCTTTAGGATGCCGGCTCCCAAGGTCGCAGTGGTTCGAAGTAGATTGTATGACGATGTTGCTGTCATGGCGAGGTTTTCAATTGAGATTTGAGTTTATAGACACATGCTTTGCCATAAATTTGCATATCAAAGTCCGCCGAAAGACCGAGTAAGCTTTCGGCTCCCCCTAAGACTAGATATCCACCGGGAACCAAAACGCTGGCAAGACGTGCAATCACTCGTTTCTTGCTTTCTACGTCCTGGTAAATTAGTACATTCCTACAGAAAATAATATCAAATGGACCTTGATTTGCCCAAGGTTCAATCAAGTTTTGACGTCTGAATGTAACATTTCTAAAAAGGTCAGCTTTGGCTTTGAATTTTGGCAGAGTTGAGCCGCTTTCCATTACTTGGTCGAAAAAGCGAACGAGCATGGGCGCGGGCAAGCCGCGATGAACCTCAAGTTGCGAGTAGATTCCTGCCTGGGCCTGTTTAAGAACACGGTCACTGAAGTCTGTAGCCAGCAGATCATAGTTTCGAACAATTCCCAGATCTTTAAGCTGCGCTAGAGTCATCATGAGGGAATAGGGCTCTTGCCCTGTACTTGTGGCGGCACACCAAATTTTGACTATGCTATTGGCCGAAGTAGACTTCGGTATGAATTCGTTCCGAAAAAAATCAAATACCTCAGGATCTCGGAAAAATGATGTTTCGTTGTTGGTTGCTAAGTCCAACACCATGTCGCGCTCAACTGAACGCAACCCCCTCGTCTGGACTTCCTTCCAGAACGCTTCGATGTCGGCGTACCCCCATGTTTTTGCAACATCTCGGAGTCGATTTTCTAACAGATGCCCGTTAGTACTGGTGTATTGAATAGCGGTCTCTTTTTCAATCAGAGACGAAAAATACTTGAGAATTTCACTAGGGAAACTTGCCATTATCAAACCTCATTGCCAGTAATCTGGGTGATTTTTCCAAGGAGAATGTCTTTAGTAAACGGATTCATCAGATAATCGGTTGCGCCTTTTTCGAGTCCCTCAACGGTGTAAGACATGAAATTTTTTGAAGTCTTGATGATAGAAAGCCTATCATTGCGTTTTCTAATCTTTGGAAAGGGCACAATTCCGATTAGTGCCGGCATTTCCCAGGCTAAAAGTACTTTCATAGCCAGCCACCTTTCATGTGAGACGCCGCCCTTCTTCCGTGCCGAGGGAACGGTTAAGTTTGGAGAGGCGCTCAATAAGGTCGATCATGTTAGAATCACCGTCGAGATGAGAGTCACTGTTAAAATCTTTTAGAATCTCAGACAAGCTGTCTATGATGTGGGACGATATCTTTAAGATTTCTAGTAAGAGCCTTTGGTTAAGAAGTTTTTCAGATTTCACAATTTTTTCTAAACTCTGGACGGTTTCAGCCGCGATTGTTTCGCAGCGTTTTGCGCCAAGAAACTGAGCTGCAGCGCGAAGTCCGATGAACTCCGATAGGGCACCGTTCAAGTATTCACGTAGCTGACTTTTTGTTCCTGCCGTGGAACCCATTGCCTTGATTAGTTCTTGTATGGACGGACGTATTTGGGACTCGTAAACATCCACAAATTCTTTAACCAAAATTGGATCAAGCGATTCTTCGCCGGATATCGCCTGCGATATTGCGGAGGTTGACTTATCAGATATTTGCGGCAATTGAACAGGCTTTGGAACAGCACTTGTTGGCTTTAAGTTTTTGCCTAAAGAACTGCACCATTCGACGTAGGAATCAAGGGCTGCAGTCAGACCATCTAACGATATGTGTCCACGACCTACTAAGATTTCGCCCAGTGGACGTCGAAGGTTCTGAAGATGTGCTGTTACCTTTTCGGCGAGCTGATTCCCCCAGAGGCCGAGGGATTGGGCACTACTGCGAAAATCGGAGCCCGTATACTGCTGATGGGCAAAGATGCTTAGTAGGTCGACTTTTTTCATCAGGTTCAGTTCGTAAATGACTTCGGCAGTTGACGGGACAGACCGCAATTGCTCGATGAGAGCGTCTAGCAATTGCTCGACTGTTGCCAAATTTCTTTCTACAAGGTACTCGCCGAACAATTTTGCCATACGCTATCCTCTAAGTTGCCATTCGAATCATCGTTCGCGAACACTCAGATAAGTCGCCGATGCCATCAAATGCCTCTGCTTCAAAAACCGATCCTGGCATGCCCCAGACCACCGATGATTCGCGACATTGAATCATGACTCCACCTGTGGCTTGCTTTATCGCCTTAGCGCCTGCACATCCATCTTCACCCATGCCGGTCAGCACAAAAGCCGCGACGGTCCCGCCATAGGCTTTTGCTACAGATTCGAATAAGTTGTCTGCGGCCGGACGAACAGAATTACGCTTCGGCCCCTGATCTATTTTAATCACCGAGTTCACTCCATCGGAAGTTCGCTGGACCGTCATGTGAAAGTCGCCTGGTGCGATATAGATCCGTCCGGGCTTAACGAACTCACCGGATTTTCCCTCTGCTGCAGGAATCCCGCTTACAACTTCGAGCCGCTGGGCCAAACATGCAGTGAAGTTTGGTGGCATGTGCTGCGCGATAAGTATCGGCACGTTGATGTTTTGTATTTGCTTAAACATCGAAAAAATAGTCTCAAGTGCCGATGGTCCCCCGGTCGAAGATGCAACTAATATGATGCGCGGCTTAAAGATTTTGAGATCAATAGTGGAATATGGTTTTTTAGGCGCCTGAGGCACTTCTGGCCGCGTCGCTGAAGAAGGTTGCCGGAGACCTTCGGTCACTGGTGCTGCGGCTCTCCGTTTCACAAACTGAAGTATTTTTGGGACCAGTTCTCTCTTTATCCCTTCTAGGGCTTCTTCGAGGGAGCCGGATGAAGCCGGCTTCGCAACAAAATCAACTGCTCCTTCTTGAAATGCTTCGAACGCTTGGCGAGCACCATCTGCTGTCGGCGCTGCGAAAACGATGACTTTGACCGGGATATTACGCCGTTTCAATTCCACAAGCGTCTCAAGCCCTGTCATTTCTGGCATTTCCAGATCGAGAATAATTAAGTCACACTCCGACGTTTCTAATCGTTCAAGCGCGATCTTACCGTTAGCGGCAACGGCGACAACTTTGATACCTTCGACACCATCAAGGGAAGCCTTGATTTGCGAGCGAAAGACTACCGAATCGTCCACCACCATAATTCGCATTAAAACCGTTCCTTTGAATGTATAAATATCGGGCTTCGTTGGCCGAAGCCCGATATTCAAATTATTATTTGCGATATAATCTAGACTTCTATTTTTCTCACTAGGTCTTCAAGTCTGGTAGCAAGCTCGCTGAGCGATTTCGCCGCCGTAAGGACTTGATTTGCTCCAACAAGAGTCTCTGAAGCCGATTGCGAAACAATTTTGACGTTGTCAGTGATTGATAGGACGCCTTTGGCAGATTCCTGCACTACTCGGGATACTTCGTTGGTGGTTGCAGATTGCTCTTCAACTGACGCCGCGATTGCCCCAGCAATACCGTTGAGTTTTTCAATCGTCAATCCGATGGCAGCAACTGCGTCGACTGCTCCGGTGCTGTCTCTTTGAATTCCGGTGATCTTATTGGTAATGTCTTCAGTAGCTTTAGCCGTTTGTTTGGCGAGTTCCTTAACTTCGTTTGCTACGACAGCAAATCCTCTTCCCGCATCTCCAGCACGAGCCGCTTCAATAGTGGCGTTTAACGCAAGAAGATTGGTTTGCTGTGCGATGGAACTGATGACTTTAATGACGTTGCCAATTTCTTGACTGCTTTCACCGAGTTTCGTGATTGTTATGTTTGTTTCTTTGGCTTGTTTGAGCGTTGTAGCACTTGTACTTGAAGCTTCAGATGCATTGCGCGCAATTTCCTTTATCGAAGCAGACATCTCTTCGGTGTTGGTTGCAACGGTGCGGACCCCTTGGGAGACTTCTTCCGAAGCAGCAGCTGTCGAATTTGCGACCGAAGTGGACTTTTCAGCGTTGCCACTAAGCTGAGTGGCGGTAGCATTGAGCTCCGCAGCAGCCGCAGCGAGTTGCCTTGACGCTTCGCCGACATTTTTGACGAGAAGCAAGCGGTCGGTGATGATTTCCCACGTTACCATTGGGCCAAGATAGTTCTTCTTGTTGTCGTAGACAGGAGAAGCTAATAGGGCAAGAGTATTTGAACCAACAACAATCTTTGCTTCATGCGGTAAATTGCGATCGTCAGCCACAAGTTTCTTCTGATGCGCAGGATTTTTATGGAAAATATCAAAGCTACTTCCGACGATTTTATTGACAGCTATGGGTAGATCTTTTTCGATTGTTTTCAGGGTTTGAGCGCTTCTGGGATTGATGTAGAGAATGTTGCCGTCCTTGTCCGCCATCATGACGTTGATAGGAATATTGTCCATCATGCTTTGAATCCGGCCGACATTGGCTTCCTGAGCCAATTTTTCTAGAGTCTCTTTTGTGACGTCCATAGCATATTTCATGACCTTATACGGGCGGTTATTAAGGTCTAAAATTGGATTGTAAGACGCCTGAATATAGATCTCTTTTCCGGACCGATTCATTCGCTTAAAGAGGCCTGCTTGGAATTCTCCGCGGGAGAGATTGGTCCAAAAGGTCCGGTAGTCCCCTGAACCCGTGTATGTCGGATCGCAGAACATCGAGTGGTGCTTGCCTTTTATCTCTTCGAGACTGTACCCAAGCGTCTTAAGAAAATTGTCGTTGGCGGTAATGACTGTACCTTCAAGATTGAATTCAATCACGGCCTGCGACTTGCTGAGTGCAGCAAGCTCGCAGTCACGAAGCTTCTGCTTACTTACATCGACCGCAAATTTGACCACTTTCGAGACTCTGCCATTAGAGTCGATAATGGGATTGTAAGAGGCATTGATCCAAACTTCTCTACCGCCTTTGCCAATGCGGCGATATTCACCTTGGTCATTCTCGCCGCGTCTTAGCTGTTCCCAAAAGCGTCGGTATTCATCTGAATTCGTATACGTGGAGTCGCAAAACATCCGGTGATGCTTGCCTTGTACTTCCGAAAGTGTATATCCAAGTGTATTCAAAAAGTTTTCATTAGCATCTAAAATCGTACCATCAAGTCTGAACGAAATGACGGCTTGGACCCGATTGATAGCGCTGATGATTGCTTCTCGCTCCTGCGAATCGCTCTGCGAAGTTAAGGAGACAATCTTGTCATGGATTTCTTTGCCGGTTAGATCGTTTGCTGCGTTGCTCATGATTTACTGCTCCTTGGTAAAGATAAAAGTTGATGATTAGGTTTTGTGGTTAAGATATTTATTAACACGCTCAATATCGACAATACTCAACAGTGCCCCTGAAATCTTGTATATCCCGGACATGAACCGACGAATGTCACCATGAACCGTTTGAGGCGTCGGTTCAAAATCCTTGGCAGACACCTCAATGACGTCTCCAATTTCATCTGCCTGTAGTGACACTAGTGCGCCGTCAACCTTGCACACAACATTCATGAAACTGTCAGGTGGTGAATCCTTCAAACCGAAAAGTTGGCGCAGTCCGATCGCAGTAGCGACCTGACCGCGTAAATTGATCAGTCCGGTGACGTACTCCGGAGCAAGAGGTATATGAGTCATCGGCATCGGGCGTACAACTTCTTGGACTCGGGTAACGTCAATACCGTAGAGGCGGTTGCTGACGTAAAACGTCGAAAACTGGCTCGTTTGCCGGACCTCGTTATCTTCATTTGAATTTACAAGGCGTAGTTCAGCTGTTTGTTGCACGTTTGTACTCCTTGTTATCACGGCAAAACATATAGTCCAGCTCCGCGATAAGTTTTTCTGCGTTTAGCTTTTCTAGGTATCCGGTAAAACCCGCTTGATTGCCGCGCTCGATATCAGAATTACTGAACCGAGTGGTGATTGCGATCATTGGCATGGTCGCAAATTTAGGTGTCGAACGGACTTTTTTAGCGAGTTCGAGGCCGTCCATAACTGGCATTTCAATGTCTGAAAGTACCAATGAAAAATGTCCCGGAGCAGCATCTTCAAGGGTTGAAAATCCCTCAGAACCATCGCCCGCGACTTCTGTCATAAATCCCGCTTCTTGTACGACTTGACGGATGTAGTTTCTGAAGAATGAGCTGTCTTCGACGATTAGAATGCGATGCCGCCTTCTTATTGAATTGAGAGAGTTGCCTACTGAAGCAGTAAGGCCTTCTGGGACGGGCTCCCCCTCGATTCTTGCTTTTAAGGAGTCGATCATACCAAGAACGTCAACGACAACAATAACGCGTTCTTGCGCGACCATTGTTCCAAGAATTCCAGGACGATCTTTTACCGTTTGATCTATTTCTGATGCTATTGAAACGACGTCTTGAATTTCTTCTACCTCGATTCCGAAGTAACGATCTCCTCTTCGAATTACGACGACTGAAATCTTGTCTTCTTGAGACTTTTTCTTCTCAAAGGGCAGGTGGAGAAACTTTGGGAGTGAAAAAATGGGCAGAAGAGTATCGCGGTATCGAATAACTTTCTGCTCTCCCGACAATTCGAAGCGCGAAGTTTCAAATTCTTCGAGGCGAGACACGATAGTAAGGGGTATGGCATAACTACCTGGAGCACCGACATCAACCAAGAGAAATTCAGAAGATTCGACCTGCTGTCGGTTAATTTTTGAGACTTCATTCGGCTTTGCGGAGATCGTTTCGTCGGCATCAGGCGCAAGCCTAACAGTTCCGGAAATCCCAAGAACATCGATCGTTAAAGCTACGGACCCATCACCCATGATTGTCGCGCCAGAAAAGAGTGTCAGCTCCTTAAGAAATTGCGATAGCGATTTCACAACAATGTCAGCTGAGTCTTCAATCTCATCAACAACGAGGCCAAACAAAAAATTGTCTGCATTTAGTACGACAATATTGAGAACCGAACCGTTTTCCTTGGCTACCTTTGTCGTAAGTTCTCGTTTGAAGAGGATTTCGGCAAGGTTGACAAGAGGCAAAAGTCGACCTCGCAAACGTAGGACGGGCCGACCTTGGAGATACTCAATTTTCTCGCTCCGTGCCTCAGATTCGTCAATCCGCAGAAGCTCTACGAGCTTAGTCTGAGGGATCGCAAATCGTTGTTGAGCTGTTCGTACAATTAGCGCTGGAACGATCGCAAGCGTGAGAGGGATTTTTAGTTTGATTGTAGAACCTGACCCTGGGGTACTTACTAGGTCGACAACGCCCCCAATTCGTTCGACATTGGTGCGGACAACATCCATCCCAACTCCGCGACCCGAAATGTTGGAAACTGAAGTCGCAGTTGAGAAGCCTGGAGCAAAAATCAAATACTGCACTTCGCGGTCTGTCATCTTTGCAAATGCTTCAGCTGTTACCAGTCCATTTTCAACTGCTTTGGCACCGATTTTCTGTCGCTCTAAGCCGCGACCGTCGTCTGCGATTTCAATAATTACTTGCCCACTTTCATGGTGCGCCTTAATGCGAATATGCCCGACATCTGATTTACCAGCTTTGCTGCGTTCAGCGGGAGATTCAATACCGTGGTCAATGGCATTTCTAACTATATGGGTGAGAGGATCCTTGACAGCTTCAATAATTGTCTTATCGAGTTCGGTCTCGGAGCCTAGCAACTCAAGCTCAATTTTTTTCCCAAGATCGCGTCCCATATCCCGTACGACTCGGTTGAATTTATTTAAGATGTTCCCAATAGGCTGCATGCGAGATTTCATGACTTCGGTTTGCAGTTCGGCTGTGAGAACGTTGAGACGCTGGCTGAGTTTGCCGAAGTTGGCGTCGTCGTCATTCGTTTTGGCGTGCTGAAGGAGTTGATTACGGATTAATACGAGTTCTCCGACGAGATTCATAAGATTGTCAAGAAGGGAAACGTGGACGCGAATGGTCTCAGACTGCGAGTCGTCGGATTGCTTTGATAGGTCAGATGGAAGCTTCGAAATCTGAGGAACGGTAACTTGCTTTGCTTTCAATTTTTCCGAAGCAGCACTCGACTTTTCGTGCACCGGAGGTGTGGGAGAATCATCAAAGAGTCCAAATCCTGGACTTTCCGGCTCCCCATTAGTGTTATTATTGTCTTCCACTAGTGCGCCTCCTTCTTGTTTGGTTGCAGCTGGGAGGCTCGGCGCTATTGCCGCGAAACTGCTCGTTAAAGGTACATTCGCCGAATTGCCGCTGTTATCGGCTGGTATCGATTTATCTTTAGTTGGTGGCTCAAGTCCGGTGATGGAAAGTTCAGCTATGGCTACAAGTTTAGGCAGAAACGATCCAAGCTTCGATTTCATATCCGGTTCAAGTTTGTCTTTGCGGATGCCCTCGAGAAGGGTTGTAATAATATCAATTCCGGCGTAGAGACTGTCCACTAAGGACGGGATAACCTTTGCTTGTCCCTTTCTTACTGGGTCCAGACAGGTTTCCATGGCGTGCGCAAGTTGACCCACTTGCGAAAAACCAAAAAGCTGCGAAGTTCCTTTGATGGTATGCATATCTCGGTAAATTGCTGCTAAAATTTCTTTTCCCGAATTGCCCGATTCGATAGCAGACAGATTTTTTGAAAACCTCTCAACCATTTCGGTGCATTCGTCGAGATATTCGGCGAGCGCTGCTTCTTTTAATTTTGAAGTAATTGCCATCAGATCCCCATCCCTTTTTGACTAACAGTCAAGTTTACGCCCTAAAACGGTCGGTAGATCCAGTATCGTCACGTTGTGGTTTCGAATGAAGGTATTGCCGACGACTCCCTTTCGATCGCGAATGGTGTCGGAAACTTCATTATCGCTGCCAGCGATATCCACAAGTGTTGAAACTTCAAGGCCGAAAAACCCATCTTTTCCTTTTGCTACAATGGTCGGTATTCGCTCCTTTGGAGCGGCGGAGACGGCCAATGATGGGGAAAGTTTGAGAAGCTTTTCAACTGAGAAAAGTGGCATTATGCCGTCGCGATAAATGACCACTCGTTCAGCGCCACTTCTCTGAATTTTTTTGAAATCAATTTCCTCCAATCGAAACACTTGTTCGAGGGGAATCCCATAGAGCGCTGTTGAGTCAAGATGAAATAAGAGATAGTTCCGCTCAAAGGCTTTTTGTTCATTGTGCTGGTCGACTTCCTTTTCTTTATGGCGATCGCTTGTTTGAGCCATGTTTTTGAGGCCGGCCAGGTCGCTAATTCCATTGACATCAATAATCAAACCTACGGTGCCGTCGCCCATGAACGTCGCGCCACCGAAGACTCCTTTTGGATTCAAGTAGGCTGGAATTCTTTTAACTACGATTTCTTCAGAGTCAGATATTCCGTCTATTCGTAAGGCGTACTCGGTGTTTTCGGCCTTCAAAATCAACACTTCTACAACAGCCGCGTTCGAGGGTGCCGCCTGTGTTGCGACCGTCTTGAGTTTGAGAATTTCAGCAAGTTCTACGAGAGGAAATAGTTGATCGTTACAGCGCAGAACTAGACCTGAGGCTACGCTTTGAACCATGCCGTTGAATTGGCTGGCTTCAATGCGAATGACGCGAACGATTGCATCTTGAGGAACTGCAAACGATCGACCAGCCGCTTCGACTAGGAGTGAGTTGATGATGAGAACTGATTTTGGAATCGGTAATCTTAAATTGAAGGTTGAACCGGCTCCCGGTTTTGATTCTATTTGAATTTGACCACCCACAGCCTCAACCGACGATCGCACCATATCCATACCGACACCGCGCCCAGACACGTCGGTAACCTTTGCTGCTGTGCTAAAACCGGAGGCGAAGATAATGCCTAAGGTCTGTTGCTCGGTCATGTTGTTTAGTTGCGCTTCAGAGAAAAGCTGCTTCTCCAAGGCCTTTGCTCGTATTTTTGCTGGGTCGATACCACGACCGTCATCGGAAATTGAAATCACAACCTCATCGCGGTGTTCTACGCATTTTATCCGCACAGATCCACCCTCGGATTTGCCAGCAGCTAGCCTGTCAGCTGGGGACTCAACCCCATGATCAGCGCTATTTCTCACTAAATGCACAAGACTGTTGCTGCACACGTTCGCAAGTGAGTTGTCGACACGAAGTGAGTCGCCTTCGATTTCAAGCTTAATAAATTTTCCAAGATCGCGCGTAAGGTCCCTGATGATTCTGGGAATGGACTTTAGAATTCCGGATAAGGGGACTTTTCTAAGATCCGTAATGCGCGTTTGAATCGTACTATTTATCTTGTGCATTTCGTCGAGAAGCTCACCAAGGCTTTGAACATCCTTGTTGCCGGCGTAACGACGCTCCAAACCCTTGACGAGTTTGTTTACCATGTTTCGAATTACGGTGATCTCTCCTGAGTAACCCGAAAGCTCGTCGAGCATGTTGATTGGGACGGAGATGCTGTCCTTGGGTTTTTGAACGGCCGGAGGAGCTTTGGGTGCGCTTTGTTCGGCGCTCTTGGTGCTCTGTAATTTAGAGGGACCCTCAGAGTAAGCGAGTTCTGGTAGGATGTCCTCTAGTTTGATTGTCCTAATTTCCTTTGAAGCAACGGCGGCTATAAGCAGCTTTATGCGATCAAACCCTTTGAGTAATACCTCATAGACAGGATCTGAAAATGGAATCTGCCCTTTTTTGACTCCCGAAATAATGTCTTCATACTTGTGCACATATCTTGTCACAATATCTGTACTAAGAATTCCGCTAGAGCCCTTGATTGTATGGGCTCCGCGAAAAACTAAATTAAGGCTCTCCTGATTCGATCTGTCTTTGTCGATTGCCAGTAGTACCGGGTCCATCTCTTCAAGGATGTTGGTGGCTTCATCGATAAAGGTTGCAGTCAATGCTTGAGTTTCTCGGATGAGTTCCAGCCGGGCCTTCCCCTCTTTGTCGATAATTGCAGTAATGCCGTCTGCGTCAATTGGCTTGTCAAAGAATGCGGAGATTTTGAGATCAAGAGCCGCGAGCGCCATTTCTTTAGTGACTAACGACGATACGATCACAAACGGAATCTGCAAGCCGTCTGGCAAAAGAGCTTTTCGAAGTTCAAAGCCCGTCATCTGAGGCATTTTAAAATCGCTCAAGACAAGCACTATGTTGTCGATGTTTGAACTGAATTCCGTTACAGCGTCTTTTGGGTTATTGCAGAGAATCGGTGTATAACCGGCCTTGCGGATAGCTAGATCGTAGAGATCTAGAATTCCCACCTCATCGTCAACACATAAAATCTTCAAGTCCAAATTGGCCATAGAATCCCGCCCAACGCACTGTTCTCAATTTGAATGGATAATTAGTCATCCGAGGCGATTGCCTCAGTATCTATACTTATCATGAATAATTAATTGCTGTATACGCCGCTAGAAGAAGCCCTGTTTAAAGAAAACCGCAAATGTAGTGAAAAATTGTCTCTGAATCAGTTATTTGCGGATAATAAATAATTTCTCGTTCGTATAAAAATTTGACCGAAATGAACTAGGTTAAGTATTGAATATCAAACGCCGATTGAGTTTGGTGTGCCTCTCTATTTTTTTAATTTTAGAAAAAATAATTTTAATCGTAAGTGCAAAAAAAAAGTGATTTAGACGGTTCAGCGAACAGTCTATTGGTGTAGCTGACATGTCGAAAACCTTGCGGGGAATTCAGTCAAGCATCTCAGATACACACGATCAATCAAAAAAATCCGTGAAGAACGCAAATGGAATGTCTTTTGCGGCAATTAATATGAAAGATACGTCGGCGTCACTTCGGGATCTACTAGGGTAAAAGTAGTAGCTGATGAGCATTAGGATCCACAGGTGTCAGAAGCAGCCTAGCGCATTGTTACTTGGCAGACAGATATCGTCCCGAGCTACCACTCGAATGACTAACACCTTTAGAAATTGAGATTTTTCTACCATCGCTTTTACCGTTTTCGTAAGAACTCGAATCTCGGTAACTCGCCCCGTACCTTTTGTTGGTGATCTTTGGGTGACGAAATCTTAAAAATTCATTGATCTGTTTATCACATATTTTTACGAGGGTGGTTTGCTCGGATGAGCGCGGGACAACAGTTTCTTCGTCGAGCTTTTGGATAAATCCGGTCAAAAGACCAATCGCATAAGATCTGGCTTGAAGAGCTGAACGCCCAGTCTTTTTTCGGTATTCTTTACAAAGCGTTTGTACCTTCTGGCGAAGGAAGTGATAGACGTATTCTGCCATCAGAACATTCTGTTTCGTCCCAACAATCTCAGCTGCCTTGTACTCTTCGCAGTCTTGCGCATCGAATAGATTGGTATGAATGATGCGCACGAAAAAATGCTTATTCAGAACCGAAAGAATCATCGAATCAACAATGTCCGTCTTTTTCTTACGCCGAGTCAGAATCGTCCAGACAAGTTCTGTCTCTTGAGCTGCTTTAATGTGCTCAATATTGTATTTTTCGTAGAGTTCGCGAACTCGGCGCATCGCTAATGCGGCTTCGTGCTCGTTTGCTGATTCGGCTAGTGACAGTAACTTTTCGGCCCTTTTTAGCAACCGTTCGTCTTCATCAGAAAGACTCTTTTCGCGCCAAGATGGAACTGCCTCTGGTAATTTCCCTGTTGCCGAGGCGGCCCAGTCAGCAACTGCCAGCATCGCGCAGGCTCTTTTAAACAAGGTCCCGTGTTGCTCGTTAAACTTAAAAACTTCCGAGACGACTTGATGAGCCATCTCGTGCTTTAACACTTCGATGACAATATCCCAGGCATGCATTTCGATGAGTTTTCTCGATATGCTGATTGTCCGGCTTTCAGAAGACCATAGTCCGAGGATAGACGTGCTGTCGGTGATGACGATTTGGGGTCTAACGAGTTTGATACTAAAATGGAATAAAACATTTTCGTACTCTTTGTAGAGCCGCTCAGTCCAGATCCTTGTGAGGTTCTGCTTGTTTTCAGCGAACGATGTTTTGAAGTCCATGGTGCTCCTTATTGACACTTACCATACTCAAAAAACTCGTAGCAGACTACTGCGACGATTGCAGCTCGATAAATATCTGGCATAATCGGCGTTTGGAGATTCAAAAAGGTGGGGCAAGGCTAGTGAAAACTCAGTGCATGCTCGGTGGCGGTGGTCCTGCAGGCATGATGCTTGGTGTGCTTTTAGCTAGAGCCGGTGTTTCTGTTCTCGTACTGGAAAAACATGCCGATTTTCTCCGCGACTTCCGTGGTGATACTGTTCATCCATCGACCATGGAGCTTTTGCATGAGCTAGGTTGGCTAAACGACTTTCCGAAATTACCTCATCAGAAAGCGCAGGAAGTTGCAGCTTGCAAAAGTGCAGCGCCGCCGTAAGTTTCCGACAAAGCTGATTCAATTTATTCAGGTGGTGATTCAGTCGCGGTTCATAAGCCAAATATTGGTCTCGAAGCAAAAGATCAAGCCACCATTTCTGGTACGCTTGATCTCATTAGTGCCTTATTTTTTGCAGGTTACCTGCTCGAATCTTAGCGGTGGGTCCTCGCCCAGAACACATTCAATGTCCTGATCAAAATGCCTGAAGCAGGCTATCTTTTTTCCCCAGCTGGTGCGATGGTCTTTTCATCTGTCGGCATGCCCTTACACTGGTCGAATTCGCTTCTCAGCGAGGTATTCATTTCTTTTAGCATGTCATACTCTTTGGCTGAACGTACGCGACCGTAGTATTCGCTGAGCGATACAGACTTATCGGCTGACATGCCTTCTAGAACGAGCGTCACTTGTTTCTGCGGAAGCTGTTTAAAAAGCTCAACAACCAAGTCGCGGTCAAGTTTCTCGAACAATGGCGCAGCTTTCTTCGGTTCCATTTTTGCGTAGAGAGAGACGAGTTTGTCGATGCGCTCGCCCTTTAGCTCTTTTTCTTTTTGAATGGTCTGAGAAAAAAAGCGGCGTTCGTCGTCGAGTCTTTTAAGTTTTTCGTCGATCGAATTTTCCAGTTTTTTCAGTTGGCCTTCGCGGTTGGTTAGCATGCTCAAACGGTCCTCGACCTGCTTTTGCTTACGCTCGATAATATTCATATAGGTGGCTATTTCTTCTTTTTTTGCAGTCTCGGTGTCGAGACTAGGTAGGTCGAGAAGATTTGAAAGAAAGCTCTTTCGTATTGGCTGTTCTTTTATTTCTACTTCTGCAGACTTGGCTGCCGCGTCTCCTTCGGCGGCGGGTTTGGTCTCGGTCGCAGCCTTTTCACTTTCAACAGCAGCAGAAAGTGAGAGGTCACCTACATGGATCCATCCTTGAAATGCCGAAAAAAGAACCCCGGCTACGATGACTTTAAAGATAATCAATGCAGCAAATTTTCTAGGGTCTTTAAAAAGACTCAACATAAGATAATCCGATCACTTCATTGAATGTTTGCGAGAAGCAAATTCGTCCATAAGTTTCTGATCTGACCTAGCGAGACCGGCCCTAAAATCATTTTCGTACTTCTCCTTGAGCTTTTCCGCGGAACGGAGCGCGGTTTCCGCTAGGACAAGTCGGGAAAACTGTTCTTTTTCTTTAGTCTCAATCTCCTGAACCTTGCGAAAAAGCTGAAACCACTGAGCTTTCACGTAATCGAGAGAGCTCTCTAGGCTGCCGAGATTTTCGCGGCTAGCTGAATTTCGTAAGCTATTCAACTTATCGACACCTTCCATGTAGGCTTTTTGGTTCTCTCTCATAACGCGTACAAGAATGACTTTCTCGTTTCGGATCTCGTTTAGGACAGCAGCTTCTTCATCGACTTTGGTCTTTTTGACATTGATTACGGGCTGTACTCGCTTGATCTTTAACTTCGTTTCACGCATCTAGAGAACGCTCCTTGGTACCTTGACTGAGTGATTAAGACAGTCGGTTAGCTATTTTGAGTTGGTGTTCGGAAAATGTTGTTTAGTCCCATTAGAGCTGAATCCATATTGGATTTCTCGTGCATGCTCTGTCTTAGATACTGCTCGATCGCCGGCATCAAGGTGATTGCTGCATCTAAGGTCGGATTGGTTCCTGATTGATAAGCACCAATTTGGATGTAGTCTTGGTTTTCTAAGTAGACACCGATAAGCCTCTTGACCGTCATCGAGACTTCCCAATGCTCTTTATCGACTATGTCATGCATAACCCGACTGGCACTTGTTGCGATATCAATCGCTGGGAAATGGCCCCTAGATGCTAAAGATCGACTTAAGTTGATGTGGCCGTCTAAAATAGAACGGACAGCATCAGGAATCGGATCGTTAAAGTCATCGCCATCAACAAGGACAGTGTAAAGTCCACTGATACTGCCTTTACCGGCTACTTGCGGTCCACAGCGTTCAAGAAGACGCGGAAGCATGGCGAATACGGAAGGCGGATAGCCTTTGGTGGTTGGTGGTTCACCGACCGCAAGGCCAATTTCGCGCTGTGCCATCGCTACACGTGTTAATGAATCCATCATCAATAGAACTTTTTTTCCACGGGCTGAGAATGCTTCGGCAATTGCTGTAACAGCTTTTGCAGCGCGGATACGCATGAGCGGGCTTTGATCACTTGTGGTACAAACGATGACTGAGCGTTTGCGGCCCTCTACTCCTAAGTCTCGTTCGACGAATTCTTTTACTTCTCGTCCCCGTTCACCAATTAGGCCGATGACGTTGACGTCCGCTTGCGAGCCACGGGCAATCATACCCATCAATACGCTCTTTCCTACCGCTGAACCCGCCATAATACCAATCCGCTGTCCTTCACCAAAAGTGAGGAGGCCGTCGATGGCGCGGACGCCAAGGCTGAGTTTTCCTTCGATACGGGTTCGTTCCATCGGGTTTGGCGCCATGCGCTCCAGCCAAGCCTGCTGCGGTTGTTCGGGAAGTTCAAATTTTTCTTCCATCGACTCCATGAATGGATCGACTACTTTGCCAAGCAGGTGATCGCCGACAGGAATTTTATCTAAAAAGCGTTTGCCAGTAACCTGGCAACCTGGAGATACACCGTTTAAGTTTGTATAAGGAATCAGAAGTGCTTTGCCGTCTTTAAAGCCGACAACTTCAGCGACAACATCAGCGCTGCCTTTTACCAAAATGTTAACGACAGCACCGAGCTTAGTTACGGGGAGATAAGCTTCGACGATCGTTCCGACGACGTTGGTTACTTTCCCTGATGGATTCCAGTTGATATCACTCATCTGGGAAACCATCTGACTACGGTCAAATTTCTTTACGTTTAACCAGGAATTTTGGCGAGCAGTATCAGTCATCCGACCTTCTCCACAGTTTCAAAGAGCGACAAGTCAGTTTGGTCGATCAGATCAGATACAAGCTTGGTAATACTTACGTCGACCATCGTCAAATTCGACTCAATCTTGAAGTCGCCATCTTCCACAGAAGGGTCTTTGATGATGGATTTTAGAAACTGTTTATCAGCGATGCCAGATAGTTTGTCCGCCATTTTTGGATGCACGCGGATCTTGAAGTCGTTTGGCGCAACTGCGTCTTCTATGGCTTTGCGAACGACGGTTGCGAATGATTCTGGATTGATCTTGAATTCTCGTTTCAGAAGTGCTTCCGCGACGGCTTGGCTAACCGTGTAGAAATTTTCCTGGACGTTTTCAAGAACAGTGCCTTTGAGTTCCATGAAGCTTTCGACGAGGCTATGAACTTTCTGGAATAGCGTACCGGCGCTCTGTCTTACTTGTAGTTCGCCTTTTTCTTCACCAGCACGAAACCCGTCTTCGAAGCCTTTAGCTTTCGCTTCTTCGTAAAGAGATTGAATTTTTTCTTGGTCAACTTTATCTTGTGCAATCCGTTGACGATACGTTTCGGCAGCATTTTGCTCTAGATCGTGAATTGCGTCGCTTGCTGTGGGTGCACTCGCAATAAAGTTGTTTCGAGCATCTAAACTGTCAGGCAAGACTAAACGCTCGAGCTCCGGTGCTGGAGCAGGTTTAGGATTCATTGCTTGTTCTAGATTTAACGGCGCAGCAGCTTGGTGCGACGTAGGAACCGCGCCGATGCTGAAGTTTTTCCCTAATTTGTCGTCGATGGAATTCTGTGCAAACTCCTTGATAGCAGGACCTGCTATCTTAAGAGGCGTGTGTAGTCTTGTAATTTCTGACTCGTCGTCGCTGTCATCACGGCTTTTAACAGTCGGGTCACGTCTCGGCTCGCGTTGAGAATCGTTAGCACTGTGCTGAGTTAGATCGTAAGCAGACGCTGTCGATTTACCTTCGTACCCAGCTCCACCGTCGCTTCCGTAGTTGAAATCTTCGTCTTCGTCACTGCGCTGATTACGGTCTTTGCGCATCTTTTTTTCCCGTTCCCAGTCACCAGTGAAGTCGACTGGAAAGATAATAGGGCGACGACTTTCAGGATGAGCTAGGTCATCCTCAAATTTCTTTGGTTTGCGAACAGCTTCATTGAGCTCTTCTTCTGGGTGATATTTGGCATGGACGATACTGCGGCGAGAGTTATCTTGGTCGATGGTGGCAAGGGGATTAATTTCCGAAAAGCGAAATTCTTCCAGTGCCACTTTTTTCATGACCGATGAGTCTTTTTTTATAAAGCGACCGAATTTCTTAGGTCCATCGTGACGCATCTAAGTATACCTCTAAGCTGAATGATGAGGATTGAGCAAGAGGCGTATCGCTTCTGTCGTTCGTTTTGGTTCGTTCTTCGCTAGGAACATGACCTGTTCCGCTGGGCTTAGCTTCTCGAATGGAACGTCCTCCTTGACTTGGACATTCTGTAACGCGCCGACTTCAAGGTCTGGCTTATAGTCTTCGACCATCTGCTGTTCATACTTCCTGTTCGGATCGTACGAGAGCCAACGGAAGTAAGGTCTTACGATAAAGGCGAAGAAGAGTGTTAGAGCTAATGCCATTGCTGCCGAGATTGCGAGAGTAGAGATATGCTCTCTGGTCTCTTTCTTCTCTTCTTTCAGCGCGTCCATCTGCGTTGGATCAAGTTGGAACATCATGTTACTAACGACAACGAGGTCCCCACGTTTGTCGTCGAATCCGATGGTTCTTTTAACGATATCTTCAATTGATTTAAGTTCAGCTTCAGTTCTTGGATCAAAAACTGGACGTGCGCCATCAGCGCCGTATTCTTGCTTGCCATCGACGATTACTGCAGCAGAGACCTTCATAATCTTGCCTACCGGCAGAGTTTTTTGGCTGACTTTCTTGGAGATTTCGTAGTTTATGCGTTCGGAGTCTTTTTTGTTTTGTGTACTGGAAGAATTTACTGCTAGCTCTTCTTGTTCGCCTGGAACGTTAGACTTAGACCCAGGAATACCAGTGGGATTTAGTCCAGTTCCAGAGAGTGACATGCCAGTAGTTTCTTTCGCCACGGGGGCTACTCGGTCGGGATCGACATCAGAAATCGTTTGTTGTTCTTGCGTGAAATCGACAACTGCGTCGATTTTTACATCAACTTTCTCAGGTCCAACGAGTTTGCCGACAATGCTGCGAATGTTTTCTTCGTACTTCTTCTCAACGTCACGCTTATAAGTGACCATCTCTTTTGTCATCTTAGATGCAAAGTCTTCGTTCTCGATCTCGGTTATCATTTTGGCATCGCTATCGAAAACAGAGACATTGTTGGGCCTAAGTCCCTCGACCGAACGACTTACTAAGTGAACAATGCCTCTGATCTGTTTTTTGTCTAATTGAATGTTTTGTTTGGTTTTGATGTAAACTGAAGCGGTAGGTTCCACTTTTTCTTCCAGAAAAAGACTCTTTTTTGGAGTTACAATGCTAACCTTGGCGTTACTCACACCTGGAATCATCATAATAGTTCGAGTAATTTCGCCTTGAATCGCTCGCTGTTTATTGATTCTTTGTTCAAACTCCGTACGAGTGAATTCTTGCGTATCGAATTTTTCCCAACCAACGACACCGTGGTTAGGAAGGCCTTCTTCAGCAAGTTTTAGTCTCAGTATGGGTGCGTCCTGGGCGCGAACTTTTATCCCCTCTTTATCCACAAGGACGTACTCTTGACCCTGAGCTTTTAGGAACGTTGTGATCTGGTCGATGTCTTCGTTTGAGAGATTTTTAAACAGGTACTCGTAAGTGTCTGTTTTTCTCGAAGCCGCCAATGCGCCAACAAGGCCAACGATTAGAGCAATGGTAGCTCCGAACGCGACTTTTTTGGTCATCGACATGCTGTTCCAGAAATTTCGGCTATTAGTTCCGAAATTCTGGAAAAACTGTTTAGTGCTCTCCAAATTCAACCTCTATATAGATCAGGATTATTGATCTGGCTTAATGATCAGATTAGACAGGCATGCGCATAATTTCAGTGTAGGCTTCTAGAGCCTTATTCCGCATTTGGACCATTAGATTGAACGAAAGTTCTGCCTGCGTAGCCGCAAGCATGGTCTCGTGGATATTTTCTGTTTTGCCGCTGGCGAGTTGAACAGCCATAGAATCGGCTGTTTTTTGCTTAGCATTGACTTCGTCGACACCAGAACGAAGGTGATCGATGAAGCTCATGCCTTGCGCAGGCTTCTGCTGAGAGTCCCGCATCATTTTCTGCGAGTCATTCTGCATCTCTTTTAGCGTATTCGCGATTTTTTCCATCATCGCCGAACTGCCAATACCTGATGTACTCATAAAAAATCTCCGAAGGTTCTATTAGCGACCGATCTCTAGAGCTTTCATAGCCATTTGCTTAGCGTCGTTCAGTGCAGTGGCGTTAGCTTCAAATGCACGTGTCGCTGCGATCATGTTGACCATCTCTGACATAACTTGTATGTTCGGCATCTCGACAAAACCAGTAGCGTCTGCGTCTGGGTGTGCCGGGTCGAACACTTTTCTTGGAGGATTGGTATCGTGGTGGATGTCAATGACTTCGACTTTTTGAAGTTCTGATCCGTTTGCGCCACCCTCTAGAAAATCTTCGAACTTCCCACCTGTTGGAGTCGCAGAAAAGACAACATCTTGTCTTTTGTAAACGCCGCCGTTTTCGCCGCCACGAGTGGACTGGGCGTTGGCGAGGTTTGAGCTGAGAACATTCATGCGCAGACGCTGTGCAGCAAGACCTGACGAACTAATGTCCATCGCCTTAAAAAAGCTCATTATCTGCCTCCATTGATTGCATATCGGATCATTCCGATTTTGCGGTTGAGAGATTCGACAGCCGATCTAAAAAGGATCTGGTTTTCTGCCATTTGAACCATTTCGCCGTCTACATCGACCGTATTGCCGTCTTCCGGGATACTCTCCGTTGGACGAACAAACATTTCTGCTTCGATCTTGCCGTCAGCGGTGGTGAAACCGTTTCGGTAGTGAGAGGGATGAGACACCTTCATCGGTATCGTGCTCTCAAGGCCCGCGACAGTTGCTAACTGATCTTCGAAATCATAACCAACAGCGCGGTAGCCCGGTGTTTCTGAGTTTGCAATGTTAGCCGCAAGAACATTGCCACGTTTGTGACGGTGTTCCAGAGAAGCCATTTGCAGCTTATCAGATAGGTTAAAAATTCCGCCGGTCAGTCGGCTCATAGATATCTCCCATTTTGCGGAGCCATCACATCAATTCCCGCAGTGGTAAATTCGTTGATTTTGTTACGTAGGGTACGCAAGCTAATGCCGAGGGTTTTAGCGGCGTGCGTACGGTTTCCTTGGTGATGCTTTAGCGTCTCAAGGATGAAGTGGGTTTCGACTTCGCGCAACTGACGACCGATTGGCAAAGATGAGATCCAGTCATTGCTACCAGTAGTGCGATCTTGCTCGATTGGCAAGTTGGCAGCAGTGATTACGTTGCCAGCTGTTAAGAGTACCGCTCTTTGGATAACGTTTTGTAGTTCACGCACGTTACCTGGCCAGGTGTGCTTTTTTAGTTTTTGGCGCGCGTCATGGGAAAGTTCCATGATTGGCTTCGCGAATTTATCGCAGTAAGTTTTTAGGAAGTGCCATGCGAGAATCTCAATGTCTTTTGAACGGTCACGTAGTGCTGGTACTTCTAGTTGGATAACGTGCAAGCGGTAGTAAAGGTCTTGGCGGAACTGACCAGCTGCAACTGCTGCTGCGATGTCCCTGTTGGAAGTTGCGATGATGCGAGTGTTAACTGCGATTGGGCCGTTACCACCAACTCGCTCTATTTCTTTCTCTTGCAGGGCGCGGAGAAGCTTAGCTTGCAACGATGGATCCATCTCAGTGATCTCGTCGAGAAGGAGTGTACCGTTGGTTGCCATTTCGAATTTACCAATGTGGCGTTGTACGGCACCAGTGAACGAGCCTTTTTCGTGACCGAAAAGTTCGCTCTCAAGGAGATTCGAAGGAAGAGCAGCGCAGTTTACCGCTACAAACGGTTCGCTGTTTCTTTTTGAGTTTTTGTGGATAGAGCGCGCGATAACTTCTTTACCAACGCCCGACTCGCCGGAGATGAAGATGGGCACAGAAGTGTCTTTGATTTGCTCAATGACATCTTTGATACGAGCCATCTTATCGTCAGCAGCGATAAAGACTAGGTCCTCGGCCGGAGTGTTACCAGCTAGATCTTGTTCCTTCTGCAGTTGTGCGTAGCGCAGATAATCAGCTTGTGTGGCTTGTGGGCTGACGAGACTTTCTGCTGCGGCACTGTTACCTTGAGATGACTTGTACATGGTGTCCTGCTCCCCTAGGGTTATTCTTCAAGCTGACTAAGACGATCTTTAGCCAAATTTGAGTAGTAAAGATTATTTCCATCCTCTGCGGATTTCTTAAACGCATCGATTGCTTCTGCGCGGCGGCCCGCGTTGTAGAGCAGCAGGCCACCTTTGTAGAGGGTTTCTGCTCTTGCTTCGAAATTCTCTGCCTCAGTGCCGATGAGAGTGTAGAGGCGACCTGCATCAAGATTTCTGTTCGCTTGTCGGTACTTCTCAGCTTGATCAAGAAGTTCTGTTGCCCAGGCGTTTTTAGCGCCGCTATCATCTTTGAAACTTGCTGGCTTCATCGTTGCTAGGAGCGCCCGAGATTCTTCCTGTTCCTTCTTCATGCCCATTTGCTCAAAGCGGCGCGCGAGATCACTAAGAAGAAGAACTGTGGCTCCCGGTGGATAGCTTGCCTTGCCCGATGCGTTTGCTTGTAGTTCTTCTCCGGTTGCAACTTTCGTGCTCAGCTTGTCATTCCAGTTTGTCAGTACAATTTTTGCCGGGGTGCGAAGCTTCGTTTCGCCTTTGATTGCATCTTCAAAAGGTTCTTGAAAAGCGATTGTAAGTTGCTTCTGCTCCTCTGGCTTGAGCTTTGCCCATGTTGAACCCGCAGATCTGTCAGCTTCTTTCGATTCGTTTTCGTATTTTTTAACTAACTCTATTTTTGCTTTTTCGTTCTTGAGTTGTGCAGCTTGCTCACCAGCTGTAACGCTCTGCCAGAACTCAGCTTTAAACTTCTCTGGGCCTGGTTCGTTTTTTTCAGCGGCGATCTTGAAGTGATCTGCTGCTCGACCCAATTGGCCCATCCGTCTATAAGCTTCTGCAAGTGCGAACGCTGTGACTTCGTTTTTACGAACACTACTGATGGTACTTGGTAATGCTTCGTAATTTTCTAAAGCATCGACCAATTTGTTCTCAGTTACGAGATTCTGTAAAGACGTATTGATCTTTGAATATAGCTGGTTCGTTAGAGTTGGGATGTAACTGTCTGGAACACTTTTTTTGAAACGCTTGAAGAATTCTGCTGCGAAGTTACCGTAAGATTTCTGCCAAACAGTCTCAGGCTGAGTGTAGTTGTTAAGAAGGACAGCGTTTGTTAGAAATGCTGTTCGGCTAAGTAAGCCATTGTTGTTGATATCAAGGTGCTGCTCAAGCATCTGTCTCGTCTTAGGTTCTATGCTTGGGATGTTTTCGATATTTTTGAAGTTAGGTGTGTTTTTCTCCGACCAAAAAGCATGTCTAAGTGCGATGTTAGCTGATAGTTCGCCAATGTTTCTAACTCTGATTGATTCAAGCTTCGCTGCTAATGCAGGTAAAAGATTTGTCTGGTTGTTTTGTATTGCTCTGTAAGAAGCAATGTCCAAGATTCTTAGTTTGGCAAATTCCGCAAGAAAGCTGCCTGGGTGTTTCTCAACGAGAGTTTCGTAGTAGCTGCGTGCGAGAGTTAGGTTCTCTTGGCCAAGGTGAATTTCTGCAAACTTCCAAAGGTGTGTCGCGTCTCTTTCGAAGATGCCCGGATCCTTGTGGAGAACTTGTTGATAAGCAACGTAAGCTTTGTTCTCGTCTTTAAAGTCGAACTGTTTGCCTGCAAATTCAGCCATTGCTTCAGCAGAGGTTAGAGCGTTTAAGCTGCTAGTTCCTGATGTGCTGTCCGTTGAGCCAAGTTGAAAGTCAGGTGTTTCAAGACGGTATAAGTAAGGGGGATAAGATTCCCATTTACGGCCAACGCCTTTCGAAATTTCTGCCAGTGCTTTATCAAAGTCACCGACGTTGACGAACAACTCAGGTGCCTGTTGCAGTAGACGTCGCTTGCCAAGACTCTCTTGTGGTTCTGGCGAGCCAATATTTGGTTGGTTGTCGACCGGTTCATAGTGCCCAGCTGATTCCCCCTGCGGGACGACTAGTTGCAAGCCGGCAGGCCCGTTCGGTGAGTTACTAGCGCTGCTTTCGACGAGAGGAATACCGGTGATTGGATCATGTTTTTCTTGGTAGTTGGCGTCAAACATGTCGACAACGATACGGTACGGTTCTTTAAATTTGTTGATCGATGCTCTGACGTTTCTATTCTTTAGGTAGAGCTTAACTTCGGAACCGTATGCGCCCATATCTTTGATGATGACTCTTTTGATTAACCGTTCGTCGTAGCGTTCAAAAGGTTCGAGTTCTTTCGGTGTCGTCTTGTGGAATTCAATCGAAACGTAATTGTCTGCTTCGTGGTATGCCCAGGTGAAGTTGCGTTCCTGGTTTAACGGCAAAACGATTTGCGAGATGTTGCCAGAAGCGATGATTGACATCGCCGGAGCAAATACAATGATGACAAATAGCAGTCGTTTAAAAAGCATTCTAGATTACTTCTATGAATGGGTATTGGATGTCGATTGAGCGGTAGAGATGTCAAAGCAAGGAACGTGCCACTATTGCCCACGACGCATGTGCAAAATTTCATAAGGAAAAAAGTTTATAGGCAGGAAAAGGTCGCCATGGTTGTGGCGCATGACGTCAAGGCCGTGACGTTTATTGCGACAAAAAACCGACGGCTAAATATCTGTCCTCCCCCGATGCCGAATTCCATATAACCTACTAATATAAAAGATATAAAATACATTAGTTCGATGAATCAAATTTGTCGTTTTTAATCCGCGGTGCCACAACGCTTTCACGTCAAACACCTGTGACAGTTCCTCAATTTGTTTTTTGTTCGTACTTTGCAAGGATCGATGCGTTGGCGTTGGTGAAATGTCGCGCTCTAAAAGCGGCAAATGGGATGTTTACCGAACGAATGCCCCCTCTGATGCCGCATCCTTTATGGTGATCTGAATATCGCTGTGGTAAAAAATTCCATAGGAAACCGACTGTTTTTTTCTTCTAGGGAGCTCTATGAGCCAGATTGTTCGTCCTGATATTCCTTGGCTACGTTCTGATAAACCAATCCGCATTGCGGTCGTTGGTGACGTCATTCTAGATGAATATCTTGATGGGCAAGTGAACCGTATTTCTCCTGAAGCGCCAGTTCCTGTGCACCTCGTAACAAATTCTTTTCACGGTGCCGGTGGTGCCGCTAACGCAGCACGAAACATTAAGCTCGCCGGTGGCGAAGTGTATCTGATGAGTGTGATCGGCAATGATGAAGCAGGACGCAATTTAAAAGACTTCCTAGGTAAAGATCAGATTGACTGCAAATATCTCGAAATAGTCGAAGACCGTCCAACTATCCGAAAAACACGCATCACCGCTAATAGTCAGCAGATCGTGCGCGTTGATTGGGAGCGCGTTCATCCCATTGGGATCGACGTGCAAGAGCGCATCATGGCCAATCTTAAGAAACTCGTATTCGATGCCTTGCTCATCAGTGACTATGGCAAAGGAGCCCTACCGATTGGCTTGCTCAGCAATCTGTTAGAACTTTCGGTCGCTCGCAACATCCCAGCTGTCGTAGATCCAAAGGGAATGGACTACGGCAAGTATCTGCATGCCGCACTTGTTACACCGAACCGCAAAGAAGCCTGTGAGGCACTTGGCCTTGATCCCGTGAATGATTTTACCGGTGCTGAACTCGGTCGCCGCTTGCAGAAAACATATGGTCTAAAAAATGTTCTCGTAACGCTAGGCGCGAAAGGCATGGTTTTAGTGCCGGCTCCAGATACCGCGGAGAGTAAAGTCGTCGAATTACCGGCGATAGCGCGCGAAGTCTATGACGTGTCAGGCGCAGGTGATACCGTGGTGGCTGTCATGGCACTTTGTATGGCTGCCAAGGCTAAAATGCGCGAGTCGATGCATATCGCAACAATGGCGGCCGGCGTGGTTGTTGGTAAATGGGGAACGCACCCGATTACCCTCCAGGAATTAGAAACCGAACTGCGTGGTCGGCCAAATCCTGATCGCGCTGGTTATTCATCCCTAAATAAGATGATTAATAAAGAGACTCTTCGTCATATCGTCAAAGGCCCTGAACAACGGTCGAAAAAAATAGTTTTTACAAACGGCTGCTTCGATATTCTCCATACCGGGCATGTAACCTATCTGGAACAAGCAAAATCCCTCGGCGATATTCTTGTTGTCGGTGTTAATGCCGACGAATCCGTTCGTGCTTTAAAAGGCCCCTCGCGACCCGTCAATAATCTCGATGCTCGCATGCGTGTGTTGGCGGCCTTGGGTTGCACGGACTATATTGTTCCTTTTGCGGAGGAGACCCCGCTTGAGCTTATTTCCTACCTCGTTCCTGACGTTCTTGTAAAAGGCGCTGACTGGAAGGTTGAAGATATCGTCGGTGGTGACGTTGTCAAAAAGCATGGCGGAAAAGTTGAAACGATAACTTTTGTCGATAACTTCTCTACGACCAGCACTATCGAACGCATCAAAAAACAGTAGTATAATGAATACCCGGTACTCCAGGGCTTGCCAAGCAACGTGCAGACTGTGGCAAGACTTTTGGAGTCTAAACAATCCCTAGATGTCTGCACGATTTCACCCGAAGCGACAGTGTTCGATGCAATCAAAGTTTTCGCTGAGAATAACCTCGGTGCACTGATTGTAACCGAACAAGGCTTTCTCCGTGGACTGATCACAGAACGGGACTACGCTCGAAAAGTCATCCTGCAAGGTCGTTCATCAAAAGAAACCACCGTAAAAGATATCATGACCGAAAACATAATCTATGTTTCGCCAAACGATACCATCAGCGCCTGCATGGAAGTGATGTTAAATAAATATATCCGGCACCTTCCCGTTGTCGAAGATGGAAGGTTGATTGGCATAATTTCTATGGGAGACGTGGTGAAATCTGTGCTTTCACAGCAGATTCAAACCATTGATAATCTGGTCGAATCAAGGCGCAGCAGTCCACCTCAGAGCATCAAACGTCCGGCTACTTTCAGACTTATATTGCGTGCAGTGCCATACGCGCATGATTCCATGGCAGCGCCTTGTATGCTCAAGCGGGTTGGTGGTATCAAGCAGTCGAGCGCTTGCAGGCCCTGGCTTCTATGCCAATCTAGTTTCGAGGTGATGGAGCTGCGCCAAAAAGCTCAAAGCGGTGTCTCGACCTGGTCGCCCATGAAATGTTTCATGCAATGTTCTTGTAACGTAGGCGAACACGCTTCGCTCGATCGCTGTTTCTGAGAAAGCCCTCTAGGAATTTTGTCATTTTGTTTTGAGAAGAAGTCATGAGCAGACATATTCGATTGCGTGGAGAATCTACTTGACGACTTTTTCGGATCGCACACTTTACTTCCATTAAGCCAAAGTCATTCGCGGCAATTTTTTGTGAATATTTTCGATCAAGCGCACCACGGTTTGCGACAAGCCTCTTAAGCATGAGTTTTATGCCGAAGATCGCCTAGCTCTAATCCATCGCCAAAAACGCTATGATATAACTCATTCGAATCTATTGATGGAGGCACATACATGGACGACGTCCGCAAAGAACTTCGAGAGCTTGCCGATAAAGCGAAAAATCTGCACCTAAAAGAGCGTCA